>NZ_JBSHMS010000035.1:0-78506 GCF_053645575.1 Nocardia sp. NPDC055321
CCCGGGCCGCTACCGCCGCGGTTCCCGCCCCGCCGCTTGATGATTGGCCGAGACGGCGAACGCTCCCGGGGCGTGGGCCGCCGGGAGCGTTCGGGGTCGGTGGGCTACCAGGTGGGGCAGAGGTTGTCCTGGGCCGCGGCTATGTAGAGGCGGGCCTGTTCGTCGGTGATGGTGATACGTCCGCGCGAGTCGCGCGAGACGTTGCTCTGCATCGCGGTGGCGAGTTCTTCGGCGGCGATGCCGTGCCCGAGGGCCGCGCAAACCTTGTAGCCGTCCTGCAGGACGGCGTCGGGCTTGGTCCGCACCCCGTCACTGAACGCGGGCAGTGCGGCGGCCACCGCGTCGAGGTAGGCCGCTTCGTCCGGTGCCGCGGCGGCAACACCGGAAACGGCCGCCGTCGCCAGCGCGGTGAAAACGGCGACGCCCGCCAGTCGGCGAATGATAGTCACGTATGAAATCCCTTCTTCCCCAACAACATACCGATGGCGAAGGCTGGACTGCCAATCGTTTTCAGCCGGGGGAATCGGTCAGGTCGCCTGTGCCAGGTGGGCGCCGAGGGCGCGGAGGTGGGTGGTGGCGCCGGACAGGGTGAACTCGACGCGTTTGGCGGCCAGGAAGTGGCGGTGCAGGGGGTGGTCGAGGTAGATGCCGGTGCTCGCGTGGACGTGGACGGCGGTGTGGGCCACGCGGTGGCCGGCCTCGGCCGCCCAGAAGGCGGCCACCGCGAGTTCGGGGGCGCAGGGGCGGGACTCGGACTCCAGCCAGGCGGCCCGCCAGAGGGGGAGGCGGACCGCGTCCACGTCGATGAGGGCGTCGGCCAGGCGCTGGCGGACCGCTTGGAACGCGCCGATGGGTTTGCCGAACTGGTGGCGGGTGAGGGCGTAGTCGGCGGTCGCGCGGAGGGCGCGGTCGAGGTTTCCCAGCTGGTACGCGCAGGCGGCCAGGGTCGCGTGCCGGTGCGCCCAGGCCACGGCGGTGTCGCCCGAGTGCCGGTCGCCGACGATCGCGTCGCCGGGTACCACGACGTCGTGGAATTCCAGGAGCGCGGCATCGGCGGCATCGACCACGCGCTGGCTCCGGACGACGAGACCCGGGGTGTGCCGGTCGAGCATCGCCAGTAGCGGACCGGCGGCGGTGTTCGCTTGCACCAGAAAGGAATCCGCGTGCGCGCCGGCGGTAACCACACTGCTCGATCCGGTGATGCGCCAGGTGCCCCGGTTCCGGACGGCGGTCAGCGCACCGAACTCGGTGGAGAGTACGGGAGCGATCGGGCCCTCGCCGCGCAGTACCGGGGCGGCCCAGCGCTCGAACTGTTCGGGCGTGCCGAACCGGGCGAGGGCGCCCACCCCGACCGCGATGGCGGCCGCGTACGGGATCGGCGCCACGGCGCGCCCGATCTCGACCAGGACCGCGCACTGTTCGAGGACGCCGAATCCGCTGCCGCCCAGCTCGTTCGGTACGGCGATATCGAGCAGCCCGGCCTTCGCGAACCGGGTCCAGAGCTCACGGTCGAAGCCGGTGCCATCGGCCCGGTCCGGAGCCGCCGCCCGGCCGGTGAGCAGTTCGCGGGTGAGCGCGGTGAGGTCATGCTGAGCCTCGGTAGGTGTGAAATCCATGGTTTCCTCGCGAATTCAGCGGGTGACGGGCAGGCCGAGAGCGGTTCTGGCGACGAGGTCGCGCTGCACCTCGTTGACGCCGCCACCGAAGGTGAGAATCAGCGACGACCGGTGGTAGCGCTCGATCCGGCCGCGCAGCAGCGCGCCGGGAGAATCGGCGCGGACGATCGACTCCGGACCGAGCACCTCCATGAGCAAGCGATACGCCTCGGTCGCGAACTCGGTGCCGAAAACCTTGGTGGCCGAAGCATCTTCGGGCCCGAGCTCGCCCGCCTCGATGGCCGCCGCCGTCCGCCAATTGCGCAACCGCAGATAGTCGGCGTGCGCGTACACCCGGGCCAGATGCGTCCGCACCCATTCGGCGTCGATCACCCGGGACCCGTCCGGTCGCCGCGTCCGCCGCGCCCACTCCAGCACCTGGCGCAACGATTCCGTCAGCGGCGCGGCCGAACTCAGCGCCACCCGTTCGTGATTGAGCTGATTGGTGATCAACCCCCAGCCCCGGTTCTCCCCGCCGACGAGATTCGCCGCGGGGACCCGCACGCCCGAGTAGTACGTGGCGCTGGTGCCCACCCCGGCCATGGTGTGCACCTTGGTCCAGGAGAAGCCCTCGGACTCGGTCGGCACGATGAACACCGACAACCCACCGTGCCTGCCCGCCGCCGGATCGGTCCGCGCGGCCAGCCACACGTGGTCGGCGTACTCGATGAGGCTGGTCCACATCTTCTCGCCGTCGATGACGAACTCGTCGCCCACGCGCACCGCCCGGGTGCGCAGCGCGGCGAGATCGGTTCCGGCCTCCGGCTCGGAATACCCGATGGAGAAGTGCAATTCACCCCGCGCGATACGCGGCAGAAATTCCGCCCGCTGCGCCTCGGTCCCGTACCGCATGATGGTCGGCCCCACCGTATTGATGGTCAGATACGGCACCGGCACCCCCGCCGCGGCCGCCTCGTCGGTGAAGATCATCTGCTCCACCATCGGCCGGCCCTGCCCGCCGAACTCGACGGGCCAGCCCAGCACCAGCCATCCGTCCCGGCCGAGCCGGCGTACCAGCTCCCGGTAGGCGACGCCGTCGCCGTGTTCGCCGCCGGGCCCGGTCAGTCCGGCGCGCAAGTCCGGTGTCATGAGATCGGCGAAATACTCACGCAGCCGCATACGCAGCCGATCCTGTTCCGCGGTGTAGCTGATGTGCATCGGCCGAAGGTAGATCCGCGCGACCCCGCCTCCCCGAATTCGGCAGGAAGCTGCCAACTTCCGCGAGCGCCGGATTTCGGGGACATGATGGGGGAATGCGGCAGCACGATCGGATCCCGCCCGGCATCATCAGTCTGCGCCCGGGCGCGGACGTCGGCAGCGATGTACGGCAGTTGCTCGGACGCGTCCGCACCGAGGCGGTGGTGGCCGTATCCAGTCCGCTGCACCGTCATTCCGGCTTGGGACACAGCGTGATTCGCGACCTGCTGGCCACCGGCAAGCAGGTCCGCCTGCTGTACTCGCCGGACTACCTGGATTCGGGCGACCGGCGCCCGCTGCTCGAGGACTCCTCGCTCGTCCCCGAGATCCGGGTCACGTCGGGCGATTTCCACAACACCTTCATCATCGACCGGCACGCCGCCGTGCTCTGGAGCGGAGTGGGCGCGCGGCAGCCGTACATGGTGCTGGTGCGCGACCCCGCGCTGATCGGCGCCATCCACCGATTCGCCACCATGACATGGGAATCGGCGGAACGAATCGCGCCCCGCCCGGCGGCGGCCCACATCGCGGGCGACGAGCGCGCCATGGCCATTCTCGGCACGCTCGACCGCGGCCTCACCGATGACGCCGCCGCCCGCGAACTGAACATCTCCCTGCGCACCTACCGCCGCGGCGTCGCCGACCTGATCTGCAGGCTGGGCGTGACGACCCGATTCCAGATCGGCGCCCGCGCGGCGCAGTGGGGACTGCTGCGCTCGCGATAGCCGCGCTACTTGTAGCAGGACCAGTTGTCGTCGACCTTGCGGGCCTGGAGGTCGGGGGACTGGTACTGCCAGATGCAGGCTATGCGCATGTCCACCTCGGACTGGCAGACCCAGGTCTTCTTGCCGGTCTCGAGGGTGACCACGGCGGCGCGGACGTTGTCGCTCGAGGGGAAGGTCTCGCGGCAGTAGCCGGGGAGATCCTTGATGCCGGTCATCGAGAGGCCGTCGGGCCGGTAGCAGACGCCGCTGTTCGGGTCGTCGCGAGAGAAGCGCAGTTGCAGGTCGTTTCGCTGGTACTGCCAGTTGCAGGCCAGGTCGAGCTGGATCTCGGACATGCACTGGGCGCCGTTCACGCCGGTGAAGCCGTAGGAGATGCAGTGCTGCGCCAGATCGACGCCGCCGACCCGGGTGGTGGCGGGGGCCTTGGCGGCGTGGGTCTCGTAGCGTTGCCCGCCGGCGAATCCGAGCACCAGGAAGACCACCGCGGCGGTGACCGACCCGATGACGATCCACGCCTTCTTGGGAACCTTCTTCAGCTGCGGGATCACATGGGTGGATATCGGTTCTATGAGGCTGGCGAGAAAGCTGAGCATCGGGCCCCCGGTCGAGTGATAGCCCCAGCCTACCAATGGAAACCGGCCGGTACCAGCGAGTTTCGGCCCCCGGCGCGATCCCCGATTTCCCAGGATTTCGCGGACGCCAGTACCCACACCACCGCGACAACGAAAAACGCATCCCCGCCGCGATCGCGACGGGGATGCGTTCGAATAGCCGAGAGCGTGAACTCAGAGCCAGGTGTCGAGCGTGGTGTTCGTCAGGAAGTGCTCGAGGTCCGCGCGCCACGGCGCGGGCACCGTCTTCTCCGGTTCGATGGCCGTGTACTGGCCCCGGTAGAACAGCAGCGGCCGCCCGGAATCGGTGGACTCGGACAGCGCCTGCACCCGGCCGATGACGATGTAGTGATCGCCGCCGTCCACGACCCGGTCCACGACGCACTCGATGGTGGCGAGCGCGTCGTCCAGCACCGGGAGTTCCAGTTCCGAAGTGCGCCAGCCGACCCCGGCGAACTTGTCGGGTTCGCGGGAGCCGAAACGCGCGCAGACCGGCTGCTGCTCCTCGGCCAGGATGTTCACGCAGAACTTCCCGTTGGCCTCGATCGCCGCCCAGGACTTGGACCCCTTGGTGGGGCAGAACAGGACCAGGGGCGGTTCCAGCGAGAGGGCGGCGAACGATTGGCAGGCGAAGCCGATCGGCGCGCCGTCCTCCCCGAAGGTGGTGATGACGGTGATACCGGTGCAGAACTGGCCCAGCACATTGCGGAACTGCCGCGGATCGATGGCCGGCTGTTCGTCGGTCGTGGTCATTGTCGCCCTCTTCGTTCGCGCTACTTGAATCCGACGGTGAAGTCGTGACCCCACAGGCTGACCGCCGTGGACTCCCGGGCGATCCAGGAATCGTCCTCGACTTCCAAACCCTCGCAGCCGAATTCGATGTCGAATCCGCCCGGGGTCTTCATATAGAACGACAGCATCTTGTCGTTGATATGGCGACCGAGGGTAGCCGACATCTTGACCTTCTTGCGGTTGGCCCGATCCAGGCAGAGGCCGACGTCGTCGGAGTTCTCCACCTCGACCATGAGATGCACGATGCCGGTCGGGTTCGGCAGCGGCAGGAACGCCAGCGCGTGATGGCGCGGGTTGCAGCCGTAGAACCGCAGCCACGCCGGATCACCGTCGGCGTCGCGGCCGACCATCTGCGGCGGCAGCCGCATCGAGTCACGCAGCCGGAAGCCCAGGACGTCCTGGTAGAACGCCTGCGCGGCGGCATCGTCGGTGCAGGTCAGCACCACGTGGCCCAGCCCCTGCTCGGCGGTCACGAACTTGTGGCCGTACGGGCTGACGAAGCGGCGGCCCAGGTACTGCATGCCGTAGAACGCCTCGAGGACGTTGCCCGCCGGGTCCGCGAACCGGATCATGCCCTCGACGCGGCGCTCGGCGAGCTCGTCCTTGGTGCCCTCGGTGAACTCGACGCCGTGCTTGGCGAGGGTCTCCCGAAGTCGTTGCAGCGCGGGCCCGTCGGTGACCTCCCAGCCCGAGACGAGCAGTCGGTCGCTCTCGTGGGGAACGATCACCAGGCGCGCCGGAAAATCGTCCATCCGCAGGTAGAGCGCGTCCGGGTCGGGCCCGGTGCCCTCCATCATGCCGAGCACTTTGAGCCCGTACTCACGCCAGGCCGCCATGTCGGTGGCCCCGATGCGCATGTATCCGAGAGCTCGAATACCCATGGTCACTTCTCCTTGACGCCGAGCAGGAAGTCGGTTGCCAGGCGGTTGAATTCGTCGAACTTCTCCAGCTGCGCCCAGTGCCCGCAGCCGCCGAACACGTGCAGCTGCACGCGCGGCACCATCTTCAGCGCGACCAGCGCGCCGTCGATCGGGTTGACCCTGTCCTCGCGGCCCCAGACCATGAGCACGGGCTGGCGCAGCTTGTACGCGTCACGCCAGATCATGCCCTTCTCGAAGTCCGCGCCCGCGAAGGACTTACCCATCGCGCGGGTGGCCTCGAGGGACTCGGGCAGCGACGCCGAGGCGAAGCGCTCGTCGATCAGCTCCGGGGTGATGAGCTTCTGGTCGAACACCATGATCCGCAGGAACGCCTCGAGGTTCTCGCGGGTCGGTTGGTAGTTGAACTTGCTCAGCAGCTTGACGCCCTCGGTGGGGTCCGGCGCGAACAGGTTGGTGGACAACCCGCCGGGGCCCATGAGCACGAGCTTGCCCGCGCGATCGGGGTAGTCCAGCGCGAACCGGGTGGCCGCGCCGCCGCCGAGCGAATTGCCCAGCAGGTGCACGCGTTCGGTGATCCCGAGCGTGTCCAGCAGGTCCTTCAGCGCGGACGAGCTGTGCACGAAGTACTGCGGGTGATCGACCGGCTTGTCCGACAGCCCGAACCCGGGCTGATCCACCGCGAGCACGTGGAACTCCCGCGCCAGCACCGGAATGTTCTTCGAGAAGTTGGACCACGACGACGCGCCGGGCCCGCCGCCGTGCAGCAGCACGATGGTGGGGCCGTTGCCGACGCCGGCCTCGTGGTAGTGCAGCTTCAGGTCTTCGCGGACCTGGGCGTACTTCGAGGTGGACTCGAAGGTGATCTCTTCGACAGTGGTCATGGACTACACCATCGTGTCGGTGATCGGGAGCCCGAACGCGTGGGTGCCGTACATGACGTAGGCGCGCTCGGCGTCGTTGGCGGCGTGCACGCGGCCGGCGTGCGCGTCGCGCCAGAAGCGCTGCAGCGGAGTGCCGTTGGCGAGCGCGGTGGCGCCCGAGGCCTCGAACAGCTTGTCGATGGAGGCCACGGCGCGGCCGGTGGCGCGCACCTGGTCACGGCGGGCGCGGGCGCGCACGTCGAACGGCACCTCTTCGCCGGCGACCAGCAGCGCGTACTCGTCGGCCACGTTGCCCGAGAGCTGACGCCAGGCGGCGTCGATGTCGCTGGCGGCCTCGGCGATGCGGACCTTGCCGAACGGATCGTCCTTGGCGGCCTCACCGGCGTAGGCGGCGCGCAGGCGCTTGCCCTGGTGCTCCACGTGCGCCTCGTACGCGCCGTAGGCCATACCGACGATCGGCGCGGAGATGGTGGTGGGATGGATGGTGCCCCACGGCATCTTGTACACCGGGTCGGTGTTCTGCTCCAGGCCCGGCGACTTCAGCTCGCCCATGGCGCGGAAGCTCAGGAAGCGGTGCTTGGGCACGAAGACGTTCTCCACCACGATGGTGTTGGAGCCGGTGCCGCGCAGGCCCACCACGTTCCACACGTCGTTGATGACGTATTCGGTGCGGGGGATGAGGAAGCTGCCGAAGTCGACCGGCTTGCCGTTCTTGATGACCGGACCGCCGACGACCACCCAGTCCGCGTGGCCCGAGCCCGACGACCAGGCCCAGGAACCGTTCACGGTGTAGCCGGTGCCGTCCTCGGTCACCAGGCCCGCACCCATGGGCGCGTAGGAGGAGGAGATGCGGACGTCGGTGTTCTCGCCCCACACCTCTTCCTGCGCGCGCTGGTCGAACAGGGCCAGGTGCCAGTTGTGCACGCCGATGATGCCGGCGACCCAGCCGGTGGAACCGCACGCGCTGGCGATCTTGCGAACGGTGTCGTAGAAGACGACGGGGTCCGCGGCGTAGCCGCCCCACTGACGCGGCTGCAGCAGCTTGAAGAAGCCGGCCTGCTGGAGATCCTTGATGGACTCCTCGGGAATCTGCCGCAGGTCCTCGGCTTGCTGGGCCCGCTCGCGGAGAGTGGGCAGCAGTGCCTCGACCCGCTCAACTACTTCTTGCGTCATCGCGCCAGTTGCTCCTGCCTGGGTAATCGGGCGGTTCTCGTTTGTCTCTGAGACTAGAACACGTTCTTATTTATGTCGAGAACAGAGGGCGTCGGCCGGACCGATCCGGGCGCGGCGTGCCTCACAAGGACTTTTGTCCGTTGTTTGGGTGGACAGCTGGCGTGAAGCGCCGCTGTTTTGTAACGTGTTCTAGTACTTCCAGAGGAGGATGACAATGTCGACAACCCCGCCGGGTCCCCGTGGGAAGGTTCGCGAAATCGACGTGGGTGCCATGCCCACCCGGTACGCCCGGGGCTGGCATTGCCTGGGTCTCGCGAAAACCTTCCGTGATGGCAAGCCGCACTCGGTCCAGGCCTTCGGGACCAAGCTGGTCGTATTCATGGACAGCAAGGGTGATCTGAAGATCCTCGACGGCTACTGCCGGCATTTGGGCGGCGATCTGTCCATGGGCGAGGTCAAGGGCGATTCCATCGCGTGCCCGTTCCACGATTGGCGCTGGGGCGGCGACGGCAAGTGCACCGGCATCCCGTACGCGCGGCGCGTTCCGCCGCTGGCGCGGACCCGGTCCTGGCACACGCTCGAGCGTAACGGGCAGCTGTTCGTGTGGCACGACCACGAGGGCAGCAAGCCCACCGACGAGGTCACCATCCCGTACATCGACGGGCCGTTCAAGGACGCCGACGGCAATCAGCTCGAGGAGCTGTCCGGCGAGTGGACGGACTGGACCTGGAACTCGTTGCTGATCGAAGGCGCCAACTGCCGCGAGATCATCGACAACGTCGTCGACATGGCGCACTTCTTCTACATCCACTACGCCTACCCGACGTATTTCAAGAACGTGTTGGAGGGCCATATCGCCACCCAGTACCTCGAGACCAAGGGGCGTCCGGACAAGGGTGCGGCGGCCGAGGCGGGCATCGACACGCTGCTCAAGTCCGAAGCCTCGTACTTCGGTCCGTCGTACATGGTCAACCCGCTGCTGAACATCTACAGCGGGTTCGAGGTCAAGACCGTTCTGATCAACTGCCACTACCCGGTCACGCAGAACTCGTTCGTGCTGCAGTGGGGCGTCGCGCTGCAGAAGCCCAAGGGCCTGCCCGACGATCAGGCCGAGGGCTTCGCGCGGAAGATGACCGACGGCGTCAGCGAGGGCTTCCTGCAGGACGTCGAGATCTGGAAGCACAAGTCCAAGATCGACAACCCGCTGCTCACCGAGGAAGACGGCCCGGTGTACCAGCTGCGCCGGTGGTACGACCAGTTCTACGTCGATATCGCCGACGTGGATCCGAAGTCGACGCAGCGCTTCGAGTTCGAGGTCGATACCACCAAGGCCAATGAAGCCTGGGCCATCGAGGTCGAGGAGAATATGGCCAAGAAGCGCGAAGCCAAGGAGGCCGCCGCGGCCGCCGAAGCCGCGGGCGCTGAGACCTCGCAGGAGGCGAACGTCTGATGACCACCTGGGCGAAGGCACCCGATTTCGCGGACCGTCCCGAGCGGCAAGCGCAGGTGCGCGCCCAGACGGTCATCGACAAAGCGCACTACATGGAGTCCGGGCTGACGCCGATCGCGTGTCAGTCCTGCGGGACCGAGGTCATGGTTCGCAAGCACAGCTCGAACCAGAAGACGGTGCAGTGGACGGTCAATCCGGCCGATCACTGCCCGGTCTTCCGCAAGATGGCCGAGGCCGGGCCGATCTTCGGTAGGCCGGACTCCTGCCCGAACCTCGAGAAGACCATCGACCACGCGGTCGCCGAAGGTCTGCTCGAAATAGACGACTAGTCCAGACGGAAGTCTGCGAAGTCGAATCCCGGGGCGACGACACAGCTCACCAAGGCATAGTCGTCGCCCATCGGGCGGGCGGATTGGGAAACCCCACCGGGAACCACCGCCTGGGGCCGTTGCCCCTGCTCGGCATCGGGTCCGAGGATGATCTCCTCACCCCCGATGTTCAGCAGTAGGGGACCGCCACGATGCCACATCCAGATCTCGTCCGAGCGCACCGTGTGCGGTGCGGACTGCTCTCCGGCCAGGAGCAGGAAGTAGATGGCCGTCGCGCTCGAGCGCGGGCCGGCATAGCCCTCGGGCTCGAATTCCACCGCACTGCGCCAGGTCTCGCGATACCACCCGCCTTCGGGGTGCGGCTGTAGATCCAGCTCGGCGGCGAGTTTCGGCCGATCATCGCTCATGGGGCCACCCTAGCCCGGCCGGCGCCGCGGCCGCGCGAGGTGACCGGGTCACCGGGGTTCGATGCTCCAGGTGATGCCGTGCGGCGCGAGGGAATTCAGGAATTCCTCGGCCTCGAAGGCCTCCGCCGGTGCGAGCGCGCCGGGCGCGATGCCGCCTTCCGCTAGCCGCACCGCCACCTCGACCGCCATGATCGCCGAATCGCGGTAGGAGTCCACGCCGTCGACCAGGCCGCGCACGCCCGCGCCGTCGGCGCCGTAGGCGTCCACGATCAGGTAGTACCGCAGATCCGCGTCCGGCGCCTCGGGCATGGAATCCAGTGCCGCGGCGGTGAATCCGCTCAGATGCGCGTTGATCGACGCCGCCACCGCGCCCGCCACGTAGGCCACGGCCGAATGCCGGGGGATGGTGAGCACCGAGGACTGCGGGAACTTCACCACCGGCGTCGGAGCGGTCTCCCCGGGGAAGGTCATCTCCGGATGCCTGGTCGCCGCGCCGACCCGGAGTGCGCCGTTCTCGTAGTGGTAGCCGCCGCCGATGAACCAATCCCGGTTCGCCAGTACGGTTTTCGCGCTGCCCTTGGAGCCGTTGCCGCCGCTGCGGCTGAGGTGGCTCAGGACCAGCTCGGCCGGTCCCTGCACCCGGCGGGCGACCAGGTGGCCCAGCAGATCGCCGGTCAGGTTGTTGTCGGTGATGCCCGAGAGCAGGGTGACCCCGGCGGCTTCGGCTGCCGCGCCGTGGTTTTCGAAGACCCGCTCCAGGAAGAGCTGTTCGCCCGAGGTGTCGGTGTAGTGCGCGCCCGCCTCGATGGCCGCGGCCACCACGGCCTCGCCGTGCTCGATGAAGGCGGACAGCGCGCTGATCACCACGTCGGCGCCGGCGAACGCGGCGACGAGGGCGGCGTGATCACTCAGCTCGGCGACGCGGACCTCGGCGTCCGGCAGGCCCGCGGCGGTGGCGGCGGTGCGCAGGCGATCGGCGTTGCGGCCGACCAGGATCGGGGTCAGGCCGAGTTCCCGGATCCGGTCGAGGAGGTAGCCGGCGGTGTGGCCGGTGGCGCCGTAGACGGCGATGGCGGCGGGGCGCGGGGCGGTGGAGTCTGCCGGAGCGGTCGAGGTGGTGGCTGCCGGGGCGGTGCTGGTCGATGTCATGTATCGAAGATTATTGAGACTTTATGAGCATATGAATGGCTGTTCGGCTCGATTTCATATCCGATTCGCTCATGGCATGAGTGTGGAAGTCATGTCGCCCGCGCGCTAGGGTGGGCCGGGTGGATATTCTCAGCGAGACCATCGCGGCGATTCGCACCGCGAACCCCACCTCCGGGATGTTCGTCCGGCACGCGCCGTGGGGCCGGAGTTATCCGCTGATGCCGGGCGCGGGATTCCATGTGGTGCTGCAGGGTTCGTGCTGGGTGCTGACCCCGGCGGGGGAGTCCATCGCGCTCGGGGCCGGGGACGTGCTGCTCATGCCGCGCGGCGCGGATCATCTGCTCGCCGACGATCCGGCTACGCCCATCACCGAGATCGCCAGGCCCGGTGAGCCGCGCGAGATCGTCGGGCCGGGTCCGCGCACCGCGCTGCTGTGCGGCGCGTACGAGCTGGGCGGCAAGCGCGGCCATCCCATGCTGGACGAGCTGCCGGAGTTCATTCACCTGCCCGCGCGGCCCGGCAGGCATCCGGCGCTGCGCGCGGCGGTCGATCTGCTCGCGGGTGAACTCGCCGAACCCCGGCCGGGATCGGACGCGGTGGTGCCGTCCCTGCTGGACGCGCTGTTGCTGTTCGCGCTGCGGGCGTGGTTCGACGAGCAGGCGGCGGTGCGGGCTCCGGGGTGGGCGGGCGCGTTCACCGATCCGGCGGTGACGACGGTGCTGCGGGCGATTCACGAGGCGCCCGAAAAGAACTGGACGGTACCCGAATTGAGCGAGCTGGCCGGGGTGTCGCGGGCGACCCTGGCGCGCCGCTTCACCGGCACGGTCGGGGAGCCGCCGCTGGCGTACGTCACGCGCTGGCGCATGCTCACCGCGGCGCGGCTGCTGCGGGAAACGGATACGCCATTGGCCGGAATTGCCCGAAAGGTCGGTTATCAATCGGAATTCGCGTTCGCGAAAGCCTTCAAACGGGAGTATTCTCTCGCGCCCGGGCACTATCGGCGCGCGATCGGCACCCCGGATGTCATTGCGGTGTAAGGCTTCTCGAATCAATGTGGCTGTGCGCCCGGAACGCGCTCTACCCTGGTCAAGATGACGGATTGGCGTAGGCGCACGGGGCCGATCGGGGTCCTCACCGGAGCGGGGATATCCACCGACTCCGGAATTCCGGATTTCCGTGGTCCGCGCGGGGTCTGGAAAGCCGATCCCATCGCCGAACTGCTCTCGACCTACCAGAACTACGTGGCCGATCCGGAACTGCGCGTGCGCTCCTGGCAGGCCCGCCGCGACAATCCCGCCTGGGCCGCCCGGCCCAATCCCGCGCACGAGGCACTGGTGCGGCTGGCCGCGGCGGGGCGCGAGGTCGGCATCATCACCCAGAACATCGATCGACTGCATCAGCGCGCAGGATCCGAATCGGTCGTCGAGATCCACGGCAACATGTTCGACGTGGTCTGCGTCGACTGCGCGTACACGGCCACCATGCGCGCGACCCTGGACCGCGTCGCCGCCGGGGAACCCGATCCGCCGTGCCCGGACTGCGGGGGAATCCTCAAGGCGGACATCATCATGTTCGGCCAGCAACTCGATCCCGAGGCCATTCGCGCCGCGGTCGAGATCGCCGAGGACAGCGCGATCTTCCTGGCCGTCGGCACCTCGCTGCAGGTCGAACCGGCGGCCTCCATGTGCGCCCTCGCCGTGGACAGCGGCGCGGATCTGATCATCGTCAACGCCGAGCCCACGCCCTACGACGTGTACGCCGCCGAAGTGCTGCGCGAACCCATCGGGGTGGCGCTGCCGCGCCTGGTCGAGGAAGTGCTCGCGGCCTGAGCCCGCGGGTCGCGTGTTCCGGAGAGTTCGCAGGGAGGTGACGTGCGGGGTGACGCCGGTCGGGGACCGGCGTAGGTAGATCGTCAGCGCGTGGAATCGAGGTCGTCGTGAATCTGTCGAGGCGTCAGCTCTTGCAAGTCGGTGGGGGAGTGGGATTCGCGGCGATGCTCGCCGCGTGCGAGGACGGGGACACCGGACCGGTCGTGATCTCGGGCCCGCCGCAGCCGGGCGGCACCCTGCGCGTCGGCGCGCTCGGGCGGCCGGGCGCGATCAGCCGGGACCCGCACGGCACGCAGGCCAACGAGAGCGACTACCTGATACTCAGCCTGCGCTACGACACCCTCACCGTGCCCGGCAGCGGCGTGCTGACCAAGCCGCGCCTGGCCACGGCGTGGCAGTCCTCGCCCGATCTGCGCACCTGGCGCTTCACCGTGGCGCCCGGTGCGAAGTTCCACGACGGCAGGCCGGTCACCGCCGAGGACGTGGTGTTCTCCCTACGCCGATTACGCGACCTGCCCGCCGGGCCCTCGCGGCTGCCCGGGGTGCGGTCCGAGAGCATCACCGCGGACGGGCCCGGCACCGTGGTGCTGGTCTCGGACTACCCCAATGCCGAACTGCCGCTGTCGACCCGGCTCGCCACCTTCGTGGTCCCCGCCGGCACCACCGACATCGAGAACGCGCCCGGCACCGGGCCTTTCGCCCTGGAATGGTTCCGGGGCGGCAACGCGCGCCTGGTGCGCAATCGCGAATGGTACGGCGGCGAGGTGTATCTCGACGCCATCGAGGTGAGCGTGTTCGAGAGCACGCAGGCCATGGCGACCGCGCTGCTCGCCGGGCAGATCGACCTGGCCTCCAACGCCGGTGCGGTGGCGGCGCGGACGGCACAGGGGCGCAGGGACATCCAGGTGCTGCGCCGGCCGGACGACACGGCCATGCCGATCGTCATGCGCGCGGCGCCGGGCAGTCCCTACGCCGATGCCCGGGTGCGCGAGGCGCTGCGGCTGGCCGTCGACCGCGAGGCGATGGTGGCGCAGACCCTGTCCGGGTACGGGGTGGTCGGCAACGACGTGCTCGGCACCGGTGATCCCGGGTACGCCCGCGCACTGCCGCAGCGCACCCGCGACCTCGACCGGGCCCGGACGCTGCTGGCCCAAGCCGGTTTCGACACCGGCCGGACGTACCGGCTGCACACCACCGAAGACATTGCCGGACTGGCGGAGTCGGCGACCCTGTTCGCCACCCAGGTGCGCGAGGCCGGCGTGCGGATCGAGGTGGTCAAACAGGAGTCCGGGGCGTTCTGGGACGACACCTGGCTGAAGGGCGACCTGTACACCACCTACTGGGGCACCAACGACTCGGTGCTGTTCCTGGCCGGTCGCATCATGCTGACCGACAGCAGCCGCAACGAGGCCGCCTGGCACGATCCCGAGTTCGACGCCGCCTACCAGCGCGCGGTGGGCGCGCCGGATCCGGCCGCCCGCGCGGCGGCCCTGACCGAAGTGCAACGCCTGCAACACGATCGCTCCGGCTACCTGCTCTGGGGCGTGGCCGACGGCATAGACCTGGCCCACACCCGCGTACAGGCCCTCCCCACGGTCCCCGGCTTCGGCCGCGTCCAACTCGAGCGCACATGGCTGGCCCGCTGACCCCCGGCCACCCCGCCGACTCGGCCCCGGCGGAGACCCGCACGTCCCCCGAACCCACCCCGAACGCCCCGAGCGGCACAGAGGATGTGGATTCGCACCCCGGCGGCCGCCCCCGGAAGTCGCTGCACGGCAGCTACTTCGACCACGGCGCCCGATCCACACCCCGCCGCCGGATCCCGATCGAGTCGCCCGAACCCCTTCGGGCGCCGCGCCCGGTACCCGGCGGCACGGTCTTCAGCGGCCGGTCCGAGCTCTGGCTCCGCGACGGAGCCTCCGTTCGGTTACGTCGCGCCGAGCGCGCGCCCGGCCCGGTCGCCCGCCGGCTGCGATGGCCGACGCGCGTCGGCGTCGCCCCGCCCGCACTCCCGCTCCCCGACCGGAACAGCCCCGCCCTCAGCCTGATTCGGCTGTGGGTCCGGCGCATCGCCCGCGGGCCACTATCCCTGCCTGCGCGCAGGACCCGGTGCGCAGAGCGACCACCAACGGACCGGACCGGGTCCGCCGCTCACTTCGCTACGAAGCGGACCGTGCAGGCCCCGGTGGGCGGCAGGTGGTGGCGGGGAGTTTCGCTGTGGCGCCAGGGTTCACGGGAGCGCGAGCGGGTCGTGTCCGACCCGGCTGCGGTCCGAGCGACCGGGTGGCTGAGAGCTTGGCGGGAGAGCGAAGCTGATCGACTCCAGCGGCAGCGCGGCGACTCGGACGAGCCATCTCGAACCGAGCGGGACACGGTAGCTGCCGACGTCACTGTTCGTGTTCGGGATGAATCGGGTGAGCAGCCGGGAGACATCGGTCCGGCCGAGGCCGCCGGGGTGGGTGGCGGTGCGGCGGATGCGACGCGAATGCCGGGCGATCGAGCTGGGGGACCGGTCGGCGAGGGCTCGGCCGGCGACAGCACTCCACCGGATGTGAGTCCGGAGCTCATGGTGGAACAGCCGGTTGCCGGCGATGGTTCGGTGGTCGCGCTCTCGCGGGCGGGGACAGACGATTCGCCCGACGCGGCGTTGTCGAGTTGCGCGTGGGACGGCAGACCGTCTCGGAGCGAGCTTTGGTCCAGCAGGGCGGAAGACGGGTGCGGCACAACGGGTGGCCGGGCGCGAAACAGCGGCGCCGAGAACGTGTTCGGGAGGCTTTCCGGGGTCTGGCTGCGGGGTGGTCGGGCTGGTGTCCGTGTCTTGTTCGGGCGGGCTCGAGGTGGATGTGGGCGGCCGCGGCGGCGGGGGTGGGCCGGGGTCGTGCGGGTGGTGGCGTACGGGGGATCGTTGGTGGCGCGGCGGGTGGCGTTGTTGCTGGGACTGCTCGCGGTGGTTTTCGTCGCGGTGGACTTGTTGCCGGGGGACGCGGCGCTCGCCACCGGGGAGCGGGGGGCCGGGGCGGGGGAGGTGGCCCGGCGGCGAGTGGAGTTGGGGCTGGATCGGCCTGTGGCGGAGCGGTTCTGGGAGTGGATGACCGGGCTGGGGCGGGGGGATCTGGGGGTCTCGGCTCGGGGAGTACCGGTGGTGGAGCTGGTGGGCGGGGCGTTTCCGAACACCCTGCTGCTCGGTGGGGTGGCGCTGGTGCTGACGGGGGCGGGGGCGATCGTGCTCGGGGGATGGGCGGCGGTGCGGGCCGGGGGCGCGGTGGACCGGATCGTGTCGGGGGCGGCGACGGTGGTGCTGGCGCTGCCGGAGTTCGTGGTGGCGGTGGTGCTGGTGCTGGTGTTCGCGCTGTGGACGGGATGGCTGCCCGCGGTGACGATCGCGGGGGCCGACGGGGCGCCCGCGTCCTGGGACATGCTGGTGCTGCCGGTGCTGGCGCTGACCATTCCGCAGATCGGCTGGAACGTGCGGATCGTGCGCGCGGCGCTCGCCGACGAAGCGCGCGAGCCGCACGTGGAAGCCGCTGTGCTGGACGGGCTCTCACCGCACCGGGTGCTGCTGCGGCACGTGCTTCCGGGCGCCCTGCCCGCCATCGTGACCGGGCTGGCCACCTCCACCGGCGTGCTGCTCGGCGGGGCAGTGGCGGTCGAGGTGGTCTTCAACTACCCGGGCATCGGATCGGTACTGGCCTCGGCCGTCGCCGACCGCGACGCCCCGCTCATCGCGGGCGTGACCGCGCTGGCAGGCGCGGCGATCACCCTGGTGCTGCTTTCTGCGGATCTGGTGCGGGACGCACTCTCGGGAGGCGGGCGATGAACAAACCGGAACGGGCGGGCGAGCCTGTCGTGCGGGCGCGGGGGTGGTCGGCCGCGTGGCGGAACCGAACGAGCCGCGGCGGCCCGCCGCGCGAGGTGGGTGGCGAGGTGGGTGGCGAGGTGGGTGGCGAGGTGGGTGGCGAGGTGGGTGGCGAGGTGGGTGGCGAGGTGGGTGGCGAGGTGGGTGGCGAGGTGGGTGGCGCGCCCGGGCCGGACCGGCCGAATGCGGGTCGGCTCGGGTGGCTGCTCGCCGTCCTCGGTCGAGATCGACTGTCCGGTACCGCTGTTCGGCTGGCCCCTGCCGTGCTGTTGATCATCGCAGCGCTGGTGGGCCCGGTGCTCGCGCCGCACGCCATCGACACCCCGGTGACCGGGCCGTACGCGGAGCCGGGTGGGGCGGCGCCGCTCGGCGGGGACGTGCTCGGGCGCGACGTGCTCAGCCGGTTGCTGGCGGGTGGGCGGGACCTGGTCGTCTCCTCGCTCATCGCGGCCGTCCTGGTGACAGGGGTCGCGGCGGTGCTGGGTGCGGTGGGCGCGCTGCGGCCGGGGGTGGGGCGGCTGGTCGACCGGGCCACGGACATGCTGATCCTGTTGCCGTCGGTGCTCGGGCTGCTGCTCATCGCCATGTCGTGGCGCGACGGCGGGCGGCTGGCGATCATCGCGGCGGCGGTGGTGCTCGGGTCGCCGTACGCGGTGCGGCTGGTCTCGGGCGCGGCCGCGCCCGTGGCGGCCTCGGGGTACGTGGAGGCGGCCGCGGCGGGCGGAGAACGGCTGTGGCACCTGGTACTTCGCGAGGTGCTGCCCAATCTGCGGGCGACTCTGCTCGCCCTGTTCGGGCTGCGCTTCGTCGCCGCGGTCTATCTGGTCGCGACCGCCGCCTTCCTGCAGATCGGCCCGCAACCGCCCGCTGCCGACTGGGCGCTGATGATCCGCGAGAACGGCCCCGGCATCCTGCTCAACCCCTGGGCGGTCGTGGCGCCCAGCGTCCTGATCGCCCTGCTCGCCCTGAGCGTGAACCTCGCCGCGGCCGCCCTCGCGCCGCAGGCCGGACGAAAGGCGGTGAGCCCGCAGTGAATTCCGGACCCGAGGATGCGGATCGTGCCGCGGCGGCGGAACGCGATGCGCGGCCGGTTGAACGTCCGAACCGCGACTCCGTCGCGGAACGCGATGCGCGGTCGGTCGAACGTCCGAACCTCGACGATGACGGCGATCGTGCCGACGTGGTGCGCGGGGACCCACCCGGCAGGGCTTCGGACGACGCGTCCGAGCCGGCCGCCGACCCGCCGGCCGAAATCCCCGACCCGATGGTGACTTCGGACCGCGGAAACGCGGCCGACGTCGCCGAACAGCAGGCCGGAAGCGAATTCCCGGCCCCCGTCGTCGCCGTAC
Organism: Nocardia sp. NPDC055321; assembly: GCF_053645575.1. Taxonomy (NCBI): domain Bacteria; kingdom Bacillati; phylum Actinomycetota; class Actinomycetes; order Mycobacteriales; family Nocardiaceae; genus Nocardia; species Nocardia sp. NPDC055321. The sequence continues at coordinate 18,285 of NZ_JBSHMS010000035.1, forward strand.
AGGGTTTGTCCATCGCGGCCGGCGACCGTTTTCTGGTGCGTGAGGCCGGTTTTCGCGTCGAGCCCGGCCGACTGCTGGCACTCACCGGCCCCTCCGGATCGGGGAAGACCACGCTGCTGCGGGCCCTGCTCGGCCTGCTTCCGCCCGAGACCGCCCGCCGCTCGGGCAGTGTGGCGGTGCTGGGCGCGGACGTCTTCGCGCTGACCCCGGACGACCTGCGCGAATTGCGCCGCACCCGCATCGCTTTCGTCGGCCAGGATCCGGGTTCGAGCCTCAACCCGCGCATGCGCGTGCGGACCCTCGTCCGCGAACTCGCGTCCGACCCCGCCGCGGTCGCCCCCCTCCTGCGCGAGGTCCGCCTCCCCGCCGACGCACGCTTCACCGCCCGCCGCCCCGGCGCTCTCTCCGGCGGCCAGCAGCGCCGGGTGGCCCTGGCTCGCGCCCTCGCCCGCCACCCCGACCTGCTCCTGCTGGACGAGCCCACCGCCGGCCTCCACCCGTCCCTGCGCGACGAGATCGGCGACCTCCTGGTCCACCTGGCCCGCGACCGCGCCCTGGCCGTCGTCTTCGCCTGCCACGACACCGATCTCGTGTCCCGCATAGCCGACGACGTCTACGACCTGACCCCGCCCCACCCATCGGGTGTCGGCGCACGCGCGGCGCATACCGGCCGAGCCCCGGACGCGTACGAGGCCCGCGCGCTCGCGAAGGCCACCGAATCAGCGGCGGCAGAAGCGGATTCGATGCCGATACCGGCCGTTTCCATCGCGACCGCGGACGGGGATTCGGCCACGGTGCCAGATGAGGACGGCGACCGGGTGTTCGCTCCCGCGGTCGACCCGTCCAGCTCCCGCGGCGGTGAGGCGGGGTCGCATACGGCTGCCCCGCCCGCGACCGATCCGCTCGGCTCCCGCAGTGACGCGGCGGGGCCGCATGGGGCGGTTCCGGCGGAGAGCTGCGCGGTCACCCCGGGCGCGGAATCGTCCGACTCGCAGTCGGATTCGCTGCTCGCCGTGCGGGGACTGCGCGTGTGGTCCGGTGGAGCGCAGGTGCTGCGGGACATCGACTTCGCGGTCGCGGCCGGCGCTGCGGCGGGGATCGTGGGGCCCTCGGGGGCCGGGAAGACGAGTCTGGTGCGGGCGATGGTGGGCCTGCAGCCCGCGGGGGGCGGGGTGATCGAACTGGCGGGCAGGCCGTTGCGGGCCGCGTCCGCACGGCGAAAGCGGGAGGAGCGCAGGCGGATTCAGCTGGTGCCGCAGAACCCCCTCGGCGCGCTGAACCCCAGCCGGACGGTCGCCGCGACGGTGGGCCGCCCGGTCCTGCTGCACCGCCGCCGCCCCCGGCGCGAGGTACCCGCCCGGGTGGCGGAACTACTCGATCAGGTCGGCCTCGGCGCGGAGTTCGGCGCCCGCTACCCGCACGAACTCTCCGGCGGCCAGCGCCAGCGCGTCTCGATCGCCCGCGCCCTGGCCGCGGACCCGGACATCCTCATCTGCGACGAGGTCACCTCGGCCCTGGACGCCCGGACCGCGACGGCGATCATGGACCTGCTCTCCACCCTCCGCGCCCGCCACACCCTGACCCTGATCCTGATAGCCCACGACCTCCCCCTGATAGCCGCCCACACCGACACGGTCCTGGTCCTGGACGCGGGCCGCCCGGTCGAGTCCGGCCCCACCCCAACGGTTTTCGCCAACCCGTCCCACGAGGTCACCCGCGCCCTACTCGGTGCGCCGACTCCGATCGCGAACCCCGGCTGAATCCCGGGGCGCCCCGACCACCCACGCGGGCCATCGACGGCAGGCGAACACCAACCGCCGCAACGCCGCCGATCCCTACGGTGAAACGGGTGGACGGCCGGGAAATCCGCTCGGGCAGAACCGGTTCCGATCGACAGCGCCGACGTGCCCGGGCCGTATCGCAGCCCTCAGCTGAACGGGGTGTTCGGGCGGGGCTGGAGGACGTCGTCCACGTAGATGTCCACCTTCTCGTTGTAGAAGCAGGCCAGGCCCGCCACCTTCTGGCTTTCGGGCAGGGGCGTGCGGTACAGCCAGACCAGGTCGCGGAACTCGTCCTCGCCCAGGCGGACGTGGCGGTACTCGGCGGTGCCCTTGTACGGGCACTGCGAGCTGGTCGGGGACGGGCGCAGCAGGTCCTGGCGGACGTCGGTCAGGGGGAGGTAGTAGCGGGGCGGCAGGCCGGTTTCGAACAGGATGCGGGCCGAGCGGGAATCGGCGAGCGTCTCGCCGTTCAGCTCCACGCGGATGTGGCGGGAACTGGCGAGGATGTCGACGCGGCTGTACGGATCGCGGGGGTGGACGTAGATCGGCTCGTCCTCCTCGAACCACTCGTCCATGGCCGGAAAATCCAGGCGCACCAGATCACCGAGTTCGGGGGAGTCCAGGTAGCGCACGGCCGCCGCGGGCGCGGTGCCGCTGTCGCCCGCGACATCGAACTCGGTGCCCGCGCCGAGTGTCGGATGCTCGCGCGTCACCCCGGTGGGTTCGAGCTTCGCCCGCAGGTCGGCGACCGGAATGTAGTAGGTCGGGTAGTAGGGGTGCTCCCACACCAGCCGGGACGCGACGGTGTCGGCGACGGGATGACCGCCCAGGTATGCGCGCACCCGCTTGGCGCACGGCTCGACGCGGATCGGCCCGGAATTCGTCTCTGCCATACCCGCCGACGGTACTCCGGCGCGGAAGGGGCAGCCGGGGAAAGGAATTGGGGAGCGCCGGCCGCCGGCGGGCGTACCCCGGCGCGCCAAGCATCTGGTCACTCGACCAGACCCGGGATTTTTGTCGCCTGACCAGCCCCGATATGGTGAGTCCGCAACATTCGAGCAACTTATGAAGAGGACGGTCAGATGTCGGAACCGACCGGCGCGGAGCACGCGGGCCTGCGCACCGGACTGCGTCGTCGCCACATGACCATGCTGGCCATCGGCGGAGCGGTCGGCGCGGGCCTGTTCGTCGGCAGCGGCTCGGTGATCGGAACCGCGGGCCCGGCCGCCATCCTCTCCTACGGCGCCGCCGGTTTGCTGGTGCTGTGCGTCATGCGGGCCCTGGGCGAGATGGTGGTCGCCCGCCCGGTCGCCGGATCGCTCACCGAGTACGCGCGCATGACCATGGGCCCGTTCGCCGGGTTCACCGTCGGCTGGCTCTACTGGTACCTCTACGTCATCCTGGTCGGCGCGGAGGCCGTGGCCGGCGCGGCCATCCTGGCCACCTGGATCGACCTGCCGCAGTGGAGCCTGTCGGCCGGGCTGCTCGTGCTCATGACCGCCGTGAACCTGGTGTCGGTGAAATCGTTCGGCGAGTTCGAATTCTGGTTCGCCTCCATCAAAGTCGTCGCCATCGTGCTGTTCATCGTCATCGGCGCGGCCTGGGTCTTCGGCCTGTGGCCGGACTCCGACGGCGGCTTCGGCAACCTCACCGCGTTCGGCGGCTTCGCGCCCAACGGCATCGGCGGCATCTTCTCGGCCATCGTGGTGGTGCTGTTCGCCTTCGGCGGCACCGAGATCGTGACGGTCGCCGCGGCCGAATCCCGCGAGCCGGGCCAGGCGGTGGCCCGGGCCACGAACAACGTGCTGTGGCGGGTCGGCCTGTTCTACGTAGCCTCGATCTTCCTGGTGGTGACCATCCTGCCGTGGAACGACGCCGAGATCCTGCAGAGCCCGTTCGTCAGCGCGCTGGACCACATTGGCATCCCGGCCGCGGGCACGATCATGCAGGTCGTCATCCTCACCGCGGTGCTGTCGGTCCTCAACTCCGCCATCTACGTCTCCTCCCGCATGCTCTACGTGCTGACCCGCGACGGCGACGCGCCCGCCGCCCTGGTGAAGGTGAACCGGCGCGGCGTCCCCGCCCGCGCGGTGCTGCTCGGCACGGTCGCGGCCTGGGGCGCGGTGATCGCCTCCTACGTGTCCCCCGACCAGGTGTTCACGTTCCTGCTGAACTCGATCGGCGTCATCCTGGCCTACGTCTACGTGGCCATCATGATCTCCCAGCTGCGCCTGCGGGCCCGCCTGCGCCGCGAGGACCCCTCGGCCCTGACCTATCGCATGTGGGGCTACCCCTACCTGAGCTGGCTGGTGATCATCGCGATCGTCGCGGTCTTCGTCGCCATGGCCCGCGTCCCCGAACAGCGCAATCAGCTGCTGGCCTCGACCGCGTCCCTGCTGTTCGTCGCGGCCCTGTACCCCCTGCGCGCCCGCTTCGGCAGCAAGCCCCCGGCCCGCGAGGTGGAGATCCTGCAGCCCGCCTCCCACTGACCCGGAACAGCCGAAAGGCCGGGGCCGCAGCATATGCCGCGGTCCCGGCCTTTCCGGTTCGAAGGTTCCTACGCCGGGCGCGGGAGCGGGCGAGCCGGGGCGCCGAAGAGCTGGGCGTCACCGTGCGCGCGCTTGAAGAACAGATGGGCGTCGTGCTCCCAGGTGATGGCGATGCCGCCGTGCAGCTGCACGGTTTCCGAGACCACCGAGTTCAGCGTGGCGGTCGCGTGCAGCCTGGCGGCCGCGATGTCGACCGGCTCGGCGGTGCCGTTCGCCAGGCCCGAAATCGCCAGGTACGCAATGGAACGCGTGGATTCCACCAGCACGTACATGTCGGCCATGCGGTGCTTGAGCGCCTGGAAGCTGCCGATGGGCCGCCCGAACTGCACCCGCGACTTGCTGTACTCCACTGTCATGTCCAGGCACTGCTCGGCCGCGCCGAGCTGCTCGGCGGTCACCGCGGCCCAGGCGATGTCGCGCAGGCGAGCCACGTCGACCGCGCCCAGCAGCGTGGCGGGCGCCCCGGCGAATTCCACGGTGGTCAGCCGCCGGGTCGGATCCATGGTCGGCACGATCGTGCGGGTCACGCCCGCCGCGTCGTCGTCGACCTCGAACAGGCCCTCGGGCGTCAGCACGAGCAGTGACTGCGCGTGCGCGCCGTCCAGGACGTAATGCGCGGTACCGGTGAGGGTTTCGCCCTCGACGCGGACGCCGAACGAATCCCAGCCGCCGGCACCGGCCCAGCACAGCGCCAGGGTGCGTACACCCTCGGCCACCTCGGGCAGCAGCCGCTCGTTGGCCTCGGCACTGCCTGCCAGCAGCAGGGCCTGCACGCCGAGCACCGCGGAACCGAGCATGGGCGGGGCGGCCAGCGTGCGGCCGAGTTCCTCGACGACCAGCAGCGATTCCACCAGCCCGACGCCGACGCCGCCGAACTCCTCCGGAACGGCGAGCGCCGCGACGCCCACCTGTTCGCACAGCAGCTTCCAGAGCTGTTCGTCGTACCCGCGCTCGCCGTCGAGCCCGCGCCGCATGGCCGCGCTGTCCCCGTGCTTGGCCAGCACGGCGCGCACGGTCGTGACGAGTTCTTGCTGCTCAGCCGTGATGCTCATGCGTCGGCTCCGATCCTGTCCAGGTAGGTGATGACTGTGCTGCCGTGGCGTGCGGCGGTCGGGCGGTGGCCGCCGCGGCCGAAACCGCCCGCGGCACCGGCACGTTCCCGCCGCGCGAACTCACGCGGCGGCTTCGGGTGCGCCGGCGCGCAGGGCCGCGGCGATGCGGGCGCGGTGCAGATCCGGTGTGCCCCAGGCCGAACGCAGCGCGTTGACCTTGGTCAGCCACAGCGACAGATCGCACTCGGCGGTGTAGCCGATGGCGCCGTGCACCTGCAGCCCGATCCGGGCGGCCTGGTACGCGGCCTCCCCGGCGGCCAGCTTGGCGGCGGAGATGTCGCGGGCGCGAACGCCGGCCTCGGCCCCGTCCTGCAGGGTCAGCGCGGCGCGGTAGAGCAGCGGCTGCGCCATCTCGAGCCCGATCATGACGTTGGCCAGGTGATGCTTGATGGCCTGGTACTGCCCGATCGGCTTACCGAACTGCTGGCGCTGCTTCACGTACTCGACGCTGGTGTCCAGCAGCGCCCGGCCCGCGCCCAGCAGCTGCGCGGCCGCGGCGAGCGCGCCGGTGTCGAAGGCGAGCGCGATGGCCGCGGCCACCCCCTCGCCCTCGGCGAGCACGTCGTCCCCGGTCAGCGGGAACAGGCGGCGGGCCGCGTCCACCGAGCGGACGAGTTCGCCCGCGCTCGCCAGCACGACCCGGTCACCCGAGGCGACCAGGCGCAGATCGGCGACATCGGCGTCCACCGCCACCGCCGCGCCCTGATCGGGCAGCGCGATGGTGCCGAGCTTGGACCCTTCGGCGAAGTCCGGCAGCCATTCCGAGGCCGGTCCACCGTCCGGAAGCGCCTGCAGCAGTGCGGGAATCGCGGCGGCGGTCTCGATCAGCGGCCCAGGCGCCGCGGCCCGGCCGATCTCGGTGAAGGCCACGATCAGTTCCACCGGGCCGGCGCCGAAGCCGCCGTTCTCCTCGGTGACGGTCAGGCCGAGCGCACCGGCCTCGGCCAGCTGCCGGATGAGCGCGAGCCCGGCGGCGTGCTCGCCCTCGCCCCACGCGCGCACCACGGCGGGGGTCTTGGCGGCCTCGCCCATCTTGCGCAGGCTGGCGGCGAAATCGATCTGTTCTGCGGTCAATGCGAAGCGCATGTCGGTTCCTCCGTGGTTCTAGCGCGGCAGGCCGAGCAGGCGTTCGGCGATGATGTTTCGCTGGATCTCGTTGGTGCCCGCGTAGATCGGGCCCGCCAGCGAGAAGAGGTAGCCGTCCGTCCACTCCGATTCCTGCTCGGCGGCGGCGCCCAGGATGTCCAGCGCGGTTTCGTGCATGGCGATGTCCAGATCGGACCAGAACACCTTGTTCACCGAGGACTCCGCGCCCAGCTGGCCGCCGTCGGCGAGCCGGGTGACGGTGGCCCAGGTGTTCAGCCGGTACGCCTCGGCGCCGACCCACGCGTCCACGACGCTGTTGCGCACCGCGGTGTCGGACTCGTCGGTGGTGGCGCGCCACAGCTCGATGAGCTTGGCGGCGGTGGCGTTGAACCGGCCCGGTGCGCGCAGCGAGAGGCCGCGCTCGTTGCTCGAGGTCGCCATGGCGACCTTCCAGCCGTTGTTGGCCTCGCCGATCACGTCGGCGTCCGGCACGAAGACGTTGTCCAGGAAGATCTCCGCGAACCCGGGCTCGCCGTCCAGCTGCGGGATCGGGCGCACGGTGACGCCCTCGGCCGTCAGCGGGAACATGAGGTAGGTCAAACCCTTGTGGCGCTGCGCCTCCGGGTCGCTGCGGAACAGTCCGAAGCCCCAATCCGCGTACGAGGCACGCGAACTCCAGGTCTTCTGGCCGTTGAGGATCCAGCCGCCCTCGGTGCGCTTGGCGCTCGAGCGGATACCGGCGAGATCGCTACCGGCTTCCGGCTCGGACCACGCCTGCGCCCAGATGTCGTCCGCGCGCGCCATTCTCGGCAGAATGCGGGCGAGCTGCTCGGGTGAACCGTGCTCGAACAGCGTCGGGGCCAGCAGGAAGATGCCGTTCTGCGACACGCGGCCGGGCGCTCCGGAGGCGTAGTACTCCTCCTCGAAGATCACCCATTCGGTCAGCGAGGCGTCCCGGCCGCCGTATTCGGCGGGCCAGGCCACACAGGAGAGCCGGGCATCGGCCAGCGTGGCCTCCCACTCGCGATGCGCCTCGAACCCCGCGGCGGTGTCCATGGACGGCAGGGGAGCGGCGGGCACGTTGGCGGCCAGGAACTCCCGGACCTCCTGCCGGAAAGCCGCTGTCCTGTCGTCGAATTCGAGATCCACTTACTTCGCCCCGTTCCTCTCCGCGTCGGCCGTGGCCGTGGCGGTGTTCTTCATAGACTTGGCATTCATGCCGCCGAGCGAATCCGCTCCGACCTCGGCGTTGTGGGCGTGCGCGAAATGGTGCAGGCCGAAGACCGAATCCATGCCCGCGCGCATCCCCATGAGGTCCTCGCACTGATTGACGGCCTTCTTGGTCAGCGCCAACCCGAATTGCGGCATGGCCGAGATCTTCTCGGCCAGCGCGAACGTCTCGGTCTCCAGGTTCTCGCGCTCGACGACGCGATTCACCATGCCCCACTCGTACGCCTGCGCGGCGGAGAAGCGGTCACCGGTGAACAGGATCTCCTTGGCCCGGCGCGGGCCGAGCATCCACGGGTGCGCGAAGTACTCCACGCCCGGAATACCCATGCGCACCACGGGATCGGAGAAGAAGGCGTCCTCCGAGGCGACGATCATGTCGCAGGACCAGGCCAGCATGAGCGCGCCCGCGATGCACGCGCCCTGCACCATGGCGATGGTCGGCTTGGGAATCTCGCGCCAGCGCCGGCACATGCCCAGGTAGACCTCGGTCTCGCGGGCGAAGCGCTGATCGCCGCCGGGCCGGTCGGTGTGGTCCCACCACAGCGCGGCCTGGTTCTCGTACCGGACGTGGTGATCGCGGCCCGGCGTGCCGATGTCGTGCCCGGCGCTGAAATGCTTTCCGGCCCCGGCCAGGACGATCACCTTGACCTCGGCGTCCTCGACCGCGCGCACGAAGGCGGCGTCCAGGGCGTAGGTCATCACGGAGTTCTGGGCGTTGCGGTAGTCCGGGCGATTCAGCGTGACGACCGCGATCGGCCCGCGCTTCTCGTAGAGGACGACCTCGCCCTCGTCGGGGATGGGCCCCGGCGCGGAATCGGTGGCGCTCACGCGTTCTCCTCACGTAGTTGCCGCTTGAGGACCTTGCCGGCGGCGCTGTAGGGCAGCTGGTCGCGGAACTCCACGAACCGCGGCACCTTGAAATTGGCGAGCAGCGTCTTGGCATGCGCCAGAACGTCGTCGGCGGACAGCTCCGCACCCGGCTTGCGGACCACGTAGACCTTGCCGACCTCGCCCATGCGCTCGTCCGGCACCCCGATGACCGCGGTTTCGGCGACCCCGGCCAGCCGCGCCATGGCCTGCTCGACCTCGGCGGGGTAGACGTTGAAGCCGCCGGAGATGTACATGTCCTTGAGCCGGTCGGTGACCTTCATGTACCCGCGCTCGTCGATCACCGCGACGTCGCCGGTGTGCAGCCAGCCGTCGTTGTCGATGGTGTCGGCGGTGGCCTGCTCGTCCTCGAGGTAGCCGAGCATGATCTGCGAACTGCGCAGCAGCAGTTCGCCGTTGTCGGCCAGTTTGATCTCGAAGCCGTCGATGGCGCGGCCGCAGGTGTTGGCGATGGTCTCGGCGGAATCCTCGGGGCGGCACATGGTTCCGAAGCCACCGGACTCGGTCTGCCCGTACGCGGTCAGCACCACGTCGAAGTCCAGCTCGTCGCGCATGCGCTCGATGAGCACGACCGGCACGGTGGCCGCGCCGGTGACCGCCACGCGCAGCGACGACAGATCGGCGGTGGCCCGGGCGGGGTGTTCGAGGATGGTCTGGAAGATGGTCGGCGGGCCGGTCAGCACGGTGATGGCCTCGGCGGCGATCAGGCGCATGGTCTCGGGCACGTCGAAGGTGATCTGCGGGACGATGCTCGCGCCGGTGACCAGCGAGGCGAGAATGCCCGCCTTGTAACCGAAGCTGTGGAAGAACGGCGGCACGACCAGGTAGCGATCCTGCTGGTTCAGCGTCGCGCAGTCGGCCCAGGCGCGGGCGCTGGTGAGCGCGCGGGTGTGCGGAATGAGCACGCCCTTGCTGCGGCCGGTGGTGCCGGAGGTGAACAGGATGTCCGAGACGTCGTCCGGCTGTACCGATTCCGCGCGCGCGATGGCGTCGGCGAGGGTGACGGCCTCGGCCAGCTTCGGCAATTCCGCCCAGGCGATGGCGTTCTCGACAGCGGCGTCCCGGTCACCGGGAATGACGATGACGGTGTCTATGGCGAGTTCGGGTGCGTCGGCGCGCAATTCGGCCAGGCGGTCGCGGCCCAGGAATTCCCCGACGATGAACAGCGCCTTGGCCCGGACCCGGCCCAGCACGTCGGCGGCCTCGTCGGCCACGTACCGGGTGTTGAGCGGCACGATCACCGCGCCCACGTAATGGGTGGCCAGGACCGCGGTGATCCAGTGGTGGGTGTTGGGAGCCCAGATGCCGACGCGGTCGCCGCGTTCGACGCCCTGCGCGATCAGCACGCGCGCGGTCTCACGGACCGAGTCGAGCAGTTGTGCCCAGCTCAGCCGCACCGCGCCGTCGGTGACGGCGGGTGCGGAACCGTACGCCTCGGCTGCGGCGTGCAGCGCCAGGGGTGTGGTCTGCGGCAGCGAAGACGCGGTCTGCGGTGGGGATGTCACGGGGGCTCCGAACGTCCGGGAATGGGTCTAACAAAGCAAGTGCTTGGTAGGTTACTCTACGGGGGTGAGCATGATCCAGACCCCCGAACCGGCCAGCGGGATCACGGTTGGCCGTGAATCGCGCGAGGACGCCGAATTCCGCACCGAGGTGCGGGAATGGCTGGCCGAGAACCTGAACGGACAGTTCCGTGAACTGCGCGGTCTGGGTGGTCCCGGGCGCGAGCACGAGGCCTTCGAGGAGCGTCTCGAATGGGACCGCGCCCTGGCCGCCGCCGGACTCACCTGCCTCGGCTGGCCCAAGGAGTGGGGCGGCCGCGACGCCACCCTCGCCCAGCAGGTCATCTTCCACGAGGAATACGCCAAGGCCGACGCGCCCAGCCGCGTGTCGCACCTGGGTGAGGAACTGCTCGGCCCGACCGTGCTGGCCTTCGGCACCGAAGAGCAGAAGAAGCGCTTCCTGCCCGGCATCCGCAACGTCACCGAGCTGTGGTGCCAGGGCTATTCCGAACCCGGCGCGGGCTCCGACCTGGCCGCGGTCAGCACCTCCGCGTACCTGGACGGCGACGAGTGGTCGATCACCGGGCAGAAGGTGTGGACCTCGCTCGCGCACCTGTCCGACTGGTGCTTCGTCGTCGCGCGCACGGAGAAGGGATCGAGCAGGCACAAGGGCCTGTCCTATCTCCTGGTGCCGATGAATCAGCCCGGCGTCGAGGTCCGGCCGATCATCCAGCTCACCGGGACCGCGGAATTCAACGAGGTCTACTTCGACAACGCCCGCACCGCCGCCGATCTCGTGGTCGGTAAGCCCGGCGACGGCTGGGCCGTCGCGATGGGCACGCTCACCTTCGAGCGCGGCATCTCCACCGTCGGCCAGCAGATCCGCTACGCCCGCGAACTCGCCGACCTCGAGGCCGTCGCCGCGAAGACCGGCGCGCTCGGCGACGCGGTGATCGCCGACCGGTTCGACCGGGCGTGGGTGGGCCTGCGCGTGCTGCGCGCCCACGTGCTGCGCACCCTCGAATCCGGGCACGACGGCGCCACCGTGGACGCCCGCACCGCCGCCGGTTCGGCGTCGGTCACCAAGCTGCTGTGGGCCAACTGGCATCGCGATCTGGGCGAGCTGGCCATGGACGTGCTCGGCGCGCCCGGCCTGATCGCCGACGCCGTCGACCACGACGGCAAGTCCGATCTCAATGCCTGGCAACGGCTTTTCCTCTTCACTCGCGCGGACACCATCTACGGCGGTTCGAACGAGGTTCAGCGCAACATCATCTCCGAGCGGGTGCTCGGACTTCCCCGAGAGGCTCGTCCGTGACTGATCTGTCCACCGCTCCCGAGATCACCCCGGGCCACAATCTGCTCGCCGGCAAGGTCGCGGTCGTGACCGCCGCCGCGGGCACCGGCATCGGCTCGGCCACCGCGCGCCGGCTGCTGTCCGAGGGCGCCGACGTCGTCGTCTCCGACTGGCACGAGCGCCGGCTGAAGGAGACCGCCGAGGCCCTCGCCGCCGAATTCCCGGACCGCCGAATCGCTTCCGTGCCCTGCGACGTGAGCTCGACCGAACAGGTCGATCAGCTGATCGAGGGTGCGGTCGCGGCCCTGGGCCGGATCGACATCATGGTCAACAACGCCGGGCTCGGCGGTGAGACCCCCGTCGTCGACATGACCGACGAGCAGTGGGACAAGGTCATCGACATCACGCTGAACGGCACCTTCCGGGCCACCCGCGCGGTGCTGAAGTACTTCCGCGAGGCGGGACACGGCGGCGTGATCGTCAACAACGCGAGCGTGCTGGGCTGGCGCGCGCAGCACGGGCAGGCGCACTACGCCGCCGCGAAGGCCGGCGTCATGGCGCTGACCCGCTGCTCGGCCGTGGAGGCCGCCGAATACGGCGTGCGGATCAACGCGGTCGCCCCGTCCATCGCCCGGCACGCGTTCCTGGACAAGGTCACCTCCGGGGATCTGCTCGATCGCCTGGCCGCCGGTGAGGCGTTCGGCCGCGCGGCCGAGCCGTGGGAGGTCGCCGCGACCATCGCCATGCTCGCCAGCGACTACACCACCTACCTGACCGGTGAGGTCGTCTCCATCTCGAGCCAGCGCGCCTGAGCAATTCCCGCGCGCGGGTCGGCTGACGAACCATCCGCGGAAAAAATATTGTGGCGCTACCCCCTTACGGCTGTGTAATCCTGGTTTAGGCCGGTTCCGCATAGTCGAAGGGCACGACCCATGGGTCCGGAACGCCAACCAGAAGCACTGACCGAACGTGTACGCGAATTGGAACTCGAGCTCGTTCTCGAGGTTGTACTCGCGCGCCGAAGACTCGACAACATCGTCATGGCCGCGCTCGCACTGGGCGCGGAATTGCTCGAGCACGAATCCGCCGGCGCGACCGCGACGCGCGCCGCGCAGATTCTCCGGCAACATGCCGTGGACGAAGGGGAAATCTCCCGCGATCCGCGGGCCGCGTTGCGCCGGGACGTGATTCGCGATCGGGAACGCGCCCGGCGTATCGAATCGACCAGGGAAACGCTGAACGGCATCTCCGAGGACGAACTGCGCCGCCGCAGGCGGACCGCGCTGCTGTGCGAGGTCCGGTCCGATCTGCTCGCGGTGGTGCGCGAGTGCCGGCGGCTGCGTTTCGATCACACGGCCTTCACCGACGGCATCGCGCGGGGCCTGTGCGCCGCCACGGACAAACTTGTCGCCGGCGCGGATATGGAGACCTATCGGGCCTGGCAGCGCGGAATGGTGCTCAAACTCAGCGAGGAGGAGGGCGACGACGCGCACCCGCCGCGGGTGCTGGCCACGGTCGACGCCGGGCCGGGCCGCGAGCCGATCGTCGTCGAGTGGGACAGTCCCGAACGCCGCTTGGCCCTGGTCGCGCGTCTGGCCCGGGCCGGGGTTTCACCGGTGGTGATCTGCGATCGATTGCTGGCCGATCTATCCGTTTCCTCGCCGCTGCGGTATTCGGTGCGCTGACCCCCCTCGACCAAGCAAATGCTTGGTTGTATATTGGGCTCGTGACCCCACCATCGGAGCCCTCGAAGTCTGCTCGCCGCAGCGAGCTGCTCAGCCTGGCCGCCAACCTCTTCGCCGAGCGAGGACTGCGCGCCACCACGGTTCGCGATATCGCCGATGCCGCGGGGATTCTATCCGGCAGTCTCTACCACCACTTCGATTCCAAGGAAGCCATGGTGGACGAGATCCTGCGCGGCTTCCTCGACGACCTGTTCGGGCGCTACCGCGAGATCGTGGCGTCCGGGCTGGGCGCGCGGGACACCCTCGAGGCCCTGGTGCTCGCGTCGTACGAGTCCTTCGATCAATGGCACGCCGCGGTCGCCATCTACCAGGCCGAAGCCAAACGCCTCAGTGGCGCAGCGCCATTCGGCTATATCGACGAGTACAACAAGGAATTCCGCGAACTCTGGCACCAGGTGCTCGCCAATGGCGTGGCCGACGGCAGTTTCCGCGCGGAAATGGATATCGAACTCGCATACCGCTTCCTGCGCGACACCGTGTGGGTTTCGGTGCGGTGGTATCAGCCGGGCGGGCGCATCACCGTCGACGCCCTGGCCAAGCAGTACCTCACCATCGTGCTCGACGGACTCACCAATCCAGAAGCCCGATAACAGCTTTCGATCCCATCGGATCTGCATCGGGCTCGCGCCCGACCGGTGAAAAATTACAGCCCGCAGTTAGCAGTAGGAGTTCACGATGTCTGCACCGTCCCGTCGCCAGTATTCGCCGATGCGGGAGGCGTATGTGATCGACGCCGTCCGCACGCCCGTCGGCAAGCGTGGCGGGTCGCTCGCCGCCGTGCACCCCGCGGACCTGGGCGCCGCCGCGCTGCGCGGGCTGATGGGCCGCAACAGCATCGACCCGGTGCACGTCGACGACGTGGTGTTCGGCTGCTGCGACACCATCGGGCCGCAGGCGGGCAACATCGCGCGCACCGCCTGGCTCGCCGCGGGCTACCCGGAATCGGTGCCCGGGGTGACCGTCGACCGGCAGTGCGGCTCCTCGCAGCAGGCCATCACCTTCGCGGCGCAGGCCATCATGTCCGGCACGTCGGAGGTCATCGTGGCCGGCGGCATCCAGAACATGAGCGCCATCCCGATCTCCTCGGCCATGCTCGCGGGCCAGCAGTACGGCTTCGAATCGCCCTTCGTCGGGGCGCAGGGCTGGGACCACCGCTACGGCACCGGTGAAGTGTCGCAGTTCAATTCGGCCCACATGATCGCCGAGAAGTGGGACATCTCCCGGGTGGACATGGAGGAGTGGGCGCTGCGCAGCAACGAGCGCGCCCGCAAGGCCATCGTCGACGGCCGCTTCGATCGCGAGATCGTCGGGGTCGGCGACTTCTTCATCGACGAATGCCCGCGTGAGACCACCATGGAGAAGATGGCCGGGCTCAAGCCGCTCGCCGAGGGCAGCCGGGTCACCGCCGCGCTCGCCAGCCAGATCTCCGACGGCTCGGCGGCCACGCTGCTGGCCTCGGACTGGGCGGTCCAGGAGTACGGGCTCACCCCGCGCGCCCGCATCCACCACGTGAGCGCGCGCGGCGCCGACCCGATCTACATGCTCACCGCGCCGATCCCGGCCACCAAGTGGGCGCTGGAGAAGACCGGGCTGACCATCGACGACATGGACGTCATCGAGATCAACGAGGCGTTCGCCTCGGTCGTGCTGGCCTGGATCAAGGAGACCGGCGCGGACCCGAACAAGGTCAACGTCAACGGCGGGGCCATCGCGCTGGGCCACCCGCTCGGCGCGACCGGGGCCAAGCTGTTCGCCTCGCTGCTCAACGAGCTCGAGCGGGTGAACGGGCGCTACGGCTTGCTCACCATCTGCGAGGGCGGCGGTACCGCCAACGTCACGATCATCGAGCGCCTGGGCTGACCCGAGCGGCTCGTGCGAGCCGAGTTCGCTTGGGGCGCAGCGTTTACGCCGCGCCCCACGAGGCCGCATCCCGCCCGCCGGGATGCGGCCTCGCGCATTTCCGGGCACGATCCGGCGTTCGAGCGGAGAATCGGGGGTAGTCGAAGAAACGGACGCACCCGGCACCCGCCGGCCCGGCGAATCTGTGTGAGCTATGAGCGCTGACCTGCCACGACGCGGGTTCCTCCTGGGGACCCTCGGTATTCTCGGAGCCGGTTTCACGGCCGGGGCGGGCGCGGATCCGGTACCGCTGCCCCCGGCGCCGCTACCGCTGCCGCCGTTGCCCGCGCTGCCGGTGACGCCGTTCAACTACCATTCGCCGGCGCTCGAACCGTTCGCGGACGAGCTGCCGATCCCCGAAACGCGGCCCGCCGCCGGGCAACTGAGCGCGAGCGCCGGGTCGCACAGCTACCACCGGGATCTACCGGCGGCGCGCAGCTGGGGATTCGATCGGCCGGTGCTGGGGCCGACGCTGGAAGCCCGGCGAGATCGCGAGTCGCGCATCGGTTTCCACAACAACCTCGGGGAGCACGTGCTCGCGCAGCACGTCGACCTCACCATGCACGGCACGACCGAACTGGACCGCACCGACCCGCGGTTCACCATCCACCTGCACGGCGGGCCCAATACCCCTGCGGCGGACGGGCATCCGCTCATCGGCTGGCGGAACGGCGGTGCGCCCACCTTCGTGTACGGCAATCGGCAGGAGGCTGCGGGGCTCTGGTATCACGACCACGTCATGGGCATCACGCGGTTGAACATCCAGGCCGGGCTGGCCGGGATGTATTACGTGCGAGACGAATTCGACACCGGTGCGGTGGACAACCCGCTGGGGCTGCCCAGCGGCGAGTTCGAGGTACCGCTCATCGTGCAGGATCGCACGTTCAACGCCGACGGCACCGTGCAGCCGATGGTCGGGATCTATATTCCGCAGGGCTACAACCAATCCGGTCAGCTCGGGGACACCGCGTGCGTCAACGGGAAGGTCTGGCCGCGACTGACGGTGCGCCGCACGCTCTACCGGTTCCGGGTGCTGAACGGCTCGAACTCGCGGCCGTACATCCTCGGGTTCGAGGGCGGGCTGCCGTTCTGGGTGATCGGCGGCGATCTGGGACTGCTGGACGCGCCGGTGCCCACCGTGGCTGTCCGGGTCAGCCCGGGGGAGCGGGTGGATCTGCTCGTCGATTTCGGGGCGCTGCCGGACGGGACGGTCGCGGATCTGATCAACACGGCCCTCAACGACTTCGGCAATACCGTGTTCATGGTGCCCGAGGTGCGCCGGATCATGCGGTTCACTGTTTCCGGGCCCGGGCCGCCCGCGCGGGTGCCGGCCCGGCTGCGCGGCGGGGACGGGCTGCCCGAGCCGCTCCCGCCGCTCGAACCGGCCGAACGGGTTCGCACCATGACGTTGATCGGGCTCAACGACGACGCGCGGTCCGCGGCGGTGTTCCCGACCATGATGGCGCTGAACAACCTGCCGTTCCTGACCGCCGATGTCGACGTGGCGCGCGCGGGCACGGTCGAGCAGTGGGACATCGTGAACGCCACGCCCTTCGATCACCCCGTGCACCTGCATCTGGCGCGCATCCGGGTGCTGTCGCGGCAGCCGATTCTCACCCAGGCGTACTGGCTGCGTAATCCGCCGCCGGCCTTCGGCACCCGGTGGCAGCCCACGGCCGACCCGTACGCGTTCGGGCCGCCGCAGGCGCCGCCGCCGTGGGAGACGGGGTGGAAGGACACCGTGGAGTGCCCGACCGACACGATCACCCGGATCGCGGTGCACTGGCCCTCGATCGCCGAACTGGGCTTCGATCCCGATGCGGTGGTGCCGATTCCCGCTGGGGCGGAAGCGATGTCGCCGCACGGTGCGCACGGGGCGGGACACGGCGGGCACGGGGAGATTCGAGGGTACGTCTGGCACTGCCACAACCTCGATCACGCGGATCACGACATGATGCAGCAGATTCGGGTTACCAGCTGAGGGTGAGTCGACGCCGCCGCCAGGCCCGCGCCGACGGCAAGATGCCGGGCGGGGTGAGGCTGGACCGGCGGCAAGGACCTGTCGTGGGATCCGCTTCGCGCGTGGGTGCCGACCGGAGCCGCTGGGCGTGCGGCGGATCGAAGTCTCCGCGTTTCCACAGAGCCGCCGGTCTGCGGGGAATCGATTTCCGGGGTCGGGTCTGTCGCCCGTGGTGAAGGTCGATTTCGCGATCGGAGGGGGGTCGTTGTGCGGGATCTGCTGCGAGTTCGCGAGAACCGCGCTCACCGCCGGACGCGGCTCGCGGCACCGGGTGGGGCGCCGCGCGCGGGCCGTTGCCCAGGCCGACACGGCGCGCGCGGCAACGGTCGGAGCGCCGCGTCGCCGGCCCGGGCGGGTGCATCCGTTTTGCCGGATGTTCGGTGTGCGCGGCGGGGGAGTGGCTATCGAACAGCTAGTTAGCCGTGCTCGTGGCTGCGGGGCGGCGATCCGCGGAGCCGGATTCCCGGCGGCGTAGCCACTCGCGCGCCAACCGTGGTAGCCAGGGCGCAAGCGCGCCGAGACCGAGCACGGTGAGCCAGGGCAGGCGCCACCACCACGGCAGCCCCTCGGCCCGGGCCGGCTGCGCCTCGGCGGTGATGGTCCGGGCCGTGGCGGACCAGACCACGAAGGCGTCGCCGATGGGGACCAGGCCGAACGCGTAGCGCTTGCTGCTCGGCAGGGTCAGCGGCAGCCCGAGCAGTTCGCCCGCCGAACCCAGTGCGGTGGCCAGTGATTCGTCGCCGTTGACCCGGGCCGCGCCCTGCGCGACCACCGTCGCGGACAGGCTCACCCCGGCGACCAAGGGGCCGGAGTCGACGTCGCCGCTGCCGGAGACCCCGTGCGGATACTCGCGCAGCGCCGGGCCGAACCCGCCCGGGAAGGCGAGGAAGGCGTCGCGGTAGCGCGGGTACTGCTCGGCCGCGGTGGCGGCGTCGATCTCGGGCAGGAAGCGCTGGATCACCGCCTGCGACGTGGCACGCGCGCCCTGCAGCGGCGTGCCGTCGGCCGCGGACACCCGGTGCGGCAGCAGTCCGGTTGCGGGGTCGAGCCGGTCGCGCGCGGCGCTCAGCCAGCGTGCCACCTCGGTGCCGAACCGGGGCGTGAACAGGGTGTCGTGCAGGCGCAGCGCCGCGATCGCGACCGTGGAGTCGACGGGCCACGCCTGCCCCGGATAGGCCTGCAGGAACGGCGTGTCCGAGGCCGCGAACGCCGCCGCGATCTCCGCGGTCCCCGTCGCGAACCGCTCGACCTCCGCCGCGTCCCCCGTACCGCCGAGCGCGAGGATGCCCCCGCGCAGCCAGTTGGTCCATCCCGCCCAGAAGATCCCGTACGCGGGCCGCAGTCCCGGACTGAAAACCTCGCGCCCCCGCTCGGATTCGACCCTCCCGAGCGCCCACCGAGCCTCCCGCAGCGCCTCGTCCCGAACCCTCGGGTCGGCCAGCCCCACCTGCACCCAGGCCAGCCCGTACAACGCGTTGGCGAAGTAGTACCCCTCCGGAAACTGCCCCTGCGCCGCGAGGTCCGCCCCCTCCTCGATGGCCCCCCGCACGAAAGCCAGCTGCCGCCAAGCACCCCCCGGCTGCTCCTCGACCCCCGCCTGCGGCCACAGAAATCGCCCCGCCCCCACCAGAAATAGCACGCTGACAACAATCCCCACCCCGCGCAATCCCCACCGCCGGATCCCCACCCGTTCCCCCATCTCCACCCTCCCGTGTCCCGCCCATAATGCCCGACCCGCGCCACTGTCCGCCGCGATGACGCCTGCCCGAGCACCGGTGCCACGCGTAGTCCAGCATCCGATGCGCGGGGAAGAGCCCGCGCTACTTGCCGTTTCGCACCCGTGCTGATGCCGGGGAACGAAGAGGTTTGGGGGATTCGGGCGGGTTGGGGTGCGAGGTTGGCGAGTGTGGGGGCAGGGCGGGGTGAGTGGGGGAGGCTTGGAAGGGAGAAGGGTTGGGGGCGAGAGGGGGTCGGGTGGGAGGTCTGGGGCGGTTCGAGGAGATCGGGCGGAAGGCGCGGCGGGTGCAGGACGCATTGGAGGAGGTGCGGGGGCGGGCCGTGGTGGCGGGGGTGCGGATCGAGGTGGGGGTCGACGGGCGGATCTTGCGGTTGGAGATGGGGGATTCGGGGGTGGCGGAGGCTGTTTCGGGCGCGCACTCGCGGGCGCATACGCGAGCGCGGGAATTGGCGGCGGGTGTACGGGCGGAGTTGGCGGACGACCCCGGGGTGGTGGCTGCGATCCGGCAGTTGTTCGAGGGCGGCGGTAGGAGGGGAGAGGGGCATCTGTTCGGAGGGGAGACGGACGGTGGAAGAGGAGCGGGGCAGTTGTTCGGGAGGGCGGCCGACGGAAGAGCGGGGGCTGGACGGCGGGTCCGGGGGGAGGGCGACGGCGGCAAAGGGGCGGGGGCGGAGACGTATTCGGGGGTGGGGCGGGATCGGGGTGTGGAGTGGGACTGTGCGGAGGATGTGAACCCGCATGCGTTGCCGCGACAGTTGCTGCGGAGGTACGGACTCGACTGACGGGGGAGGGTCGTGGTTCGGGGGACCGGGTGCGGGTCGGCACCGGGTGCACGTGGTGCACCCGGGCGGGCGGGGCGGGGGTGTGTGGATGGCGGGAACCGGGCGTTTGCCCGCCGTACGATTGGCCGGAATTCGGTTGCCGGTCTGGTGAGAAAGCGGGCGGTCTATGAATCTTGGTGTCCGCTGGACGGTGCACGGGGACGGGCGGACGCCCGCGCGCGGGGCGGTGGTCCGGCCCGACGAGAGGTTGTCCTGGCCACGCACTTTCGGGCTCGGGGCACAGCACGTGGTGGCCATGTTCGGCGCGAGCTTCGTCGCGCCGGTGCTGATGGGGCTGGACCCCAACCTCGCCATCATGATGTCGGGCGTCGCGACCGCCATCTTCCTGCTGGCCACCAAGGGACAGGTGCCGAGCTACCTGGGGTGCTCGCTCTCCTTCGTCGGTGTGGCCGCGGTGATCCGGGCGCAGGGCGGCAGCAGCGCGACCGTCACCGGCGCCTGCCTGGTGGTCGGTGCGGCACTGCTGCTGGTGGGTCTGGCGGTGCGCAGGTTCGGCGCGCGCATCATTCACATCGCCATGCCGCCGGTGGTCACCGGCGCGGTGGTCATGCTCATCGGCTTCAACCTCGCGCCGGTCACGGCCTCGGTGTACTGGCCGCAGGATCAGTGGACGGCGCTGCTGGTCATGCTGTTCACCGGGCTCGCGGTGGTGGCGCTGCGCGGATTCTTCTCGCGCATAGCCATTTTCCTGGGCCTGATCTTCGGCTACGGCCTGTCCTGGCTGCTGGATCGTGTCTTCGGCCGCATCCATTCCGCCGACGCCAGCGGCAAGGTCGTCGACCACTGGCGCCTGGATCTGTCCGCGGTGGCGCACACGGACTGGATCGGGCTGCCCGACTTCCACGCGCCCGCCTTCGAATGGTCGGCGATCCTGGTCGCCCTGCCCGTGGTGATCGCGCTGGTGGCCGAGAACGCGGGCCACGTCAAGGCCGTCGGCGAGATGACCGGCGACTCGCTCGACGGCAAACTCGGCACCGCCATCGCCGCCGACGGCGCGGCCTCCATGCTGTCCACGGCCGTGGGCGGCCCGCCCAACACCACGTACTCCGAGAACATCGGCGTCATGGCCGCGACCCGGGTGTACTCCACCGCCGCCTACTGGGCCGCCGCCGGTTTCGCGCTGCTGTTCGGCCTGTGCCCGAAATTCGGCGCGGTGGTCGCGGCCATTCCCGGCGGTGTGCTGGGCGGTATCACCGTGATCCTGTACGGCATGATCGGCCTGCTCGGCGCGCAGATCTGGACCAATGCCCGTGTGGACCTGCGCAATCCGCTCAATCTGGTGCCCGCCGCCGCCGGCCTGATCATCGGCATCGGCAACGTGAGCATCGAGTTCACCGACAATTTCACCCTCGGCGGCATCGCCCTGGGCACCCTCGTCGTGATCACCGGCTACCACGTCCTGCGCTGGCTGGCGCCCGCGCATCTCACCGCCGCGGAACCGCTACTCGACGATGAGGGCACCTCGTCCTACGACGACGGGGACGACGACTCGGCCGGACCCGATCGCACCGAGCCCCGGCGCGACTAGCCGATGTGCGCGGGGCCGTGCGCCTGCTCGCAGTGCGAGGCGGCGGCGCGGCCCAGCCCGATCACCCCGGGCTGCGCGTGGTCGACCTGCAGGGTGGCGTGATCGATGTGGTACTCGTGCGCCAGGAAGTGCGCCAGATCCTCGCGGGCGGCGTGGCAGTCCTGCCCGGGTTCGACCAGCACGTGGGCCGACAGCGCCGGGGAGCCCGAGGTGATCTCCCAGATGTGCAGATCGTGCACTTCCACCACGTGCTCGCGCGCGGCCATGGCCGCGCCGATGGCCGCGGGGTCCAGATTCTCCGGGGCCGCCTCGAGGAAGATGCGGCTCGACGCGCGGACCAGGCCGACGCCGGCCTTCACCATGAGCACCACCACGATCATGGTGGCGATGACGTCGGCCTGCACGAACCCGGTGAGCATGATGATCGCGCCCGCGACCGCCGTGGCGATGAAGCCGTACAGATCGTTGAGAATGTGCTGGAAGGCGCCCTCGACGTTCAGGCTGGTGCGGTTGGCCCGGCTGATCATGAGCGTCGCGATCAGATTCACCACGACGCCGATGAGCGCGGTCACCAGCACCAGACCGCCGGTGACCTCCGGCGGATTCAGCAGCCGCTCGACGGCCTCGAGGGTGAGCCAGGCCGCCAGCACCAGCAGCGTCGCGCCGTTGGCCATGGCGGACAGGATCTCCACGCGTTTCCAGCCGAAGGTCATGCGGCCCGCCGCCGGACGCGCGGCCAGGCGAATCGCCCACAGCGCCAGGGCGATAGCGGCCGCGTCGGTGAGCATGTGCGCGGCGTCGGACAGCAGCGCCAGCGAACCGGAGATGATGCCGACCGCGACCTCGCCGGTCATGAAGACGACGATGAGCGCCAGTGCTCCCGCCAGCAGACGTTTGTCGCTGTCGGCCGTGGCCCCGTGCGAATGCCCGTGATCGTGGCCGTGCGCGTGCCCTGCACCCATGTCGATCTCCTCTCCTGCGACCGCAGGCGATCATATGCACGCATAACTATGTGTGCAAGATCCTCGATCGTCGCCGCAGCGTGCGACCGGGTTTCCGGGTTCGGCGCGCGGTTCGTGGCGGGGGTACCCGGCGGGTGCGCCGCCTATCCGGCGGCGGGCTCGGCGAGTTCGGTGGTGGTGTGCGGGAGCGGCAGCACGAACCAGGACTGCTCGATCGCGTAGGACGGGTGGGCGGCGGAGTCCGGGTCCGAGGCCAGGCCCTCGACCCGGGTCCGGTCGTCACCGCCGCACGCGATGAGTTCGGTGTAGCGGAAGTGCAGGTGCCCGTGGAAGAGCAGGCCCGGGCGCAGGGTGTCGACGACCTCCTGGATGCGGTCCTGATTGGGGAAGCACTCGGGCTTGTCCTTGCGATTGAACTTGGGGTTCGTGGCGCGCGGCTTGTCATGGGTGAGCACGATGTCCACCGGCGAGGCGTCGGCCGAGAGCAGTTCGGCCAGTTCGTCGTCGGTCATCTCCTCCTCCGGGAACCACAGCGTGCCCGCGGACGGCCGCACCCGCGTGGAGCCGTACCGGCGATGGCGCAGATCCTGCTCCCGCTTGCGCGCCTCCCGCGCCAGCCGCCATCCCTTGTCGGTGGACCGCGCACCCCCGAAGGCCGCGAAAGTCGTGCCCTCCCACACCCACCGGTGCCCCCGCGGCGCGTACCGCACGTTCTTGCGGCACAGCAGGAATCCCTCGTCGTCGCGACGGTCGTCGTACATCTCGTGCAGCAGCGAGCTCTTGTCGTGATTGCCGTCCAGGAAGTACACGACGACTCCGGCCTTACGCGCCGCCTTGTTGACGACGTCGAAATACCGCTTCCCCGAAGGCATGTGCTCCCAGGCCCCGAAGTCCCCCACCACGAACACCTTCGAGCACTCGTTACGCACCGCGGCCTGCACGACGTGCAGCGCGTGCCCGGTGTTCCCGTGCAGGTCCCCGACAATCAAGACGTTCCCCATGGCCCACATGGTGGCAGCCCCGCCCGACATCGGCATCACCAATTTAGGGCCGGTTCGGCGGCTGACGCCCGACAGTCAGGGGGTATTCGATCGCGAAGGCGACAACTGATTTCGCTCCGCCCGGGGTAACTCACCGGGTACGGGCTGGCCGGGCCACCTCGTGACCGTCGGCCGCCGAGCCGACTTTCTCGGCGCTCGAGTCCGGCCGGAGTTCGCGGAGAGGCGGCCCGAGCCGCCCCGGGCGAGAGGTTCCGGGGCGGCCGGGCGCGAACGGCGGCGAGGCCGTGCGCCGAAAGGATCCGAGGTCGGTCGGATCCTTGGGGGCGCGGCCGATTGTGTCGGGCCGCGCTGATCGGGGACCGCCGTGGACGAATCCACGGCGGTGGGGGAGGATGTTCTAGGCGGTCGCCTCGTCGGTCACGCGGTAGGTGGCGAGGCTGTCGATGCGGGCGATCGCGTCGGCGACGATGCGATCGACCAGTTCCTGCACGGTCGGCAGATCCTCGATGATTCCGGCGACCTGGCCCGACGCCAGGACGCCGGCCTGGGTATTGCCTTCCACCAGGCCGGCCTTCAGGAGCATCGGGGTGTTGGCGGCCATGATCACCTGGGACCAGGTGAGGTCCTTGTGCTTGCGCATGGCCAGACCGTCCTTGACGATGGTCGACCACTTCATGCCGGTCATGCCCTTGAACTTCAGCGCATTCGACGCCGCGGCGGCGAATCCGCGCGCGCTGCCCGAGTTTTCGAGCTTCTGCACCAGTTCGGTGTTGAGCACGCGATGCGGCATGCCGTCGACCTTCTTGGAGACGACGGTGTCCTGCAGGCCGCGGGCCAGGTACTCGCGCTTGACGGCCTCGGGCACACTGCTCTCCTGGGTGAGCAGGAAGCGGGTGCCCATGGCGACGCCGGCCGCCCCGTACGAGAGCGCGGCGGCCAGGCCGCGACCGTCGAAGAAGCCGCCACCCGCGACGACCGGGATGTCCACCGCGTCCAGGACCGAGGGCAGCAGCAGCGTGGTCGCGACGGAACCGGTGTGCCCGCCGCCCTCGCCACCCTGCACGATGACCGCGTCGGCGCCCCAGGAGGCGACCTTCACCGCGTGCTTGGCCGCTCCGATCGACGGAACCACCACCACGCCGTTGTCCTTGAGCCGGGCGATGAGTTCCTTCTTGGGGGCCAGCGCGAAGGAGGCGACCTTCACGCCCTCCCGGATCATCAGCTCGCAGCGCTCGGTGGCGTCGAAGCCATCGGCGCGAATGTTCACGCCGAAGGGCTTGTCCGTCTGCGACTTGGTCTTGGCGATGGCCACTTCGAGTTCTTCGAAGGTCATGGTCGCCGAGGCCAGGATGCCGAGACCGCCCGCGTTCGCGGTGGCCGAGACCAGGGCCGGACCCGCGACCCAGCCCATGCCGGTCTGGACGATCGGATGCTCGATGCCGACCAGTTCGGTCAGTGGCGTCCGCAGCCGCCCGGTCATGCCGTCACTTCCTTCTCACGGAAACCCTTGGGGTCGAGCACGGTCCGGATGATCCGCAGCTCTTCCTCGGTGGGCAGCCGGGTCTCGCCCGCCTCGGCCAGGCCGGCGACCTCGAACGAGGTGTTCTCGGCGACCTCGTCCGCGCTCACGCCCGGGTGCAGCGACAGCGCGCGCAGGGTGTGGTCCGGGCCGTTGAAGTCGAAGACGCCCAGGTTCGAGACCACCCGGTGCAGGTGGTGGAACCGGTAGGCCGGGTTCTCGGGATCGATCTTGTCGTAACCGATTCCGGAGACGATGTCGACCTGATCCACGAACACCCGCCTGTTGTGCTTGGGCACGAAGTAGCTGGTCGCGTGGTTGATGGTGTTGCCGGGCGCGCCGCGCACACCGAACATCTGCCGGGTCGGCTGCTGCAGCGGGCCGAACGCCGAGAGGTTCTGATTGCCGAAGCGGTCGATCTGGTTGGCGCCCATCACCACGTGGCGGCGACCGGACTGCACCACGTCGAAGACCTTGGAGAACGGGAACCAGCCCTCCAGCGGAGCCTGGCCGCCGATCGGCGGGACCTCGGCGAACAGCCGCGCCTCGCCGTCGGAGAGCACCAGGTCGGGCTCGAAGGTGAGCCGCGCCAGCCGCGCGCCGATGGTGGTGACGGTGGACATCGGGGAGGCCACGATCTCGCCCGCGCCGCGGAAGATCTCCGCCGACGCGACGACACAAACCTCGGCCCGAGTGATGGTGGTGGTGTCGGTCATTACTTCTGCTCCTCGGCGAAAGCCTTGACGGCATCCTGGTATTCGGCCTCGGACACGTCCAGGAAGCAGGCCTTGAACTCGGCCCACGACTCGGGGGTCTTGGCGGCCTCGACATAGTGGCGCTGGAACTTCTCGTCGCGCCCGTAGCTGCCGGAGAAGGTGAAGTGCGCGCCGCCGGGGGCCTCGACCACACCGTCGACCATCAGCCGGTTGAGGATGAGCGACTGCAGCGGAACGGCTTTCACCAGTTCGTCGGTCTCGACCAGCCGATCCACCGACAGGTAGCGCTTCTCGGCGGCCAGCGCGTACAGGTCGTCCATGTACGGGTCGATGCCGGTGTAGGCGGCATTGCCGTGCTTGTCACCCAGGTCCAGGTGTAGGAACGCGGCATCGAGATTCAGCGCGGGCATGGCGATGAGGGTCTCGGTCTTGCCGTCGGTCTGATAGGGCGACTGAACGGTTTTCAGCTCGCCCTCCCAGAAATCGACCACGGACGAACCCAGTCCCGCCCGGATCGGCAGGAACGGCAGGCGGGCGCCGGCGGCCTGCAGGCCGCACTTGACCATGCCCTCGTCCATCTCGCGGACGGTGATCTCACCGGCGGTGCGCGCCTTGGCGAACCACGGGTCGTAGAACGGCGCGGAGTCCAGGGACACGAAGCCGTAGTACGCCTTCTTGACCTTGCCCGCCGAGCACAGCAGACCCAGATCCGGGCCGCCGTAGGTGACGACGGTCAGATCCTTGATGTCCGACTTGAGAATTGCCCGCACCAGCGCCATCGGCTTGCGGCGCGAACCCCAGCCGCCGAGTCCGATGGTCATTCCGCTGCGCAGTTCGCCGACGATCTCGTCGAGCGTCATCCGCTTGTCGCGCATGGCTTCTACTTCCCCTTCTTCTGGGCCGCGATGTCGTCGTCGAACCGGGCGCGGATCTCGTCCGCCACGCCGGCGAGGTTGAGTTCCATGGTGAAGCCCTGCTCGAATCGGTAGGAGCGGTGCACGTCCTGCACGTCGATGCCGTTGAGCGCCTTCTTCGCGGCGCGGATGACGCGGCCGTCCTTGTTGGCGATGTTCTTGGCCACCTCCATGGCGGCGGCGTCGAGCTCGGCGCGCGGCACGACCTTGAAGACCGAGCCGTAGTGGTGCAACTGCTGCGCGGTGAGGGTGCCCGCGGTGTAGAACATGGTCCGCATGAGGTGCTGGGGGACCAGTCGCGAAAGGTGGGTGGCCGCACCGAGCGCGCCGCGGTCGACCTCGGGGAGGCC
Organism: Nocardia sp. NPDC055321; assembly: GCF_053645575.1. NCBI lineage: Bacteria > Bacillati > Actinomycetota > Actinomycetes > Mycobacteriales > Nocardiaceae > Nocardia > Nocardia sp. NPDC055321. The sequence goes on from NZ_JBSHMS010000035.1 coordinate 44,964, forward strand.
GAAGGTCGCGTCGTCGGAGGCGACGATGACATCGGAGTTGCCGACCAGGCCGATGCCGCCGCCGAGGCAGAAGCCGTTCACGGCGGTGACGACCGGGACCTCGCAGTCGTAGATGGCGGCGAAGGCGGCGAAGCAGCCGTGGTTCGCGCGGATCAGGGCGGTGTGCCCGGTGTCCGCGTTCATCTCCTTGATATCGACGCCCGCGTTGAACCCGCGGCCCTCGGCGCGCAGCACGACGACCCGGGTCTCGGGGTTGCGCCCGGCCTCGCGGACGGCGTCGGCGAGCGCGAACCAGCCGTCGGAGGGCAGGGCGTTGACCGGCGCGTAGTCAACGGTGACTACTTCCACGCCCTCGGTTTCGGTGTGACGGATGATCCCCATCGCGCTCCCTTTGGAAAGTGCCAGCCCATCGTTGGCAAAACAAGCAAGTGCTTGGTAGGTTAGCACGGTGGGCCTGTACTTTCCCCGCTCCGGTTGGGTCGTTTGGGCCCCGGTGGGCGGGGGGGGGGGGGGGGCGGTTATCCGCGGGTTATCCCTGGCCGCCGCCGCGCCCGTGGGGGCCGGCGCGCCCCGCCCCGCCGACGTGCCCGTGGAAAGCAACGGGCGGGCGATCGAGTTCCTGCCGTGCGATGTGCGTGACCCGGATTCGGTGCGCGCGCTGATCGACGCCATCGTCGATCGGCACGGGCGGCTCGACACCGTGGTCAACAACGCCGGCGGTGCGCCGTTCGCCCTGGCCGCCGACGCCAGCCCGAACTTCCACTCCAAGATCATTCAGCTGAATCTGCTCGCGCCGCTGCTGGTTTCGCAGGTCGCGAACGACGTCATGCAGCGCCAGGACACCGGCGGATCCATCGTGATGATCTCCAGCGTGAGCGGGCATCGCCCGTCGCCCGGCACCGCGGCCTACGGCGCCGCCAAAGCCGGTGTGGACAGTCTGGTTTCCTCGCTCGCCGTGGAATGGGCGCCCAGGGTTCGGATGAACTCGGTGGTGTGCGGGCTGGTCAATACCGAGTCCTCGCACCTGCACTACGGCGACGAGGACGGCATCGCCGCTGTCAGCGGGACCGTGCCCATGCAGCGCATGGCGAGCCCCGAGGACATCGGCCGCACCGCCGCCTTCCTGGCCTCCCCCCTGGCCGGATACGTCACCGGCTCGTCGCTGCTCGTGCACGGCGGCGGCGAGAAGCCCGCGTTCCTCGGCGCCTCCACCGCGGACGTTCCCGCGGTGACGGGCAACTAGACCGGCACAATTCCCACTCCACTCATCAGCGAGGTATTTCGAATGACCGAGAAGATCTGCGACGGCCGCGTCGTCATCGTCACCGGTGCGGGCCAGGGCATCGGCCGGGCGCACGCGCTGGCTTTCGCCGCCGAGGGCGCGAAGGTCGTTGTGAACGATCTGGGCGCCGAGCTCGACGGCACCCCGAAGCCGGACTCCGGTGCCGCCAAGGTCGTCGAGGAGATCCGCGCCGCCGGCGGCGAAGCCGTCGTGAACGGCGACGACGTCTCGGATTGGGAGGGCGCGCGCCGCCTCGTCGCCACCGCCGTCGAGACCTTCGGCCGGCTGGACGTGCTGGTCAACAACGCGGGCATCGTGCGCGACCGGATGCTGGTCAACCTCGGCGAGGACGAGTGGGACGCGGTCATCAAGGTGCACCTCAAGGGCCACTTCGCGCCGATGCGGCACGCCGCCGACTACTGGCGCAACGAGTCCAAGGCCGGGCGGCAGCCCGAGGCCCGGATCATCAACACCAGCTCCGGCGCGGGCCTGCTCGGCTCGATCGGCCAGGGCAACTACTCCGCCGCCAAGGCGGGCATCGCGGGCCTGACCATCACCGCCGCAGCCGAATTCGCGCGCTACGGCATCACCGTGAACGCCATCGCCCCGGCCGCGCGCACCCGCATGACCGAGACCGTGTTCGCCGAGACCATGGCGGCCCCGGAGGACGGCAGCTTCGACGCCATGGCCCCGGAAAACGTGTCCCCCCTGGTGGTCTGGCTCGGCAGCGCCGATTCGGCGGGCGTCACCGGCCGCATGTTCGAGGTCGAGGCCGGCAAGGTCACCGTCATGGACGGGCACCGCCACAGCGAGTCCGTCGACCGCGGCGCCCGCTGGAACCCGGCCGAGCTCGGCCCCGCCGTGCGCGACCTGCTCGCCAAGGCCCCGACCCCCGAGCCCGTATACGGCGCCTAGGGCCCCGGTTCCCTCGCCTCCCCGGATATTTTGGGTTGTCGGCGGGCGGCGGGAAGCTTGTTGTCGCAACTTGATCGCCGGTACTCGTATGAGTGCCGGCGATTTCTCGTTTCGCGGGGGTAGCGGGGGGCTTGGGCGGTGTCGGAAGAGTGTTACCCGTCACGTTCGTGTGCCTAGTTGGGCATTCGACCATGTTGGGGAGTGTGGCTCGGATCACCTAATCGGAGGAGTGGTCGGGGGCCGGGTGTTTGCTGTCGTGTAAGTCGCGAATGTCCGTGTTGGGGGCGGATTTCGAGGGGAATCGCGGGGCCGGTGGGGCGGGAGGGGAGCGGGGTGTCTGGCGGGAAAGGCCAATTGCGCTGGGCCGCTTGGCCATATTCGGTACGGCGGGGGACGTTCGGGCGTACGGTTTGGGGGGCTCCCTAATGCGATGAAGACTTGTGCGGGGTGGCGTGGTCGCCGTTAGGATGGCCGCGTTCCGCAAAGGTTCGGCAATCGGGGCTGCCGGACGTCTTGTGAATCGCTCCACGAAGCTGGAGCAAGCCGACTGCGCAGTACCAGATGAGGGGATGGCTGTCGCATGATCTTTGGTCGTGCAATGCGCTTGGTGGCAGTGACCACAGCTGTCGCCGGGTCCGCGCTGCTCGGGCCGGTGACCGCCGCGGGCCAGCCGGGCATCGACCTCGAGCCCGCGCCCGGCGAGGGCGCCGGGGCCGGCGCGGCCCAGCCGCGAGACGGCGCGACCGCCGATTCGGTGAACTCCGTGCCCGTGAATCCCGTTGCCGGGCCGCAGGATCTGCTCGCCGTCATCCTGGGCATCGGCCCCGGGTCGGCCGCCGTGGGTTCGGCGGGCGCCGGTTCCGCTGGAGTCGGCTCGGCAGGTGTCGGTTCGGCCGGGATCGGCAGCGTACTGGGCACCGGTTCCGCCGCCGTGGGTTCGGCCGGCGCGGTGACCGGCTCGGCGGCCCTCGGCGCGGGCGCCACGGTACTGGGCACCGGCTCGGCCGCACTCGGAACAGGTTCGGCCGCAGTCGGTTCCGCGGGCGCGGGCACCGGCTCGGCCGTGGGTTCGGCGGGCGTCGGCTCCGCCCTGGCGCTCGGCACCGGCTCGGCGGCCGTGGGTTCGGCCGGTCTCGGCACCGGATCCGCGCTGCTGGGGGTGCTGCTCGGTGTCGGCTCGGCCGGAACCGGCTCTGCCGCACTGGGTTCGGCGGCGGTCGGCTCGGCGGGCCTCGGCGCGCTGTGCACCGGGTCCGCCGCGGTGGGCTCGGCGGCCGTGGGTTCGGCCGGGCTCGGTTCGGTCGTCGGCGGCAGCGCCGCCGCGGGTTCGGCCGGGGTCGGCTCCGCCGCCACCGGCTCGGTCGGCGTGGGTTCCGCGGGTGTCGGTTCCGCGGCGGCCGGTTCGGCCGGCGCGGGTTCGGCGGGTGCGGGCAGCGCCGGGGCCGGTTCTGCCGCAGCGGGTTCCGCCGCGGCGGGTTCGGCGGGCGTCGGCTCGGCGGGCGTCGGTTCCGCCGCGATCTGCGCCTCACCGCTGCTCCTGCTGCTGATACCGCTGCCGAGTCCGGAGGCGGTCGACCCGCCGGTTCCCCTGGAGATCCCCGCCCCGCCGGTCGTGCGACCACCCGCAGTCGCTCCCGTCGTGGCGCCCGCGCCCCCGGCGCCGGAACCCGCGCCCGCCCCGCCGCCACCGCCGCCCGCCCCGGCACCGGTTCTGGCGCAACCGAATCCGGACTTCGTTCCCACCTCGAGCAACAGCCCGTTGCCGCCGGTCAAAGTGCTGTCGGTGATCGGCGGCCTGATCGCCATGGCACTGCTCGGCACCGGCTCGGGCGCGGTGAGTTTCCAGAGCGCCGCCGCGGCGCAGGGGCGCATCGACGCCGCCCGGGCCGCGTTCTTCGGACCGAGGGTGTGAGGCGAGCACGATGACAGAGAGCAAGGCCCATAGCATCGGGTCCTACCGCCGGGTGGCCGCGGCCGTGGACGCGGTGTGCGCCGTGGCCGCCGACTTCGACGCCACCACCCTGGACGAGGTGGTGCTCGCCATCTCCGCCGAGCGTCGCCGTCCCATCGAGATCGCCAGTGCCCAGCTGGGTCCGGGCGTCTGCGGCCAGCGCCGCAGCTATCCGGAGAAGGACGTGATCGTGCTGGCCTCGGCGCTGCCGAGCCGTGATCACACCCTCGCCCACGAGCTGGGGCACATCGTGTTCGACCATCCGGGCGAGGCCGCGTCCGAGGTGGTGCTCGAGGCCAGCGATGACCTCATCGCGTACATGCTCAGCCAGCGCGCGCATCAGCAGGCGGTCGACCTCGGCGAGGACGAGCAGTGCGAATGGGAGGCCGAGACCTTCGCGAGCATGCTCATGACCCGACTGCGCGTATTCAACAGCCGAGGCGCAGGCGTCTCGGTCCTTCGATTCGACGAGGCACTCGGATGACCAGGTCGCCCGCGGGCGCGAACCCCCGTAACCACGAAGGCCCCCTTGGTCGTTCGCGGGAAGAGGGCACGGCATGACTTTTTGGCTGCTTGCCATGCTGGTCTGGATGGCCGCGGGCGGCCGGGTGGGCCGGGTGCTGGTGAAACCGGCGACCACCGCCCGGGTGGCGATCGTGATCGCGGTCGCGGCGGTCGCCGCGGCGGCCACGGTCGCGGTGCCGGAAATCGGTGTGGCGGTGGATCATCTGCTGCCGGACGGGGTGCGCGGGGTCTGGCTGTCCGATCGGCTGGTCACCGCCTCCTGGAGTCTGTTCGCCAACGCCACCTCGGGGGTCGCCGCGGCCGCGTGGCCGGTGGTCTCGCGCCGGAATCTGCGCCAGATCGCCTGGGTCATCTACGCCGGCGGCGTACTCGCTATGACGCTGACCCTGCTGTGGTCGGTGACCTTCGGCTGGGTGATCGTCGCGCTGGAATGCCTGTTCATCGTGATCACCGGTGTGCGGAACCTGGATTGGACCGCCCTGGGCCGGGGTATCGCGCTGTACACCTCGGGCACCGCGGTGGTCGGCGTGCTCGCCCTGCTCTCGGTCCGCCGCGAGATTCAGGGGCAGCCGCCGGCGGCGGCGGGGCAGGGCGACTGGTACTGGCCGATGTGGCAGGTCGCGAGTCTGCTCATCGCGGTGGGCGCGGTCTGGATCGTCATCGAACTCTGGGCGCGAGCGCGCTTGCTGCTGAAGCAGATTCGCACGCTGCACCGGGTGCTCGTCGCGCGTTTCCCGGAGGTGGTCGCCAAGGAACAGACGGGTTCGGCGACCCAGTTGAAGGCCTCGGATCAGATCGCCCAGATCATGGACGCGCTCTACCTGCAGTCCGGCGGCGGAATCGAGTTCGCGGCCGCGGGCACGCCGCCGGACGCGGTGGCCGAACGCGCGGCGAAGGTCGCGGAGTGGGCGCGCAATCCCTTCGGCGATGTCCTGGTCGACGGCCGCTGGATCGCGCCGCCGCCGGGTGTGGGCCCGCGCGGCTGGGTGCAGGCCATCGCCCGCGCGTACGACGCGAGCGCGGACGCGACTGCCGGTGCTACCGCACGTCGCTGAGAGCCGGGATCGGTCACCCATGGGGTGACCGATTACCTCACCGATTCGATCGCTTCCAATTGAAACTCCACCGAACGGAAGATCATCTCGCGGGGCGGCGCGCGCAGATCACCGTACGATCTCGGCGGGCAGGGATGCTCAACGGTATCCATGCCGTCCGGTCGGTATATAAATCCGGGTGATTTCAAACGAATCGGCACCGGTAGTTGAACACCGGTGCCGATAAGAAGCGCCCAATTGGTAGTACCGCGGTAACGCAGCACTGAGGCGCGATTGTCGCAGTTCGTGCAATGCGGACGAAACGCTCATGGCACGCACAACGACATAGTGCACAAAGCAGTCGGATCAATCATCCCGAGTGACTCGGGACGGGTAATGCCAGGTTTGTGCATAATGCACGGGCGCAGAGGTCTACGCCACACGGCCTCAGCACCCTGAGGCCGGTGCAACACCCTTCGGCCGAACCACATGACTCCGCGGGAGCACGGCGCCGCCCTGCAAGCAACGCCGTGCGCCCACACCTGTCTGGTCGAGCATGGTGCAGTCCTGTGACAACCCAACGCGGTGCGGCCTCCGAGCCAGCCCCACCGTGTTGCCTTGAAGCAGGGCCTATTCCGTGCCGTCCGGAGGAATTTCGGGCAAACCTTCACTTGCCCGCAACTTCTCCGCCATGGAGGTGAGGAGGTTCTGAGATTCTTCGGAGAGGTCGAACGCCCTACTCGACAGTCGACGGAGTCCGTAGCCCTGCAGCTGGGACAGCAGCTCGAGATCATGATCGATCTTGGCCGCGTAGATGTCGTTGAAGAAGTAGTCCGGTTTTACCTTGAAGAACTTCGCCAGCGCCGCGACCGTCTCGTCTGACGGGTTTGTGCGCTGTCCCGACCGCAACTGCGAGAGATACGGTTTCGAGATCGGATGGCCGGAGGCCGTGAGTGCAGCCGCCACCTCTGCGTTGGTGTGCGGCTTGCGCCCCGGGGGATGCACGGTTTCGAACAGCTTGTTCAGCCGCGCCGCGAAATCAGCCATTGTGAGCCGCCCAATTCCCTTCGCTGTACTAACAGTCGTTATCTCGGATACGTATCATTGATATTAGCGGCTCAGTAACTGAAAACCTACGCCTGATCCATGATTTCCTTGAAGCTTCTAGACGGTGATCCGGTGAAGCCGTCGTGGCTTGGGTGTTTGCGGGCCAGCGCCACCGTTCTTGCGGAGGGCTTAAGAGTCCCGGTTCTGGCCCGTCGCGGAGGTCTTCCCCGACGGGCCGTCGGTAACCCTAAGATAGCTGACGTCTCATCTTCTTGTCTGTATCGCAGATTGTGTGGCGTACGCCACGTTTCACGACAAGTGGGATGAACGTTCAACCTAGGCCGAAAATGATTGAAGCGACTACAACCTCTCGATGATGGTGCCGGTCGCGAGCGCGCCGCCGCAGCACATGAGGATCATGGCGAACTGCTTGTCGCTGCGCTCGAGCTCGTGCAAAGCCGTTGTGATGAGCCGGGATCCGGTGCTGCCCACCGGATGCCCGAGCGCGATGGCGCCACCGTTGACGTTGACGCGGTCGAAGTCGGGCTTGTGCACCGACGCCCACGAGAGCGCCACGGCCGCGAAAGCCTCGTTGATCTCGAACAAGTCGATGTCCGACATGCTCATGCCCGAACGCTCGAGCAGGCGCTCACACGCCTGGACCGGTCCGTCCAAATGGAATTCGGGCTCGCTGCCGACCAGGCACTGCGACACGATGCGGGCGCGGGCGCGCAAACCCGCACGCTCAGCGGCCTTTTCGTCCATCATCAGCACCGCGGCGGCGCCGTCGGAGATCTGCGAGGAGGTGCCGGCGGTGTGGATTCCGCCCTCCAGCACCGGCTTCAGCTTCGTCAGGCTCTCCAGGCTGGTCTCGCGCAGGCCCTGATCGCGCGTGACATCGAGGAATTCGCCGGTGAGGTTGCCCTCCTTGTCGATCTGCGGCGCGTTCGCGATGGTCAGCACCTCGCGATCGAAGCGGCCCTCGGCCCACGCCTGCGCGGCCAGCTTCTGCGAGCGCACGCCGAGCGCGTCGATGTCGTCGCGAGTGATGCCGCGCCGCTTGGCAATCCGCTCCGCGGCCTCGAACTGGTTGGGCATGTCGATGTCCCAGGTGGCCGGGCGGCGCGGGCCCGCGTGCGTTCCGACGTTGGCGCCCAACGGAACATGGCTCATGGACTCGATGCCGCACGCCAGGCCGACCTCGATGGCGCCGGTGGAGATGAGGCCGGAGACCAGGCCCGCGGCCTGCTGCGCGGAGCCGCACTGGTTGTCGATGGTCACCGCGCCGGTCTGCCACGGCAATCCGGCGTGCAGCCACGCGGTGCGGGTGACATTGTTGGACTGTTCGCCGACCTGCATGACGCAGCCGCCGACGACCTGCTCGACCGCGAGCGGATCCAGCTGGGCCCGCTCGAGGACGCCCTTCTGGGCCGCGCCCAGGATCTCCGCGGCGTGCAGGCCGCCGAGCCAGCCGTTGCGCTTGCCGATCGGCGTACGCGCGGCCTCGACGATGACAGGTGTACCCACGGTGTCTTCCTTCCGGTCAGAACTGAAACAAGTTCTTTATGTGTAACGTAAGCCGGTTCGAGGCTCCTTCCCTAGTCTTACCGCTTGTGCTTCAATAACGGTAGAACGTGTTTCAGTTAGTCAAAGGAGACAACTGGTGGTGGATACACAGAGCCGTCCGAACGTGCCGGAGGGTTTCGACGTCACGGACCCGGATCTCTGGGCCCATCGAGTCCCCGTGGAGGAACTGGCCGAACTTCGCGCATCCGCGCCCATCTGGTGGAACCCGAAGTCGCCGAAGACCGGCGGCTTCCAGGACGACGGCTTCTGGGTCGTCTCCAAGCATGCCGACGTCAAGACTGTCTCGCGTCGTGACGACGTCTTCTCGACCTTCGAGAACACCGCGATCCCTCGTTTCAACGACGACATCACTCGCGAGCAGATCGAACTGCAGCGCTTCGTGCTCCTGAACAAGGATGCGCCCGAGCACACCAAGCTGCGCAAGACCATCGCCAAGGGCTTCACCCCGCGCGTGATCAACGGCCTGCGCGCCGAACTGACCGCCCGCGCGGAGTCGATCGTGCAGGCCGCTGCCGCCGGGTGCACCGGCGACTTCGTCGAGCAGGTCGCGGCCGAACTGCCGCTGCAGGCCATCGCCGAGCTGATCGGCGTGCCGCAGGACGACCGCATGAAGCTGTTCAAGTGGTCGAACGACATGACCAGCTACGACGATCCGGACAGCGACGCCGATCCACTGGTGGCCTCCACCGAACTGCTCGGCTACGCGTACCAGATGGCCGAGGCGCGCCGTAACGAGCCCGCCGACGACATCGTGACCCAGCTGATCCAGCCCGACGCGGACGGCAACGTGCTGCTCCCCGAGGAATTCGGCTTCTTCGTCATGGTGCTGGCCGTGGCGGGCAACGAGACCACGCGCAACGCGACCACGCACGGCATGATCGCCTTCCTGGAGAACCCGGACCAGTGGGAGCTCTTCAAGAAGGAGCGCCCGAAGACCGCGGCGGACGAGATCATCCGCTGGGCCACCCCGGTCAGCAGCTTCCAGCGCACCGCGCTCGAGGATGTCGAGATCGAGGGCGTGCAGATCAAGAAGGGCCAGCGCGTGGTGCTCTCGTACCGCTCGGCCAACTTCGACGACGAGGTGTTCGAGGATCCGCACACCTTCAACATCATGCGTAATCCCAACCCGCACCTGTCCTTCGGCGGCACCGGCGCGCACTACTGCGTCGGCGCGAATCTGGCCCGGCTCGAGGTCGAGATCATTTTCAACGCCATCGCCGATTACATGCCCGATATCACCGCGCTCGGCGATCCCAAGCGCCTGCGCTCGGGCTGGCTGAACGGCGTCAAGGAATTCCAGGTGGATTACAAGCCCGCCGCCGGTGGCGGCTGCCCGGTCGCGCACTGACGATGGGCGATGAGCGCTCGGTGAAAATGCCGAGCGCCCATACCAACTGAATCTCGGACTGCCCTGCCTCTCACAACTCAGGGCATACGAAAAAGGAGCGGGGCGACCGGAATTCCGGTCGCCCCGCTCCTTTTCGTCTGGCTACTGCGCTTGCTTCAGCGTCTTCATCGCGCGGTCGGTCTCCCAGAAGGCGCGCAGGGCAGCGATTTTGCCGTCCTGATCCACCCGGTAGGTGAACACGCCCTCGGCGTCGACGGTCGTCCCGCCGCCCATGGTGGTGCGGATGCGGCCGGTGAAGGCCACCTCGCTGCCACAGGCGAAGGAGTCCTCGAACAGGAACTCGATGTCGTCGGTGGGCGCGATCGCCTTGTCCCAGAACGCCGCGATGGCCTCCGGGCCGCGATGCCCCTTACCGTCCGGGTCGAAGAAGGACGGCCCAATGGGGTCCTCCACGATGCCGTCGGCGGCGAACAGCGCCACCCACGCGGCCTTGTCCCGGGCGCGCACCGCGGCCTGGGACGTCAGGCCCGCCACGCGCGCCGGATGGTCGGCGCTCACGGCTGCTCGCTTCCGACGACCCACATCGAGAAGTACTGCGAGCCACCGCCGTACGCGTGACCGAAGGCCTTCTTGGCGTTCTCCACCTGGTAGTCGCCGGCGCGGCCCATGACTTGCTTGGCGGCTTCGGCGAAGCGGATCATGCCCGAGGCGCCGATGGGGTTGGAGGAGAGCACGCCGCCCGACGGATTGACGGGAAGCTTTCCGCCGATGGCGGTTTCGCCCGCCTCGGTGAGCTTCCAGCCCTCGCCCTCGGGCATGAAGCCGAGGTTCTCCAGCCACATGGGCTCGAACCAGGAGAAGGGGACGTAGATTTCGGCCGCGTCGATCTCTTCCAGCGGGTTGGTGATCCCGGCCTGCTTCCACAGTGCGGCGGCAGCGACCTGGCCGGCCTGGGGGTTCACCTGGTCGCGACCGGTGTACGCGAGCGGCTCGGTGCGCATGGCGGTGCCGTGAATCCACGCCACCTTCTTGCCGGTGGCCTCCACCGCCTTGGCCGCGGCCTCGTCGCCGATCACGATGGCGCACGCGCCGTCCGAGGACGGGCAGGTCTCATCGAAACGAATGGGATCCCACAGCATTTGGGACGCCATGACCGAATCCATGGTGATGTCGGACTGTTGCAGGTGCGCGAAGGGATTACGCGCGCCGTTCTTGCGATCCTTCACCGCGACCATCGCGCCGACGTGCAGCGGCGCACCGGAGCGGTGGATGTAGGCGCGCACGTGCGGGGCGAAGTAGCCGCCCGCGCCCGCGCCGACCGGCTTGGTGAATGGCACCGGATTCGACAGCGCCCACATGGCATTGGACTCGGACTGCTTCTCCCAGGAGAGCGCGAGCACCTTGCCGTGCACACCGGCCTGCACATGCGAGGCGGCCACGACGGCGGTGGAGCCGCCGACCGAACCCGCGGTGTGCACGCGCAGCATGGGCTTACCGGTCGCGCCGATGGCGTCGGCCAGGAAGAGCTCCGGCATCATCGAGCCCTCGAAGAAGTCGGGGGCCTTGCCGATGATCACGGCGTCGATATCGGCCATGGTCAGACCGGAATCCACGAGCGCGCGATCGATGGCCTCGCGGAGCATGCCCGCCATGGACACATCCGAGCGCTTGGCCACGTGATGGGTCTGGCCGGTGCCGAGAACGGCAGCAGGGTTAGTCATTAGCGTGCCTCCAACGTGGCGACCAGGTTCTGCTGCAACGCCGGACCGCTACTGGCATGTGCCAGTGCGCGATTCGCGGTGCCATTGAAGATTTCGGTGGCGGCGAAGCCGATGCGCTCCAGGCCGGCCGAGAACATGGGGTTGCCGGACAGCGGGCCGCCCGACACATTGATCTTGGTCGAGCCGTTCAGCCCCAGCGCCTGCGCGAGGATCAGTTCTTCGTGGCTGTACTGGGTGTGCAGCTCGGCGATATCGAAATCGCTCGCGCCGCCGTTGATCGCGGCCTTGGCCGCCCGGGTCGTGGACTGCGAGACGGTGAGATCGCGCGCGCCGAGGACCGGGGTGTCGATGTAGTGCGCGATACCGCCGATCCACGCCGGTCGCTCGGCCAGCTCGCGGGCCTTGTCGCCCACGGCCAGCACGATCGCCGCCGCGCCGTCGGTGATGGGCGCGATGTCGTGCGAGCGGAAAGGATTGGCCACATAGTCGGCGGCCAAGAGCTTTTCGACATCGGATTCGGTGCGCGCGGTCGCGCTGCCACCCTTGGCGGCGGCATGGGCCGCGGCCCGGGCGGCGACCTCGGCCATATCGCGCTCGGTCCAGCGACCGGCGTCGATACCGGCGCGGGCCTGCAAACCGGCCATGGACACCGCGTCCGGGCCCAGCGGCGCGACCAGGTACGGATCGGTCTGCAGGGTCAGGACCTGGCGCAGCGTACCGGCCGAAGCCTTGCCGAAGCCGTACACCAGCGCGGTCTCGGCCTGTCCGGTGCGCAGCTTGAGCCACGCCTCGTACAGCGCCCAGGCCGCGTCCATCTCCACGTGCGACTCGTTGATCGGCGGCACCGCGCCGATGGCGTCGATCGCGGAGATGAACGAGAAGGCGCGCCCGGCAAGGTAATCCGAGGAGCCCGAGCACCAGAAGTCGATATCGGTCTGCTTGATGCCGAGCTTGTCGTACAACTCGTGGAAGCACGGCGCGAGCATTTCCACGCCGTTGGTCGTGCCGAAGGTCTCGGGCACATGCGGTGCGTGGGCGAACCCGACCACCGCGATTTCGTTGTTCGTCAACGTATTCAGCCTTTACAGGTGGTGCGAGAAGGACTCGTACGCGGCATCGGGCTCGCCGGAGGGCTCGAAGTGGTCGACATTGCCCATACTCAGGCTCCACTCCTCGCGAGGCTTCCACACGGCCTTGACCCGCATGCCCATGCGAACCTCGCTCGCGTCGCAGCCGAGCACCAGGTGCAGGAACGGGATATCGGTGCCGTCCAGCAGCACGTAGGCCGCCACGTACGGCGGCTTGATGCTCTGCCCCATGAAGGGCACGTTCACGATGCAGAAGGTGGTCACGGTGCCGGTGTCGGCGACCTCGACATAATCATCGGTGGGGGAGCCGTCACGCGGGTCGGCGCCACGCGGCGGGAAGTACACCTTGCCGTCGCTGGAGGCCTTCGCGCCCAGCAGCCTGCCCTCCATGATCGCCTTCAGGAATTCGGCTTCCTGGGGTGCGGCGGTGTGCTTGAAGGACAGGTCGATCGGGGTGATGATGCCGGTTACGGGCTCGGCGTCGGCCGTGGAATCCGCAGGCGCGTTGGAGGATTCGCCCGGTTCGAAGCAGGCGATGTCATGGATGTCGCCGCGGCGCTCGCCGGCCCAGCGCGCCCGCACCCGCAGGCCGGTGGAGATGTCGGCCGGCGAGGCCACATCCACCGCGTGCAGGATGGCGGTATCGGCGCCGTCCAGCTTGACGAGCGCGTAGGCGAAGGGCCGGTCGAAGGGCTGCCCGGGCAGCGGTTCGGCCACCCAGCTCCACGACTGGACGGTGCCCACATCGGCTACGTCGACGAATTCGGTCAGCGGTTCCGCGGTGATCGGATCGAATTCCGCGGGCGGCACGATGACGCGCCCATCGGAACCACGCACTCCGACGACCCGGCCCGAACGCAACCCGGTGAGGAAGCGTCCGATGGTCGGACCGGTGGAGCGGGTGTAATCGAACTGCATCCGCAGCGGCGCGGCGAGTACTTCGGTGTTCCCCAGAGTCACGCGATCGAGTAGAACAGGTTCTAAAGAAGGGTGCAAGAGCCCACTTGGGAAGGGAACCGAACATGCGCTTTGGGTTGCAACTCGGATACTGGGGCGCGCAGCCGCCCGCCAATACCGCGGAGTTGGTGGCCGCCGCCGAAGAGGTCGGATTCGACGCGGTCTTCACCGCCGAATCGTGGGGTTCGGACGCCTACACCCCCCTCGCGTGGCTGGGGTCGAGCACCAGCCGGGTGCGCCTGGGCACCTCGGTCGTGCAGATGTCCGCGCGCACGCCGACCGCCACCGCCATGGCCGCGCTGACCCTGGATCACCTCAGCGGCGGGCGGCACATCCTCGGGCTCGGCGTCTCGGGACCCCAGGTGGTCGAGGGCTGGTATGGGCAGTCGTTTGCCAAACCGTTGCAGCGCACCCGCGAGTACGTGTCGATCATTCGGCAGGTGCTCGAGCGCGAGGGCAAGGTCGTCAACGACGGGCCGAACTTCCCGCTGCCCTACAACGGCGCGAACGCCACCGGATTCGGCAAGCCGCTCAAGTCGATCACCCATCCGCTGCGCAAGGATCTGCCGATCTGGCTGGGCGCCGAGGGCCCGAAGAACGTCGCGCTGACCGCCGAGATCGCCGACGGCTGGCTGGCGATCTACTACACCCCGCGCCTGGCCGACATGTACAACGAGTGGCTGGACGAGGGTTTCGCGCGCGCGGGTGCCAGGCGTTCGCGGGAGGACTTCGAAATCGCGGCGACCGCGCAGGTCATCCTCACCGACGACGTCAAGGGCGAGCTCGATCGGCTGCGCCCGTTCATGGCCCTGTACATCGGCGGCATGGGCGCGGAGGACATGAACTTCCACGCCGAGGTGTACCGGCGCATGGGCTACGGCGACGCGGTCGAGGAGATCACCAAGCTCTTCCGCACCGGCCGCAAGGACGAGGCCGCGGCCGCGGTGCCGGATCAGCTGATCCTGGACACCACGATCATCGGCGACGAGGCCCACGTGCGCGAACAGCTGAAGGTCTGGGAGCAGGCCGGGGTGACGATGTTGCTCGTCGGCGTCCGCGACGTCGCGCAGTTCGAGCGGCTCCGGCCGCTGATCGAGGCATAGAACGCGTTTCAATCACGGATCGGGGAGGTCTCGGCGTCGCGGCGCCGGACCTCCCCGTTCCCGCTCAGTGGACACCCCGTTCCGGGTGACAAACGGACATTTGACCCGCTAGTCTGTGACCGGGGCCACAAGCTTTGCTGGTGGGGCGGACAAATCACACCTTGCAACTCGCGAGAACACGTTCTATTTTCATCGTGTGAGCCACAACATAGCGGACCTTGTAGAGCACGCAATCGACCTCATGCCGGACAACGTCGCTCTGGTCGACGACACTCGCTCGGTCACCTATGCCGAGCTGGAGGCGCGAGCCAACCAACTCGCCCACTACCTGCGGGAACAGGGTGTTCAGCCCGGTGACAAGGTGGGTATCTACTCGCGCAACACGATCGAGGCCGTCGAAGCCATGGTCGCGGTGTTCAAGGCCAGGGCGGTCATGATCAACGTGAACTACCGGTACGTCGAGAACGAGTTGCAGTACATCTTCGAAAACTCGGACATGGTCGCGCTCGTCGTCGAGCGCCGGTACGTGGACAAGGTCGCCAACATCTGGCCGAACCTGCCGCTGCTGAAGTCCATCGTCGTCGTCGAGGACGGCACCGATCTGCCGCTGCCCGAGGGAGCCACCGAGTACGAGGCCACCCTGGCCGCCCAGTCCGGCGAACGTGACTTCGAAGAGCGTTCCCCCGACGACCTGTACATGCTCTACACCGGCGGCACCACCGGCATGCCCAAGGGCGTCATGTGGCGTCAGGAGGACGTCTGGCGCGTGCTGGGCGGCGGCATCAACTTCCTCACCGGCGAGTACGTCACCGACGAGTGGGAGCACGCCAAGCTCGGCGCCGCCAACCCGCAGATGGTGCGCTACCCGGTCGCGCCGATGATCCACGGCGGATCGCAGTGGGCCACCTTCATGGCGCTGTTCAGCGGCGGCAAGACCCTCATGCTGCCCGAGTTCAGCGGCCACGGCCTGTGGCAGGCCGTCGACAAGCACAAGGTCAACCTGATCTTCATCACCGGCGACGCCATGGCCCGCCCGATGTGCGACGCCATCGATCAGGTGAACCCGGAAACCGGTGCGGCGTACGACCTCTCGAGCCTGTTCATGATCGCCTCCAGTGCCGCGCTGTTCTCGCCGACGCTCAAGGACAAGCTCCTGGACGCGCTGCCGAACCGCATGATCACCGACTCGATCGGCTCCTCGGAGACCGGCTTCGGCGGACTGTCCATGGTCACCAAGGGCCAGACCCACACCGGCGGCCCGCGCGTGAAGATCGACGCTTCCACCCAGGTGCTCGGCGACGACGGCCATCCCATCGAACCCGGTTCGGGCAAGACCGGTTTCATCGCCCGCAGCGGCCACATCCCGCAGGGCTACTACAAGGACGAAGAGAAGACCAAGGCCACCTTCAAGGAGTTCCACGGCGTGCGCTACTCGATCCCGGGCGACTTCGCCCGCGTCGAGGAGGACGGCACCGTGACCATGCTCGGCCGCGGGTCGGTCAGCATCAACTCCGGCGGCGAGAAGATCTACCCCGAGGAGGTCGAGGGCGCGCTCAAGTGCCACCCCGAGATCTTCGACGCCCTCGTGGTCGGCGTGCCCGACGAGCGCTGGGGTCAGCGCGTGGTCGCGGTCGTGCAGTGCCGCGGTGAGCAGCGGCCGACGCTCGAGGATCTGCGTCCCGTTCTGACACAGGAGATCTCGTCCTACAAGCTGCCGCGCAGCCTGTGGTTCGTCGACCAGATCAAGCGCAACCCGGCCGGCAAGCCGGACTACCGCTGGGCCAAGGAGCAGACCGAACTGCGCCCCGCCGACGAGGACGCGCCCGCGCCCGTCAGCAAGTAGTCACCGCCGGCGGATTCGCCGCGCGCCGCACCTGAGCGGCGCGCGGAACCCATCGCGCACTCGCGCCCGTCCGCACCCGCGGGCGGGCGCGAGTGCTTTTTCGCCCCTGCCGCCACATCCGGGCACACACTCCACAGTGTGAATTCGTTTCCCTCTGCTTGTCGGTGCCCTGTGCAAGAGTGTTGGACATGACCGAGAAGGCCGGAGGTTCGGCCACCATCACCGACGACGTGCTGCGCTCCTTCGAGGGGCATCGGCGCGAGCTCTGCGCATACGCGTACCGAATGCTCGGCTCCTCCTTCGAGGCCGAGGACGCGGTACAGGAGACCTTCACCCGGGCCTGGAAGTCCTACGACTCGTTCGAGGGCCGTTCCAGCCTGCGGTCCTGGTTGTACAAGATCACCACCAACGTCTGCCTGGACATGCTCGACGGCCCGCAGCGCCGGGCCCGGCCCATGGATCTGTCCGGGGCCAGCACCCCCGACACCCCGCTGCCCCCGCCGGAGCCGGATTACGTGTGGGTGGAACCGATTCCGAACGCGCTGGCCTTCGGCGCGGACCCGGCCGAGGCCGCCAGCGCCAAGGACACCCTGCGGCTGGCCTTCGTCTCCGCGGTCCAGCATCTGCCCGCCACCCAGCGCGCGATCCTGATCATGCGCGAGGTGCTGCGGTTCTCCGCCAGCGAGACCGCCGATATGCTCAACGTGTCCCCGGCCTCGGTGAACAGCGCGCTGCAGCGGGCGCGCGCCACCATGTCCAAGGCGCAGGAGACCGCCACCCCGTCCGATGTGCTCGACGAATCGAACGAGCAGCAGCGCAAACTCATCGACGATTTCGTCACCGCCTTCGAGTCCTACGACATGACCGCGCTGACCGAATTGCTCAAAGCCGATGTGGCGCTGTCGATGCCGCCCTTCTCGCTGTGGATCTCCGGTCCCGAGAACGTGGCCGCGTTCATGCTCTCCACCGGGTCGGCCTGCCGCGATTCGCGGCTGGTGCGGCTCGAGGGCGCGAACGGCCTGCCGGCTTTCGGTCACTACAAGCCCAGCGGCGAGCCCGGGGTGTGGGTGCCGTGGTCCATCACCGTGCTCGAGCTCGACGGCGATCGGGTCGCGGGGCTCAACTTCTTCCTGGACACCGATAAGCTCTTCCCGCTCTTCGGCCTCGCGAAGGAATACCGCGAGGATTAGGCCCCGTCGCCGCACAGGCGGGACGCGCCGGGGTGGTACCGGCGCACCGCGGCGACATGCGTGAACGGCCCGCCGGGTGAAAACCCGGCGGGCCGTTCGCATTTCACGCCGCTCAGTTCGTGCCGGGGTAATCCATGAAGAAGGGCTCCCACTGATGGCCGTCCGGATCGATGAAGGTGCGCCCGTGCATACCCGCCTGCGCCTCCTGGGCGCGCTTGTCGTCGTTGACCTCCTCGGTCGCGCCGGCGGCGACCGCCGCGTCGACCAGGGTGTCCACTTCCGCGGCACTGCCCAGCGCCAGCGCGTAGGCGGCGTGGATACTGGAACGGGTGTCGGCCAGGGGACGCTTGCTGAAGGTCGGGAAGAATTCCTTGGTCAGCAGCATGAGGCAGATATTGTCGTCGATCACGATGCAGGCGGCGTTGCTGTCGGTGAAGTCCTGGTTCACCTTCCAGCCCAGCGCCTCGTAGAAGTCCTTGGACTTGTCGAGGTCGGCGACGGGGAGATTGATGAAAATCATCTTGCTGGCCATGGTGGTGTTCCTTTCCTCCGCAATCCGGTTGCGTGTGCGCGTTTCGTAGGTAGTGACGAACCGGGCACGGGAAACTCATCGGCCGCTCGCGACGTGGTCTGTGACACACGATTTGGTCATCGGTCGGTCGCGTACGGCTCGACCGTGACAGAGTGACCAACAGGAGGTGCCTGATGAAATACAGCTACCTGGTCGCGCTCACCGGCAGCGGCGGTACGGTGCCGCCGGAACTGGGGGTGGTGCGCCGCCTCGTGGCTCGCGGGCATCGCGTGACCGTTCTGGCCGAGGAGTCGCTGACCGAGGCGATCACCGCCACCGGCGCCCGGCTGCGGCCGCGCGCGGGCGCGGGTTTCGCGCGCGACATCGCCGACGAGATCGACGGTGACCGGCCCGACATGGTGCTGGCCTCGTATTTCGCCTTCGGGGCCATGGTCGCGGCGCAGGCCTGCGAGGTGCCGTTCGTGGTCCTGATCCCGGGGATCTATCCGCTGCCGATGGAGGGCGCGCCGCCGCCCGGGTCGGGTTTCGGGCTCTCGCACGGGCCGGTGACCCGCTGGCGTGATCGCGTGGTGGGCGGTCTGGTGCAGCGACGCTGGGACGAGGAGTTGCTACCCCAGCTCAACGCGCTACGCGCGGGGTTCGGGCTGGAACGGCTGGCGCACTATCAGGATCAGGCGCGGCTGGCGTATCGGCAGCTCGTATTGTCCAGTGAGGCTTTCGATTTCCCCGCGCAGCGGCCCGACGGGGTGCGCTGGGCCGGTCCGATCCTGGACGATCCGCACTGGAGTCTGGAGACGGACTGGGAGGTTCCGGACGGCGGGGATCCGCTCGTGCTGGCGTCGCTGTCGACCACGTTCGCGGGGCAGACCGAGTGCCTGCAGCGCATCGCCGACGGTCTGGGCAGGCTGCCGGTGCGCGGGGTGATCACCACCGGGCCCGCGGTCTCACCGCTGGACATCGTCGCGCCGGCCAACGTGCGGGTGCTGGCGGCGGCGCCGCATCACGAGGTCATGCGGCACGCCAGCCTGGTCATCACGCACGGCGGGCACGGCACCCTGCTCAAGGCGCTGGCCGCCGATCTGCCCGCGGTGGTACTGCCGCACGGGCGGGACGACGCCGACATCGCGGCTCGCGCGCGGACGCACGGCGCGGCGATCCTGTTGCACCGCACCGCGACTCCGCAGCGCATCGCCGCCGCGGTCCGCCGCGCGCTGCGCACCCCGGCGCTCTATCGGTCCGCCGCCGAACTGGGGCGGGTGATCCGGCGCGACGCCATGGGCGATCTGCTCATGCGCGAGCTCGAGCCGTCGCCCGATCACCCCGGACCGGTGGCCGAGCGCATCGCGCACATCCGCGAGTTCGAGTCCTGATCATCGCGACAACCCGCGCGGGCGCGGCCCCGCGCGATTAGCGTGAGGCGCATGGACTTCCTGCCGGTACTGCGCGACAAGCTCACCGCCTACGGCGCGCTCCTGACCCCCGACGCCGATCTCACCGCGCCGGTGCCCTCGTGCGGCGAGTGGACCCTCTACGACCTCACCGACCACCTGGTGCAGGGCAATCGGTGGGTCGTGACCGCGGTCGCCGAAGGCCGCGGCGATCACCGCGGCGAGCCCGCGCCCCGCGATGCCGAGGGCCTGCGCGCGGCCTTCGACGCCAGCGCCGCCGCGATAGTCGAGTCCCTGTCCGCGGACCCGGAGACCCCCGCCTGGACCTTCACCAGCGCGATGCCCCGCAACGTCGGCTTCTGGCGCCGCCGCCGCGCCCAGGAAACCCTGATGCACCTGTGGGACGCCCAGGCCGCTCTCGGCAAACCCGAGCCCTTCGACCTCGCCCTCGCGACCGACGGCATCACCGAGGTCTTCGAACTCTTCGCCCCCCGCATGGTCTCCCGCGGCCTGGCTCCCGAGCCCGCCGCGGCCCTGACGGTCCGCGCCACCGACGCCGACCGGACCTGGACCTACGGCCCCGGCGCCCCGGTGGCCGAAATAGCCGGTCCCGCATCGGATCTGCTGCTCGTGCTGTGGGGCCGTAAATCCGCCGGCGACCCGGCCTCGGCCTGGAACGGCGACCGTGCCGCCGGTGAACGAATCCTCGCCGGTCCGCTGGTGCCCTAGGCGCGGGGCTGCGGGAGCCGGTTCGCCCAACCGCTAGTGCTCGGCGCGACCGAGGAGGCCGCCGTAGCAGCCGTAGGGAATAGCTTCACCCACGTGCGAGGCCTGCCCCGTGAGGTATCTACCGCCGGGCCCGCACGAAAGAGCGGCGGCACCCGGAAGTGCCGCCGCTCAGTCTCTTTCGGTTCTCAGGCGAAAGTCAGTTCGCGGGCTCCGCGAGGATCGCGCCGAGGGCGCGGAGGTGATCGTTCGCGCCGCCGAGGACGAACTCGTTGTGCTTGGCGGCGGTGAAGTACTGGTTCACGATGTGGTCGCGGTCGATGCCGACGCCGCCGTGGACGTGGACCACGGTGTGGGCCACGCGGTGGCCGGCCTCGGCGGCCCAGAACTTCGCGGTGTGGACCTCGGCGGCGGCGGGCAGGTCCTCGGCCAGGCGCCAGGCGGCCTGCTGGACGGCCAGGCGCACGCCCTGGACGTCGATGTAGGCGTCGGCCAGGCGCTGGGCCACGGCCTGGAAGCTGCCGATCTTGCGGGTGAACTGCTCGCGCTCGCGGGCGTAGTCCGCGACCAGTTCCAGGCCCTTCTCCACGGTGCCGAGCTGGGTGGCGGCCAGGCCGAGCCAGCCGCGCTCGAGCAGCCAGTTCAGGATCTCGGCGCCCTGCTCCACGGTGCCGACCAATTCGGCCGGGGTACCGGCGAATTCGACCTCGGCGGCGGGGGAGCGGTCGGTGATGATCTGATCCTCGATGCGCACCGAGGCGTCGGCGGCATCGACCAGGAAGACCGCGGGCGCGCCGTCGACGCTGGCGGAGACCAGGATGCGGGCGGCCTGACGGGCGAACGGCACCCCGGTCTTGAGACCGGTGAGCTGCCAGCCGCCGTTGTCGGCCGCGGTGGTGGCCGGGGCGGCCGGCTCCCAGTTGCGCTCCTCGGACAGCGCGGCGGTGAGGATGACCTCGCCGCTCGCGGCCTGCGCGGCCACGGCCCGCTGGGCCTCGTCGCCGAACTTCGCCAGCGCGCCCGCGCCGAGCACGATCGACCACAGGTACGGCACCGGCGCGACCGACTTGCCGAGCTCACGCAGGATCGCGGTCTGCTCCAGCACGCCGAAATCGCTGCCGCCCACCGCTTCCGGCAGCGCCGCTGCCAGCACGCCGGTCTCGGCGAGCGAGCCCCACAGGCCGTCGTCGAAGCGCACGGTGCGCGCACCGGCGGCGTCGGTGTTCTTGTCCAGTTCGCGCAGCCGGTCGGCGGTGACGAGCTTGCCGGTGACCTCGGCGGTCAGTCGGGCCAGGTCCTGCTGCGCCTCGGTAAGGGTGAAATCCATGATGGGTACCTAGGTTTCGTGTCAGCGCGCGGCGGCGGGCTGCTTGAGGGCGGTCATGGCGATGATGTCGCGCTGCACCTCGTTGGTGCCGCCGCCGAAGGTCAGGATGAGGCAGGCGCGGTGCATGCGCTCGAGCCGGCCGCGCAGCTGCGCGCCCGCGGAATCCTGGCGCAGGTAGCCCTGCGGCCCGAGCACCTCCATGAGCGCGCGGTAGGCCTCGGTGGCCAGTTCGGTGCCGTACACCTTGCAGGTGGAGGCGTTCCAGGGGCGCGGGGCGGCGCCGGCGTCGGCGCCCGAGGCCAGCTCCCAGTTCAGCAGCTTGAGGAACTCGACCTTGGCGTGCACGCGGGCCAGGGCGACCTGCACCCATTCCTGGTCGATCACGCGGGAACCGTTGGCGGCCTTGGTGTTGCGCGCCCACTCGGTGGTCTGCGCGACGGCCAGCTGCAGCGGCGCGGCCGAGGTCAGCGCGACGCGCTCGTGGTTCAGCTGGTTGGTGATCAGCGCCCAGCCGCCGTTCTCCGGGCCGACCATGTCCGAGTGCGGGATCCGCACGTCCTGGTAGTAGGTGGCGCTGGTGTCCGGGCCCGCCATGGTGTGCACCGGCGTCCAGGAGAAGCCCTCGGCGTCGGTGGGCATGATGAACATCGAGATGCCCTTGTGCTTCTTGGCACTCGGGTCGGTGCGCACGGCCAGCCAGACGTAGTCGGCGTAGGCGATGAGCGAGGTCCACATCTTCTGCCCGTTGACGACCCAGTCGTCACCGTCGCGGACCGCTCCGGTGCGCAGCGAGGCCAGGTCGGTGCCCGCGCCCGGCTCGGAATAGCCGATGGCGAAATGCAACTGGCCCGCGGCGATCTTGGGCAGGAAGAACTTCTTCTGCTCCTCGGTGCCGTAGTGCATGATGGTCGGCGCGACCGAGTTGATGGTCAGGAACGGCACCGGCGCGCCCGCGATGGCGGCCTCGTCGGTGAAGATCAGCTGATCCATCGTGGGCCGATCCTGGCCGCCGTACTCCTTCGGCCAGCCCAGGGCGAGCCAGCCGTCGCGGCCCATCTCCTCGACGACCTCGCGGTAGACATTGCCTTCGCCGTACTCACCGGTCTGCGCCGAGAGTGCTTCCCGCCGCTCCGGAGTGATCAGACGGGCGAAATACTCACGCAGCTCAGCGCGCAGCTGTTCCTGTTGCGGCGTGTATGCGATCCGCATATGGGCACCTCTAGCCTTCGTGTCAGGGTTCTGCCGATCATGGCACAGCAGGTGGAACTTGTTCCAGTATCGGCGCTTGTAAGGCCGCACTTGCTACCCCTCGCACCGGTGGTGTTGTTACGCTCGCCCCACTGTTGTGCAAAGGAGTTGGCTATGAAGGTCACTGTTGATCTCGACCAGTGCGAGGCGAACGGAATCTGCGTCGGAATCGCACCTGACGTGTTCGATCTCGATGACGACGATGTCCTCCACATCATCGGCGCGGAGGTACCGGCCGGTAGCGAGTCCGATGTCGAGACCGCCGTGGCACAGTGCCCGAAAGCGGCACTCAAGATCGTCTGAAACCGGCCTTGCTCGTCGGGTGTAACACGTTCTAGAGTCGGCCGGTGAGCGAATCTGATGTGAGTCTTGCCGGCCGGGTGGCCATCGTCACCGGCGCGGGCGCCGGCCTGGGCCGGGCCGAAGCCCTGGAGCTGGCCCGCGCCGGCGCTTCGATCATTGTCAACGACCTGGCCGAGAACGACGCGGTGAGCGCGACCCTCGCCGATATCCGCGCCCTCGGCGCCAAGGCCGAGTTCGTCGCGGGCAGCATCGCCGAGCGGTCCACCGCCGACGCGCTGATCAGCACCGCCGAACAGACCTTCGGCGGGCTGGACATCATCGTCAACAACGCCGGCATCACCCGCGACAAGATGCTGTTCAACATGTCCGACGAGGACTTCGACGCGGTGATCGCGGTGCATCTGCGCGGTCACTTCCTGCTGACCCGCAACGCGGGCGCGTTCTGGCGGGCCAAGTCCAAGGAAGCCGGCGCGCCCGTCTACGGCCGGATCGTGAACACCTCGTCCGAGGCCGGGCTGCTCGGGCCCGCGGGACAGGCGAACTACGGCGCGGCCAAGGCCGGTATCACCGCCCTGACCCTGTCGGCCTCGCGGTCGCTGTCGGCCTTCGGTGTCCGTGCCAATGCCATCTGCCCGCGCGCGCGGACGTCCATGACGGAGAAGGTCTTCTCCGCGGCTCCGGAAGAGGGCCCGGATCCCCTCTCTCCCGACCATGTGGCGCGCCTGGTGACCTTCCTGGCCTCCCCGGCCGCCGACGCCGTCAACGGGCAGTTGTTCGTCGTCTACGGGCCGATGGTAGCGCTCATGGCCGCCCCTGTCGTGGAACGTCGTTTCGACGCCGACGGTGAATGGAGCACCGCGAATCTCGCGGACACACTGGGCGGGTACTTCGCCGAACGCGGTTCGGACGCTACGTTTTCCGCATCGGCCCTGATGGATCTCGGTTAGTACACCCTTATTCGGCGGTAGCCGGGCCGTAGCGCCCGGCTGCTTGGTTGATTGCTTGGTTGATCATGTGACCAAGAGTTGGTAGGAATGGGTTCTGTGTGTGTGACGTCTCACAAAGGCGTCACACATCTGGGTCGGAACTGCAGATGAACGTGTTTCCAAAACTGGACACGAGTTCAGAAAGATCCCCAGTTCAAAACCCTTGAAACCTTCCCAGACGGTGCGAGAACGTGTTCTAATCTCTGGGCGGGACCGAGATCACATTCAGATCTCGGGAGCTATAGCTAGGCAGGGCAGGAGGAATCGCGGGAATGAATGATGTCCTCGCTGTACCGTTGCGGGCGGTCGGGGGGTTCTTCGAACTCGCCGGCGACGTCGCTCGCGCCGCGGTGCGGCCACCATTCCAGCGACGCGAATTCGTCGATCAGGCCTGGTTTATCGCCAGCGTCTCCATCACACCCACGTTGCTCGTGGCCATTCCCTTCACGGTGCTGGTGCAGTTCACGCTGAACATCCTGCTCCGCGAGATCGGCGCCGGCGACCTGGCGGGAGCGGGCGCCGCCTTCGGCGCCGTCACCCAGGTCGGGCCGATGGTCACCGTGCTCATCGTGGCGGGCGCGGGCGCGACCGCCATCTGCGCCGACCTCGGCGCACGCACCATCCGCGAGGAAATCGACGCCATGCGCGTGCTGGGCATCGACCCGGTGCAGCGCCTGGTGGTTCCGCGCGTGCTCGCGTCCATGTTCGTGGCCATGCTGCTGAACGGGCTCGTCTGCACCATCGGCATCCTCGGCGGCTTCCTGTTCTCGGTGTTCCTGCAGGGTGTCAACCCCGGCGCGTTCGTCAACGGCATCACGCTGCTGACGCATCTGCCCGAGCTGGTCATCTCCGAGGTCAAGGCGACGCTGTTCGGGCTCGTGGCGGGCCTGGTGGCGTGCTACCTGGGACTGACCGTCAAGGGCGGTCCCAAGAGCGTGGGCGACGCGGTGAACCAGACCGTCGTCTTCGCCTTCATGGCGCTGTTCGTCATCAACGTGGTGGTCACGGCCGTCGGCATCAAGTTCACGGCTCGGTGACCGGATGGCCTTCGTAATCACCTCCCGCTTCCCCCGGGTGACGCGCCGGGTGAAGCGCACGACCGACAGCCTCGATTCGGTCGGTAAACACGCTGTCTTCTACGGCCAGTCGATCGCCTCGGTGCCCAAGGCCCTGGTGCACTACCGCACCGAGACGATCCGGCTCATCGCCGAGATCTCCATGGGCACAGGCGCTCTGGCCGTCATCGGCGGCACCGTCGTCATCGTCGGCTTCCTGACCCTCGCGGCGGGCGGCACCATCGCCGTGCAGGGCTACAGCTCGCTCGGCAACATCGGCGTCGAGGCCCTGACCGGCTTCTTCGCCGCCTTCATCAACGTGCGCATCGCGGCGCCCGTCATCTCGGGAATCGGCCTGGCCGCCACCCTCGGGGCCGGAACCACCGCGCAGCTGGGCGCCATGCGCGTGTCCGAGGAGATCGACGCCCTGGAGGTCATGGCCATCCGCCCGGTGCCGTTCCTCATCGGAACGCGCATTCTGGCGGGCATTCTGGCCATCATTCCGCTGTACTCCCTGGCCGTCATCGCCTCCTTCCTCGCGAGTCGTTTCGCCACCGTCGTCATCTACGGACAGTCGGCGGGTGTCTACGACCACTACTTCGACACCTTCCTGATCCCCAGCGACATCCTCTGGTCGTTCGCACAGGCGATCTTCATGGCCATCGCGGTCATGCTGATCCACACCTACTACGGCTACCACGCCTCCGGCGGTCCGGTCGGCGTCGGCGTCGCGGTGGGTAATGCCGTGCGTTCCTCCTTGGTCGCGGTCGTGATGGTGACGCTGCTGATCTCACTTGCCATCTATGGCACCTCCGGCAATTTCCACCTCTCCGGGTAGGGCGACGACGACATGGTGACAGAACACGACAGAGTGGCGAGCCCGATCGGCGCGCCCTTCGTTGAAAAACCAAGGCCCAAACGGCCTCTCGAACAAGGCTGGTTCATTCGTCTCGCCGGCCTGGGCATGGTTGTGCTCCTCGCCGGAGTGGTCACGATCTGCATGGTGATGTTCTCCGGCGGTTTCGAGAACACCGCCAAGGTGACCGTCGCCGCGCCGCGCGCGGGTCTGGTCCTGGACCCCGACGCCAAAGTCAAGATTCGCGGCGTCGAGATCGGCCGGGTTACCGGAATTACCAATACTTCCGACGGCGCCGACATCGAATTGGCCGTCGATCCGGAAAAATTGAAGATGGTCCCGGCGAACGCGCTCGTGGATATTCGATCCACCACCGTTTTCGGCGCCAAGTACATCAATTTCGTTGCGCCGCAGAATGCCTCGGGCTCGCTCGCGCCGGGCGCCACGGTGCGCGCCGACGTGGTCACCGTGGAGTTCAACACGATCTTCCAGCACCTCAACGATGTGCTGGCCATGGTGCAGCCCGAGAAGCTGAACGCGACGCTGACCGCGCTGGGCTCGGCGCTGCAGGGCCGCGGTGACCAGCTGGGCCAGACCCTGGTGGACGCCGAGGCGATGCTGCGCGAGATCAACCCGAGCCTGCCGACGCTGCAGGAGGATCTGCGCAAGACGACCGCGGTGACCGGGATCTACGCCGACACCGTGCCGGATCTGCTGCGGACCACCGACAACATGCAGGTCACCGCGGCGACGCTGGTCGACAAGCAGCGTCAGCTGGACGCCATGCTGCTCGGCCTCACCGGGCTCGCGGATACCGCGACACCGATTCTCGAGGAGAGCACGGCGCCGCTGGCACAGGCCCTGAACCTGTTGAAGGAGCCCATCTCGACACTCCACGAGTACCGTTCGGCGATCTTCTGCACCCTCGTCGGGGTGGGCAGCAACATGGAGATCGTCAACGACATCTTCGGCGGCCGGTACGCGGCGGTCACGATGAACGCCGGCGCCATGCCGGGCGGTGAGCCGTACAAGTACCCGCAGGATCTGCCCAAGGTGAACGCCACCGGCGGTCCGCACTGCGAGGGCGTGCTCGACAACGTGCCCGGTGTCCATCCCAAGTACCTGGTGACCGATACCGCCGAGGGGAATGTGTTCCAGCCGGTGACCGAGCCGTACTTCAACAGCAATGTCTTCGAGTGGTTGTTCGGCGGGATTCCGGGGGTGCGCAAATGAGCTTCAAACCCCGTGCCGTGACCGTGAAACTCGGTCTGTTCACCATCGTCATGCTGCTCGTGCTCGCCATGCTGGGCGTGATCTTCAGTCAGATGCGCTTCTCGCGGGAGCACAGCTACAACGCCATCTTCACCAGCTCCTCGGGCATCCTGCCCGGGTCCAAGGTGCGGATCGCCGGCGTTCCGGTCGGCACCGTGACCGACGTGTACGTCGGCAAGGACAAGCTGGCGCACGTCGAGTTCGACGTGGATCGCAAGTACAAGCTGTACACCTCCACCGAGGCCGCGATCCGCTACGAGAACCTCGTCGGCGACCGCTACATGGAGCTGCTCGAGGGTGACGGCGGTGCGCAGACCCTGGCGTCCGGCGGCACCCTCGGCACCGATCGCACCAAGCCGGCGCTGGATCTGGACATGCTGCTGGGCGGGTTCAAGCCGCTGCTGCGCGGTCTGGACCCGGCGCAGGTGAACGACCTCACCGAGGCGTTGGTCCAGGTCTTCCAGGGCCAGGGCGGCACGCTGGTGTCGCTGCTGAACAGCGGCGGCTCCTTCGGCAAGACGCTCGGCGAGCGGGACGCGCTGATCGGCAGCGTGATCGAGAATCTGAAGACGGTGCTCAGCACCATCGACGAGCGTGACGAGGCCTTCGGCAACACCCTCGACGAGTTGCAGCGACTGGTCAGCGGCCTGGCCGCGGACAAGGACCCGATCGGTGACGCGCTGCCGCGATTGGCCGGCGCCACCGGTGATCTCACCGATCTGCTGCAGCAGGCCCGGCCCGACCTCAAGGCCACCGTGCAGCAGCTCGGCCGCGCCGCGACGGTGCTGGACGACCAGGGCGGTGAGCTCGAGTGGATCATCCAGAACCTGCCCGAGACCTACAAGAAGCTGGTCCGCATCGGTTCCTACGGTTCGTTCCTGAACATCTACGTGTGTGGAACGGACATCCTGCTCGACGGGCCCGACGGTAAGCCGATGCTGGTGGCCACGCCCGGCGGCCAGACCGGCTATGGAAGGTGCGCCAAGTAGCCATGAATACGAAACGCCTGTCCACGGTCAATATCGGTGTCGTCGGCATCGTGCTGGCCGTGACTGTCTCGCTGAGCTCCCTGCAGTTCGACCGGTTGCCCCTGATCAAGTCCGGGGCCGAGTACGTGGCCTACTTCGCCGACGCGGGCGGTCTCGTCGACGGTGACCAGGTGCAGGTGGCCGGTGTGAAATCCGGCCGCGTGGACGAGGTCTCGCTGGACGGGGCCAAGGTGCGCGTGCGCTTCACCCTCGACGAGTCGATCCCGCTGGGCAACAAGACGACCGCGGCCATCAAGACCAATACGGTGCTGGGCCGCAAGTCGATGGAGGTCACCCCGAGCGGCGGCGGATCCATCACCAAGAACGATCCGATTCCGCTGGAGCGCACCACCTCTCCCTATTCCCTCAACGACGCGCTCGGCGATCTGTCCACGACCGTCAAGGATCTGGACATGGACCAGGTCAACAAGACCCTGGACACCCTGTCGGTCACGTTCGCCGATACGCCGGCGCCGCTGCGCAGCGCGCTCGACGGCATCACCGCCCTGTCGCGCAGCATCAACTCGCGCGATCAGGCGCTGACCGATCTGCTCGGTCGCGCCCAGGGCGTGACCAAGGTGCTCTCGGACCGCGCACAGAAGATCAATTCGCTGCTCGTCGACGGCAATTCGCTGCTGGGTGAGCTGGAGGCGCGCCGGAGTGCGATCAGCCAGCTCGTCGTGTACGTGAACGGACTGGCCCAGCAGCTGACCGGTTTCGTCAACGACAACGAGGCCGAACTCGGTCCGACGCTGGAGAAGCTGAACTCGGTCCTGGACATCCTGACCAGGAACGAACAGGACCTGAAGGACGCGCTGGACGCGGTCGGCCCCTACGCGGGCGCACTGGGTGAGCAGGTCGGCTCCGGCCCCTACTTCCAGGCCTATATCTCGAACTTCTCCAGCTCGTCGCTGGAGGTGCTGGTGGACGCCATGGTGTGGCCGGAGAACGTGCCGCAGGCGCTGCAGGAGATGTTGAGCACCCTCGGCGTCGGTCCAGGAAAGGTCGGTCCGGATAAATGAACGCAGTGCGAACCACTCTCGGCAAGCTGCCGCGCGCGGGACTCATCGCGATAGTCGTGGTGGCGGTGGCCGCCCTGGCCTTCGCCGGATACACGACGGTCACCAAGGTCGGCACCAAGCAGATCACCGCGTACTTCCCCTCCACCAGTGGCCTGTACGCGGGCGACTCGGTGCGG
Organism: Nocardia sp. NPDC055321; assembly: GCF_053645575.1. NCBI lineage: Bacteria > Bacillati > Actinomycetota > Actinomycetes > Mycobacteriales > Nocardiaceae > Nocardia > Nocardia sp. NPDC055321. The sequence continues at coordinate 74,474 of NZ_JBSHMS010000035.1, forward strand.
GTGCTCGGCGTGAAGGTCGGCACCATCGATTCGGTCGAGCCCGGCAAGGACCGGGTCGCGGTCAAGATGACCGTGGACCGCGGCGTGGAGCTGCCGGCCGACGCCAAGGCCGTGCTGATCTCCCCGTCCCTGGTTTCGGCCCGATTCGTCCAGCTCGCTCCCGCCTACACGGGTGGCCCCGAGCTGAAGGACGGCGGGACCATCCCGATCGAACGCACCGCCATCCCGGTCGAGTGGGATGACATCAAGGCCGAATTGTCCAAGCTGGCAACCACTCTCGGTCCGGTCGGTGAAGACGAGCAGGGCTCGTTCGGTCGGTTCGTCGACACCGCCGCGAACAACCTCGACGGCAACGGTGAAGCCTTCCGTAACACGCTGCGGGAGCTGTCCGGGGCGTTGACGACGCTGTCCGACGGTCGTACCGACCTGTTCGCGACGATTCGCAACCTGCAGCAGTTCGTCGACGTCATCTCCAAGAGCAACGATCAGATCGTGCAGTTCGGTGGCCGGCTGGCCTCGGTGTCGCAGGTCCTGGCCAACGTGTCCACCGATCTCGGTGTGGGACTGGACAACCTGGACAGTGCGGTCAGCGACGTGAAGCGATTCATCGACAGCCACGGCGACGGGCTCACCGAGGATCTGCAGCGGCTCGCCGACGTCACCGGCATCCTGGTCGAGAAGCAGCCGCAGGTCGAGCGCCTGCTGCACTCCGGGCCCACCGCGCTGGTGAACTTCTACCAGCTCTACAAGCCCAACACCGGCAGCCTCACCGGCTACCCGGTCATCACCAACTTCGCCGATCCACTCAGCTTCCTCTGCGGATCGGTGCGCGCCGCGGCCCGCGAGAGCTCGGACAAGTCGGCGGACCTGTGTGCCCAGACCCTGGGCCCCGCGCTCTCGAACATGACGATGAACTACCTGCCGTTCATGCTCAGCCCGGCGACCGCCGCGGGCGCGACGCCCGACCAGATCGCCTACACCACACCGGAACTCGAAGAGCGGGCGCGGAATCAGCCCAAGGCCGGTCAGGTCAGCGTTCCGAATTCCCTCGCCGAGTTGGCCGTTCCGGGAGGTAACTGATGAGGACCACTCCGATGCGCAAGTGCGCGGGCGGTCTGGCGATCGGTATCGCCATCACGCTGGGGACGACGGGCTGCCAGTTCGACGGACTCAACTCCCTGCCGATGCCCGGCGCGGCCGGCGGCGGCGAGGGTGCGTGGGAGGTCAAGGTGCAGATGCCCAATGTCACCACCCTGACCCGTAATTCCCCGGTTCGAGTCAACGACGTCACCGTCGGCGCCGTCACCGGCGTCGAGGTGGAAGGCTGGCACGCGCTGGTCACCCTGAGCCTGGACAAGGGCGTCAAGCTGCCCGCCAACGCGACCGCGAAGATCGGGCAGACCAGTTTGCTCGGCTCCAATCACCTGGAGCTGGCGCCGCCGACCGACACCGCGGCCAGCGGTGAGCTGCGGGCCGGCGACGTCATTCCCATGGAACGCGCCGGCGCCTACCCGACCACGGAGCAGACGCTGTCCTCGCTGTCGGTCGTGCTCAACGGCGGCGGCATCAGCCAGCTGGAGAACATCACCGGGGAACTGAACAAGGCCTTCACCGGGCGCACCGACGAGATCCGGGAACTGCTGCCGCAGTTGAACACTCTCGTCACGACGCTCGACGCCCAGACCGCGGACATCATCGCCGCGATGGGCGGGCTCGACCGCTTCTCCGGCATCCTCGCGCAGCAGCAGGACAGGCTGGCCTCGGCCATCGACAACATCCATCCCGCGCTCACCGTGCTCGCGGATCGGCGCGAGAACATCACCTCGACGCTGACCGCGCTGGCGAGTCTGGGCGACGTGGTGTCCAAGTTCGTCGCCGAGGGCGGCGACTCGCTGAAGGCCGATCTGGCGAATCTGTGGCCGGTGGTCCAGCAGATCGCCGACACCGGAGGCAATCTCACGAAGGCCCTCGGCATGCTGCTGACCTTCCCGTTCCCCATGCACGCGCTGGACGGTGCGGTCCGCGGCGACTACCTGAACGTCAAGATGGTCTTCGACCTCACCACCGCCCGCCTGCAGAAGAACCTGTTCACCGGAACCGCCCTCGGGCCCCGTGCCTCGGGCATCGAGGGCGCGCTCGGATCGATCGGCGGCACCGACGGTCCGCCCATCGATCCGAAAACTGCTCCCTTCCAGCAGAATCCGGCCGAGGTGCAGACGATTCCCGGCCTGGGCGCTATTCCCGGCCTGCCCCCCATTCCGGGGCTCACCGTTCCGCAAGGGGATGGACAGTGAAACTCACTCGATTCGTCAAGATCCAGCTCGCGATCTTCTCCGTCTTGACGGTGATCGGCCTGGCCGTCATGTCGGGCGTCTATGTGAAGCTGCCCGCCGCGTTCGGCATCGGCGTCTACGGCGTCACGGTCCAGCTGAGCGCCACCGGCGGGCTCTACGAGCACGCCAACGTCTCCTACCGCGGCATGAATGTCGGCAAGGTGAAGGAGGTCCGGCTGACTCCCGAGGGAGTCGACGCCGAGCTCACCGTCGACAGCGACCAGAAGATTCCGTCCGACGTGACCGCCGTGGTCCGCAGCGTGTCGGCCATCGGCGAGCAGTACGTCGACCTGGTGCCGGTACCGGATCCCCAGGGCGGCAACCTCTCCGACGGTTCGGTCATCCCGGTGGAGCGCACCAAGCTGCCGCAGGACGTCGGCACGCTCCTCGATCAGACCGACCGGCTGCTCAACAGCGTCGCGGACACCAAGCTGCGCCAGGTCATCGACGACGCCTTCGTGGCGTTCGACGGCGCCGGCCCGGACCTGCAGCGCTTCCTCGACTCCGCGTCGCTGCTGGTGCAGGAGGCCAAGAACAACACCCAGGCCACCAAAGATCTGATCGAGAAGATCGGGCCGCTGCTCGACACCCAGGTCGAGTCCGATTCCGCCATCCGGAGCTGGACCAAGGATCTGGCGACCCTCACCGACCAACTCCGCGAACACGATCCGGCCCTGCGCAGCGTCATCGACAAGGTGCCCGGCGCGGCGGCCAGCGCCACCGACCTGTTCAACCAGCTGCAGCCGACGCTGCCGCTGCTGGCCCGGAACCTGGTCAGCATCGGACAGGTCAGCTACGTCTACGACGCGAGTGTCGAGCAGTTGCTGGTGGTCTTCCCGCCGCTGATCGCGGCGCTGCTCACCGCAGCCACCAGTGGACCCCTCGAATACGGCGCCATGGTCGACTTCATGATCAGCGTCGGGGACCCGGCGGGTTGCACCGTCGGCTTCCTCTCGCCCAACGACCGCCGCGATGCCTCGCTGGTCGACGCGCCGCCGACCCCGGACAATCTCTACTGCAAGGTGCCGCAGGACGCGCCCTACGCGGTCCGCGGTATTCGGAATACCCCGTGTATGGAATTCCCCGGCAAGCGTGCGCCGACCCCGGAACTCTGCCGCGACCCGGAGGGCTACGTGCCCGAGGGCAACATGCCGCTGCCCTTCGAGAAGGACGCGCCCGGAGCGCCCAGCACCGAGCCGAGCGGTGACGCCGGCGCAGGTCAGCAGCCCGCAGGGGGTACCCAACCAGCCTCGTTCGAGTCGCGCTCGTACGATCCCAACAGCGGGACCTTCTTGGGACCGGACAATCGCACGTATCGTCTGGGCAACATCGGCCCGGACGGATCCGGGATAGTTCCGCCGACCTTGACAGCAATGGTGCAGGAGCAGTTGAAATGAGTGAAACCAGCGGGGTGAGAAACCGCTCTCGGCGGCGCGCGGTGCGTTCGGAAGGCCCACCGCCCGAAGAGGGGGAGATCGCCTCGCGGGCGCTCGATTCCGAGACACCCGACACCGATCCCATGGCGGCCGCGCCGGCCGCCACGGGGGACGGGTCGGCCGCGGAGCCCGCTGCCGTGGAGGCGGAGCCCGCCGCCACGGCTGTGGAGCCCGCGGCCGCGGCGGAGCCTGCCGCCGCGGCCGCGATCCCGGCTGCCGAGCACACCTCCGCCAGCAGGGTGCGGCTCGACAAGGCCCCGGCAC
>NZ_JBSHMS010000036.1:0-75970 GCF_053645575.1 Nocardia sp. NPDC055321
GGGCGTTGCCGTTGGTACGTCAGGCGCCTGTCAGGCGTTGTTGAGCTTGTTGAGCCGCTCGCACGAGTCCAGGTACTCCTGGATCAGGCGCTGCACGACGTCGGTGGAACGCTCGATCTTGTTCATCTGGCCGACGACCTGGCCGACCGGGTTGAAGTTCACGTCCTTGGCGGCCTCGGGGTAGCGGTGACCGCGCTTGACGCCGTCGAGGGCGACCATCATCTGCAGCGGCATGCCGAGCGGGCTCGGGGTGTCGGCCTGGTCCCACGCCTCGGTCCAGTCGTTCTTGAGCATGCGGCACGGCTTGCCGGTCCAGGACCGCGAGCGCACGGTGTCCGAGCTGGTGGCGTCGATGTAGGTCTGCATCTGCGCGGGCGGCACGTTGGCCTCCTCGACGGTCAGCCACAGCGAGCCGGTCCACGCGCCCTGCGCGCCCATGGCCAGCGCGGCGGCGACCTGACGGCCGTTGCCGATGCCGCCGGCGGCCAGCGCGGGCATGTCGCCGATCGCGTCCACGACCTGCGGCCACAGCACCATCGAGGCGATCTCGCCGCAGTGCCCGCCGCCCTCGGTGCCCTGCATGACCACGAAGTCCAGGCCGGCGTTCTTGTGGTTGAGCGCGTGCTTGACCGAACCGCACAGCGCGCCGATCAGGCGGCCCGAATCCTGGATCTGCTTGATCACGTCGTCGGGCGGGGTGCCCAGCGCGTTGGCGACCAGCTTGGCCTTGGGGTGCTTGAGGATGACCTCGATCTGCGGGGCGACCGTGGTGGCGGTCCAGCCCAGCAGCTGGTTGTGGCGCTCGCCCTCGGGCAGATGCGGCACGCCGTGATCGTTGAGGATCTTCTCGGCGAAGTCGCGGTGGCCCTGCGGAACCAGCTTGGCCAGTTGGGCTTCGAGCTCCTCGGGGCTCATGCCCTCCACGCCCTTGCCCTCGTACTTCGAGGGGATGACCAGGTCGACGCCGTAGACGCCCTGCACATGCTCGTCGAGCCAGGCGAGTTCGACCTCGAGCTGCTCGGCGGTGAAGCCGACCGCTCCGAGCACGCCGAGTCCGCCGGCATTGCTGACCGCGGCGGCCACATCGCGGCAATGGGTGAACGCGAAAATGGGGACATCGATGCCCAGGCGATCACAGATCTCGGTACGCATGTGGTGGGGGCTCCTCTAACTTCCCGGCACTGGAATGTTCTGCCCATCACACTAGAACATGTTCTACATTCAGACCAGTCTTCCGATGATTACCTGTCGGTACAGGTAGGCAACATGTTCTAGTAACCCGGTTCTGTTTTCGCCGCTGCGCTCGGCTTTCACCGGTTCAGCAGGCCCGCGGCCACGAGGTCGTCGAACAGCAACTGGTCGACCGGAGGCACCCGAGGACGGTCGGAGTAGTCGAACCAGTCGATCTCCTCGATCTCGCTGCTGACCGCGATCGTGCCGGTGTAGTCCGCGGTGTAGCAGGCCATCCGGACCAGTGCGCCCGGGATCGGCGCCTCGTAGGTCCCTGCGTGCGCGACGGTCCCGGGCAGCAGGTCGACGGTCAGCTCCTCCCGTATCTCCCGGAGCAGGGTCTGCAGGTCCGTCTCGGCCCCTTCCCTTTTCCCGCCCGGGATGTAGAACTCGTCCTTCCCGGCGGGCCGCCCACACAGAATCCGCCCGTCCCGGATCAGCACCCACGCCACGGTGTCGATCAGCCGCTGCTCTCGTTCGGTCCGCATCCCCGCACCCTATCGGCGGTCGGGAGTGAGCGGCCGGGTACGGACCCGGGGAGGCCCGGCCGAGTTACGGTCTGGCGAAGGCGGGCGCACGCTCCGGGCGCAGTCCGATGCCGCCGATATAGGCCGAGATTCCGGCCAGCACCGGGAACCGGTCGATCACGCGCAGCGGCGCGGGCGCGCCGGTGAGGGTGCCGTCCAGGGCCGGCTCGAGCAGGATCTCGTGCTCGTTCAGCTGGGATTTCTGGGTCATCGCGGTCGGAAAGTGGCGGCGGCGTTGCACTTTCGCCAGGTCCGCCGAGGTGAGGCGGCCCGACCGCAGCGGTTCGGCCAGGATGCGGGCGGCGGCGACCGCGTCCTGGATGGCGAGATTCACCCCGACCCCGCCGACCGGCGACATCGTGTGCGCGGCGTCGCCCAGGCAGAGCAGGCCGGGAACATGCCAGGTCGGCAGTCGGCCCATGGTCACCTCGAGGAGTTTCACGTCGTCCCAGGAACGAATGGCGGCCAGGGTCCGCGGGGTCCAGTCGAACAGGTCGGCCAGCTCGTCGCGGAGCCATTGGATGTCGCGGGCGCGCAGGCGGGCGTCGGTGCCCTTGGGGATGAGGTAGGAGGTCTGGTAGTAGTCGCCGCGGTCGAGGGTCACCGCCGCGCGGCCGGCGTCGAAGCGCGCGAAAACCTGTGCCGCCCGGGTGGAGTCGGCGGCGGGCACGCGCAGCCACCAGACGTCCATGGCGACGTCGAACATGTCCTGCGCGAGCCCGGCGGCGTCCCGGGCGGCGGAATCGCGGCCGTCGCAGGCCAGTACCAGGGCCGTGTCGAGGGTTTCGGTGCTGCCGTCGGGGTTTCGCAGGTGCGCGCCGGTGACGCGGCCGGATTCGATGCGCAGGCCGGTGAATTCGGTGGCCATGCGCAGGGTGAAGGCGGGTTCGGCGGCGGCGGCCTCGGCGAGCAGGTCCAGGAAATCCCACTGCGGCACCATGGCGATGTAGCGGTGGCGGCCGGGCAGGCGGCGGAAATCCGCGACCACGAGGGTGTCGCCCGCGATGCGCATGCGCATCTGCTCGAGTTTGCGATGCGGGAGCCGGGCGAAGTGCTCCCCCAGCCCGAGCTCGTCCAGGAGTCGCAGCGTCGAAGGGTGCACGGTGTCGCCGCGGAAGTCGCGCAGGAAGTCCGCGTGCTTCTCCACGACGGTGACCCGCACCCCGGCCCGGGCGAGCAGCAGGCCCGCCATCATCCCCGCCGGACCGCCGCCGACCACGCAGACCTGTTCGTATGTCATTGCCCCGCCCCCTGTTTCGCGCAGTTGCCGAACTCGCGTTTCTACTACAACAAGTAGTACCTTACGGGCAGAGGGCGTGGCTGACCAGAGTCTTCACATCCGGTTCCCGCTCCGGGGATTCGGTCAGCGTGATGGTCACCGCCCGGCCGTCGCGGGAGGCGCCGGCGACGGTGACGTACCCGGCGATGCCGCCGGTGTGGCCGAAATACTGCGCGCCGCAGTCGAGTTCGGTGCCGCCGATGCCGAGGCCGTACCACGCCGAGCCGCCCGGTTCCTGGGGTTCGCCCGCGAGCATCTGCTCCAGCTGCGCGGGAGCCACCACCTTGCCCGCCAGCAGGTCGAGGTAGAAGCGATTGAGATCGGCCCCGGTCGAGACCAGTGCCCCGGCCGCCCACGGCACCGACGGCTCAGACCGGGTCACGTCGGTGCGTACCCCGTCGATGGTCGCGTAGCCGTGCGGGTGCGGACCGCGGATGTCCAGCTCGCCCGGGTTGGGCAGGTAGGTGCTCGTCAGCTGGTTCGGCACGGTGATGCGCCCGGTCAGCTCGTCGGTGTAGGCGCGGCCGGTGAGCTTCTCGATCAGCATGGCGGCGACCGTGTAATTGGTGTTCGTGTACTCGAACCGCGCGCCCGGGGCGAACCGCGCGGGATTGCGGAGTGCGATCCGGATCTCCTCCGCCGGGGTGAACACGCGCCCCTCGACACCGGCGCGGTATTCGTCGATCTCCGGCGCGTCCGCGAATTCCGGCAGGCCGCTGCGATGCTGGAGTATCTGCCGCACGGTGATGGCGCGCGCGTCGATGCCCTCGCCGGTCAGCAGTCCGGGCAGGTAGGTGTCGATCGGCTCGTCCAGCCGCACGCGGCCCTCGGTGACCAGCTGCAGGACGATCGCGGCCACGAAGGTTTTCGAGATGCTCCCGACCCGGACCTCCTGGTGCGGAGACAGCGGAATCGGCTCGCCGGTGGCGCGATCGGCGACCCCGGCGGTGAGGGTCAGCGTCTGACCGTTCTCGGTGAGGGTGGCGATGGCGCCGGCGAGCCCGGTGCGCACCAGGGCGTCGATGTCGGCGCGGATCTGCTCGACACGGCCCGCCGCGACCGCCGACGGGGTGGTGGTCAGGGCGGTGGGCGAACCGTCGGTGGCCACGGTCGAGCAGCCCGCCACCAATGCCAGTGCCGGTATCGCCCAGAGATATCGCATGCTTCGACGGTAGGAAACCGGGGGCCTCGGCGGAATCCGGACAACCCCTGATCCCTGCCCTGAGAGCGGCGGTGGATTTACCCCACCCCGGGCGGATGCGCGGGTGCGCCGCCACCCCCGCGGGGACGACGGCGCACCGCTGCTCGATGGTGCGCTAGCCCTGCGCGGCGACCGTCGGAACCGGTTGTGCGACAACGTCGGTGGGGCGCGGGAGCCGAGCCGCCAGGCCGATCAGCCCCGCCGCCACCGCCGCGCCCGCGACGACGTACCAGCCGCGCTGGAAGGCCTGCAGTGTCTCGTCCGCGCCGTCCGGCGCGCCCAGCACCGCGACGAAAACCGCGACGCCGATGGCCAATCCGATCTGGCGGGCCATGCTCAGGACGGCGGATCCGGTGGCGAAACGCTGCGGCGGGAGCCCGGCGGTGCCCGCCGCGAAGCTGGTCGGCAGCGTGAGGCCGACCCCGACACCGGTCAGCACCATGCCGCCGAGCAGGCCGCCCGCGAAGTTCGGCTCCAGCGTGACCGCCGCTGTCCACCACAGGATTCCGGCCGCGAACGTCACGCCGCCGGCGGCGATGACCGGGCCCGGACCCCAGCGTGCGATGAGCCGCCCGGCCAGTATCGCGACCGCCGGAACCGCCAGCGGGCCGGGCGCGATGGCGAGACCGGACTGCAGCGCCGACCAGCCCCACACGTTCTGGGCCCACAGCACCGCCGAGAGCAGCATGCCCGCGAAGGCGATGTTGAACAGTAGCGAATTGCCGATCATGAGACCGAAATTCGGCAGCCGCAGCAGCGCCGGATCGAGCACCGGGCTGTGATGCCGGCGTGAGGACACCGCGAAGGCGATGGCCAGTACCGCCGCGACCACGAACCCGCCGATCGCCGCCGCCGATGTCCAACCCCAGTCCTCGCCCTTGACCAGCGCGAGAATCAGCGTCGCCGTCGATCCGACCAGTGCCAGCGCGCCGAATCCGTCGGGCAGGCGGCCGCCGGTGCCGGCCGGATCAGGCAGCAGCCGCCATCCGATGACGAGTGCGGCGATGCCGATCGGCACGTTCACCAGGAACACCCAGCGCCACTGCACTTCGACGAGCAGTCCGCCCAATACCGGTCCGAGCGCGGCGCCCAGGCCGCCGAAGGCCACCCACAGCCGGACCGCGACGGCCCGGCGTTCCGGCGGCGTCGCGGCCAGCACGAGCCCGAGCGAGGTGGGCGTCAGCAGGGCGCCGCCCACCGCCTGGAGCACCCGGAAGCCCACCAGCGCACCGGTGTTCCAGGCCACCGCGCACAGCGCCGAGCCGAGGACGAAGATGCCGAGCCCGAGCAGGAAGACGTTCCTGTTCCCGTTCCGGTCCCCCAGCCTGCCCGCGGGAACCAGCAGCGCGGCGAAGACGATGGCGTAGGCGTTCAGCACCCAGGACAGCCCGGAGATCTCCGCCCCGGCGAAGTCCACCGCGATCTCCGGCAGCGCCACGTTGACGATGAACAGGTCCAGGCTCGACAGCAGCACGCCGATGGCCACGATGCCGAGCACGATCCGGCCCTGCTTCGCCTGATCCTGTTGTTCCACAGCGTTGTTCACGATCTCTCCCCATCGAGCCGACGGCCCGGCGGGCCAGTGAGTTGCATCATGCAACGAACCATAGGCGAGTGAGTTCTTTCAAGCAACCGACTATGCTGTGCCCATGCGCCGAACGAGCTTCGAGGACATGAACTGCTCCATCGCCCAGTGCCTGGAGGTCGTCGGCGACTGGTGGACCCTGCTCATAGTCCGAGACGCCCTGTTCGGCGTGACCCGGTTCGACGACTTCCGCTCCCGCCTGGGCATCGCCCGCAACGTCCTGACCCAGCGCCTGGAACACCTCGTGGACCAGGGCGTCCTGATGAAGGTCCCCTACCAGGAGAATCCGCCCCGCCACGACTACAAGCTCACCGAGAAGGGCCGCTCTCTCTGGACGGTCGTGAACGCGATGCGCCAGTGGGGCGACACCTGGTCCGCCCCCGACGGCCCCCCGATCGAGTCGGTCCACAAGACCTGCGGCCACACGATGACGGTCGAGCCGGTCTGCTCGGCCTGCTCGGCCCCCCTGTCCGCGTCCGACATCCGCCCGGTCCTCGGCCCCGGCGCCCACAACCCCGACCTCCTCCCGCCCGTAAGTCGCTAGGCCCCAAGGCAATCCGGCTCGCCGCGAACCACCACCCCCGGCCCGGCACGCGGGCCCGCTGCCACGCCGAGGAGACCACGGCCACGAAGTCCACCCGCCTCGAGTGCCCGCCGAGGTCGCCGACATCACCGGACAGCCCGCCTCCGCACACCCCTACCCGACGGTCCGCGTAGCGCATGCGGGCGGCCGTCCGCAGTCACGGCGTGGCCAGGTCAGTTGCCGGTCGGCGTCCGTAACACAAGCGGGCTCCGATCAACCCCGGTGCCCTCGCCGAAGCTCGTCACCTGCGCTCATCTCAGGCGACCGGATTCGCCCGCCGGCGATCAGAGATGGAACCCGAAACAGTTGCGCTGCGGCACAGGAAGGAACCCGGGCAGGTGCTGCCGGGTAATGGCCGCGACGTCGACGTGGTGCGGTTCCCATGTGGCCCATACGCTGTCGGCCCATTCGTAGAGTGCCTCGACGTGCCCTCGAAGCGAGTCGAGGAGCAGGCCGCGTTCTGCCACATCCGTGATAGCCATGTCGGCTCGTACCGAGGGCCGGACGAGCGGCGGTGCGAACGGACGGCCGAGTCTGTGTTGTGCGCCCTGGACTTCCGATGCCGTCCGGCCATGCTCGATCGCCAGGTAGAGGCCGACCAGGGCATGCAGGAGGCGAGGGCCGTCGCCGGTGGCGTGCTGAGCTGTGTAGGCGTCGATCGCCAGTTGATGGAAGCCGGCCAACGGTGGATGGGACAGCGCGAACTCGCCGACCTCGGCAAAAACCCGCGCGCACGCGGCCGATGCCCGGATGCCCCGGGGGATCTCGCCGTCCTCTTCCGGCAGCACCGAACCGCAACCGGGGCATGACTTCCCGCTGTCCACGTCGATATCACTACCCGGCAGGGAACGGGCGGTGCAAGGCGGTATCGGCGAGCCCGTCGCGTGGTGGCCGGTCGGCTGAGGGCGGGGCGAGGAGTTCTATCAGGGCGGTCACGCTGTCGGCAGCACGGCCTTCGGCCATCGCGCGGCGGAGGAGGGTGTGGACCGGGGCGTGGTGGGACGTGTCGAGGCCGGAGGCGCGGGCCAGTTGTTCGTCGTCGGGGATCGCGTCGTGGAACAGGGCTATCGACGAGCCCGGGCGGGTGTAGTCGCGGGTGTCGATCTCCTCGGCGAGGGTCGGGAGGAGGGAGGCGATCATCCGGAGCCAGGCGGTCGAGAAGGGGACGAGGGTGTGGGCGGGGAGGTCGTGGGCGCGCAGGATCGCGGCGCCTTCCAGGAAGCCGAGGAGGGTCGGGAGAAGGGTTGCGCCTACGGCGGATTCGTAGAGGGCGGCCAGGTCGGGGGTGGGGCCCAGGTGGACCAGGTCGCCGCCGAGTACGCGCAGGAGGTCGGTGTGGGTGTCGAACAGGGTGCGGTCGCCGCCGAAGCACAGGAGGGTGCCGGGGTGTCCGACGGCGGCGGGGACGTTCTTGATCGCGCCGGCCAGGACGTGTGCGCCGTGATCGGTGGCCCAGTCGGCGAACTCGGTTGCGGCGGCGGGGGTTCCGCTGTTGAGGGTGATCAGGGTCCGGCCGGGCAGCTCGGCCGCGGCGGGGGCGAGGCTGTCGCGGGTCGCCCGGAACGAGCTCAGGCAGGTGACGACCACGGGGCCGGAGGCGAGGGCGGCGCCGACCGACGCGTGCCGGGTGGCGCCGGCGGCGGCCAGCGCGTCCGCCCGTCCCGGCGTCCGGTTCCACACGGTGGTCGGGTGGCCCGCCGCCAGGAAGGCCCGGGCGATCGCACCGCCCATCGAACCCGTTCCGAGCACGGTCACCGGCATATCCGCACGATCGAGCATCACCACTCCAGTCTCGAAGCCACGCAACGCAGTTCGTTGCCGTGTACCTCGAACCACCCTCGGTCGAGTACGACCGAGCGACAAGTACGCACTATTCCGGGCGGTGGCGAACCTGCGGGTTAGTGACCAGGCCCGGGCCGTGGAGCGACGCCGTGAGTTCTTCCCACCGTGCGCGACTCGGCCCCTGCGCCGGCGGCACGAAATTCGGGTGATCATCAAGCCACACGGCGAGGCGGTAGGCGACGTCGAGGCTCGAGGTGAGTGCGTCGGGCGGATCGATCAGGTGACGCACCCGCAGCCGGGCGCGCATGACGTGCGGGTCGTCGACCGCGCACCAGGGCAGTGCGGCCAGGGGCGAGAATTCAGCGCCCGGGGGCGTGTCCGGCGCCAGCCTGTCTTCGGTGGCCCGGTCGCTGCGGACCTGGTGATCGAACCAGGGGCCGAGCTCGTCGGTGATCCACCGATAGTGTTCGCCGACGAGTTCGGCCGCGGCGGTACGGCCTACGTGGGCCGCCACCCAGGCCGCCGAGCGCAGGGCGAAGGGAATGCCGAGGCCCAGTGTGGGATTCGTGTGCAGGGCGCTGTCACCGACACCGAGCAGGCCGGCGACTACGGGCCCGTTCTCGTCGACGAGGGCGGTGCGGCTGTTGTCCAGGCCGGACATGGCCAGCACGGGGCTGATCGGATCGTGCGCCAGGGCGAGCCAGTCCGCGCTGCCGGGGAAGGTGCGGGTGACGGACTCGTAGACCGCCGGGGTCCGCAGGGCCGAGCGCGTCGGGTCGGCGGTGGAGACCACCAGGTGCGTCGCGAAGACCCCGTTGTCGCCAGGAAACACGCCGCCGAGGGCGAAGGGGGTCGCCCCGCCGCCGATCGTGGACGGCGGGCGGCGCGGTGCGCCGGGGCGCAGCCGGTACCAGCGGCAGAAGTAGGCGATGCGGGTGCGGTGCCGTTCGACGACCGCGGCCCGCGCGCCCGCGGCGACCAGCCAGGCGGGCACCGGCGACCGCCGACCGCCCGCGTCGATGACGAGATCGGCCGCGAGCACCCCGGACCCCCGGCGCACACCGGTGACACGCGGCACCGGCCCCGAGCCGTCGAGTGTGAGCCCGAGCGCCGGATCACCATGGGACACGGTGATTTCTGGCTGGTTCCGCACCGCGTGCATCAAAGCCTGCTCGACCACGATGCGCCGTGCGCGCACCGTCACCAGATCCGCGTCGCCCGGCTGCGGCGGCGATGGCGCGAGATGCTCGAAGTCGCGCCATTCCTCCGCACCCGACGCGAGCATGGCGGCGTAGACGTCGGGTGCTTCGGCCAGCAGCACCGCGCGCACGGGTGCGTGCAGGTTGTGCGGCTGGACCGCCTGCGGCACACCGGGCCGGTGCCACGCGAGGAAGTCCTCGTCCAGATCGTCGCCGGCGCCACGAGTTTCCTTCTCCAGCACCGTCACCGCGTACCCGCGCCGACCCAGGAACAGCGCGGTCGCCAATCCCGCGATCCCGCCCCCGATGACAACGATCCCACCCACGGTGTCCCCCTCCACTGCCCACCGGCTCCGACGCTACCCGAGCGCGGCAGGCGCACCCGGGTCAGCCGGCCCGCACCGTCAGCGCCGGGACACCCGTGGCACGCGCGACCCGCACCGCCTCGGACTTCAGCTCGCGCAGCGGCGGTTTCGCGTCGTCGAACATGGTCACGATCAGCTCGTCGTTCTCGGTGGCCCAGGTGCCGGTGATCCGGCCGTCGACGAGGACGAGCGGGGAAATCCATCCCGCCGCCCGGCTGACCTTCGCGCGGTGCGCGGCCTGCAGCAGCGCGGTGTCGTTGGTGCCCGGGCCCAGCACGTACTGGTCGAACGAGCCGAGCAGCCGTGCCGACGTCGCGGGCTCGATCGAGATCAACTCCTCGACGTGCTCGGTCCGCAGGTAGCCGCGGCGGCCTTCCACCTCCACCTCGGTGATGTCGTCGCCGAGATCGGCGAACCAGCGGCGCAGCACCGGTTTACGGATGCTGCCCCGGCTCAGCCAGGCGTCGAAGGTCTCGGGGGTGGCGGGTCCGTAGGCGCCCAGGTAGGCCCGAATCACCTCGGGTGCGGCCGCGTCGGCCTCGGGAATGCCCTTCCAGCCGGGAATCAGGTGGGCGGGATGGGTGAACGTGACGGTGGTCCCGTCGACGGGACCGTGGCACAGCGCGCCCTGCCAGGCGAGAGGTTTGAGCACCGCGCCCCAGCCCGAACGCAATTGGTCGGACAGGTGGTGGAACCGGCGTTCGGCGACGATGGCCGAGACCAGTTCCTCCCGGGTCAGGACCGCGCCGTCGAGGATCGCGCCGACCGCGTCCACCAGCGCCGCCATGTCGTCCGGCGTGGCGCCGAAGGTCTTGACCCAGGAACCCTTCTCCCAGGTCCGCGCGGATCCCATCAGCGACAGCGCACCGGCCGCGAATTCCGGTGTCAGCGCGTGCAGCGTTCCCCGCATGGCCCACGTCTTGACCAGCTCCCCCGATCGCAGGCTCGCGGCCACCGCGCCCGGCTGCCCGTCCCCGGAACGCAGCGCCACGGCCAGTTCCGCGGCCGACGCCACCTGCGCCTGCACCCCGCCGAGTCGTTCGGCCACCGCGACCGCACCGCTCGCCCCGGCCTCGCCGACGAACTGCCGCCGCATCCGCCACTCGAACACCTGATCCCAGGTCACCGCGACCACGACCGACCACCTTCCACCCGACTCACGACACGAACCACGCTACGACCAACCCCCGACGATTCGCCGAATTCCCGCGCCGCGTCCCGCATCGAAGCCCACCGAAACGCCGAAAAGGCCGGAACCCGCTGCGGTACAGCGACTTCCGGCCCGGATCACCGGCTGTCAGAGCCGTTCGATGATCGTGGCGTTCGCCAGCCCGCCCGCCTCGCACATGGTCATGAGCCCGTAGCGCCCACCGGTCTGCTCGAGATGGTTGAGCATGGTGGCCAGGATCCGGGTGCCCGAGGCGCCGAGGGGATGGCCCAGCGCGATCGCCCCGCCGCGCGGGTTCAGCTTGGCGAGGTCCGCGCCGAGCTCGTGCGCCCAGACCAGCGGCACCGGCGCGAACGCCTCGTTCACCTCGTACACATCGATGTCGTCGATCGTCAGACCCGCGCGGGCCAGCACCTTGCGGGTGGCGGGGATGACGGCGGTCAGCATGAGCAGCGGATCATCGCCCACCACGGAGAACGAGTGGAAGCGCGCTCGCGGGCGCAGGCCGAGGTCGGTTGCCTTCTGTTCGCTCATGATCAGCGCGGCGGAAGCGCCGTCGGAGAGCGGGGACGAGTTGCCCGGGGTGATGGACCATTCGATCTCGGGGAACCGGGCCTTGAACTCCGCGTCCGCGAACGCGGGCTTCAGTCCGGCCAGCCCCTCGGCGGAGGTGGTCGGGCGAATCGTCTCGTCGGCGGAAATGGTTCCGGCGGAGACGATCTCGTGGTCGAATCCGCCCGCGGCCGCGGTGCTCGCCGCGAGTTGGTGTGAGCGCGCGGCGAACTCGTCGAGGGCGGCCCGGTCGAACTTCCAGCGCGCGGCGATCACCTCGGCGGCGATGCCCTGCTGGATCAGCCCGTTCGGGAACCGATGCGCCAGCGGCCCGCGATTGGCGTCCGCCCCCTGGGCATTGGAGAACATGGGCACCCGGGACATCGATTCCACGCCGCAGGCCACGGCCACGTCGTACGCCCCGGCCAGCACGCCCTGCGCGGCGAAGTGCGCGGCCTGCTGGCTCGAGCCACACTGCCGGTCGACTGTGGTAGCCGGCACAGATTCCGGGAATCCGGCCGCCAGCGCCGCCGTCCGCGAAATATTGAACGCCTGCTCACCACTCTGGGTGACGCAACCGCCGATCACATCGTCGATGACCGCCGGATCGATCCCGGTGCGCGCGACCAGGGACTCCAGCACGCCGGAAAGCAGGGTCGCCGGGTGCACTTCCGATAGTCCACCACCGGCTTTCCCCTTTCCGGACGGGGTGCGGACCACGTCGACGATGACGGCGGAAGTCATGGCTACTCCTTGCGCTCTACTGCTCAACCAGATGTGAATGTTGGTTAACATAAGCACTGTACCCCACGGGCGGCGCGCGGTCAGCGGCCGTGTTTCGCACGCCGGAAGTTCTCAGGAAAAGGTTGCTAGCCTTTTGCCATGACTTCGAGCCGCGGCGAAGCTCTCGCACCGTTCTGGGACCTGGAGATGCGTTTGTCCGCCGTGCTGTCCGCGCTGGCGGGATTCATCGGCGCGGCCGCGTACATGCACTCGGCCGGCTACTTCGTCACGTTCATGACCGGCAACACCGAACGCGCCATCCTCGGCGCCTTCGCCGGTGACGCCACCCTGGCCGTCGGCGCCGCACTGCTCATCGCCTGCTTCGTCACCGGCGTCTTCGTGGCCTCGATGTTCCGTCGCTACGTCTGGGAGAACCATCCGCACGGCGCGACCGTGCTGGCGACCATCGCGCTGCTGGTGGCCGCTGTCAGCGAGCACTTCATCGGCGAGCGCAGCATCGGCCTGACCCCGATCCTGATCGTGGCCTTCGCGATGGGCGCGCTGAACACCTCGTTCGTGAAGAACGGCGAGGTCTCGATTCCGGTGAGCTACGTGACCGGCACGCTGGTCAAACTCGCCCAGGGCGTGGAACGACACCTGGCCGGAGACGGCGGCCCGCGCGAGTGGCTCGGCTACGCCCTGCAGTACGGCTCGTTCGCGCTCGGCGCGCTGATCGGCGGCCTGATCAGCGTCCCGGTGCAAGGTGAATACATGCTCGATACCGCCGTTATCGGTTCGGCATTGGTGGCCGCCTATACCTGGCGCGCCGATATTCGCTGGGTCAAGCGCGAACTCAAGCGGCACGCGGAAGTGGATTGAGCCGTATCACAACCCTGCACCACACCGCGCTAATTCACCGCAAACAGTACGAACTGGGCATATTGTCCCGATTATGACAACCAGCAAAGAGGAAGTTATTGAAGGGCCGGTCCACGCGCTGGCCCGGGGCGCCTGGCAGTCGATCCTGGTCACCGGCATCCTCTCGGTGGCGCTGGGAATCCTGATCCTTGCCTGGCCGGGCAAGACCCTGCTCATCGCGGGCGTCCTGTTCGGCATCTACCTGATCCTGTCCGGCGTCTTCCAGCTGATCGCGTCCTTCGGTCTGCACCTCAGCGCCGGCATGAGAATCCTGTCCTTCATCAGCGCGATCCTGTCGCTGATCCTGGGCTTCCTGTGCTTCCACGACTGGACCGAACGCGGCGAGGCCACCGCGGTTCTGCTGCTGGCCATCTGGATCGGCATCAGCTGGATCTTCCGCGGCGTCAGCTCGCTGATCACCGGCATCTCCGGTGACGGCATGCCGGGCCGCGGCTGGACGATCTTCTTCGGCATCGTGCTGGTCATCGGTGGCGGCTGGCTGATCGCGGCGCCGTTCACCTCCCTGCTCACCCTGACCCTGGTGGTGGGCTGGTGGCTGATCTTCATCGGCATCATGGAGATCATCAGCTCGTTCCAGGTCCGCAAGGCGGCCAAGGATGTTCCGGCCGCGGTCTGATCGCAACGCACCACGAATCCGGCGGCCGTCCCCACGGGGCGGCCGCCGGATTCGTCGTCAGCGCATTCGCTTGGGCCGCTTGTCCATCAGCCGCAGGATCAACGGCGTGAAGATCAACTGCATGGCCAGGTCCATCTTCCCGCCCGGCACCACGATGCTGTTGGGCCGGGACATGAACGAATCGTGCAGCATGGACAGCAGATACGGGAAGTCGATCACCTTCGGATCGGCGAACCGGATCACCACGAAGCTCTCGTCCGCGGTCGGAATCGTCCGCGCGGTGAAGGGATTCGAGGTGTCCACCGTCGGCACCCGCTGAAAGTTCACGTACGTCCGCGAGAACTGCGGGCAGATGTGCTTCACGTAATCGGGCATGCGCCGCAGAATCGTGTCGATGATGGCCTCGCTCGAGTACCCGCGTTCGTTCTTGTCGCGGTGCACCTTCTGGATCCACTCGAGATTCACGATGGGCACCACCCCGACCAGCAGGTCGGTGTAGTTCCCCACGTCGATGCCGTCGGTGACCGCCGCACCGTGCAAGCCCTCGTAGAACAGCAGGTCACTGCCCGGCGAGAGCTCCTCCCACGGGGTGAACGTGCCCGCGGGCTGCCCGAACGGCTTGGCCTCGCGGTCGTTGTGCAGATACCGCCGCACGTTCCCGACCCCGGTTTCCCCGTAATCGCGGAACAGCATCTCGAGCTCGCCCAGCAGATTCGCCTCCGGCCCGAAATGCGAGAACGTCGGATTGCGGCTGGCCTCGGCCTCGGCCATCGCCAGCTGCATCTCGTTGCGGTTGAAGCGGTGGAACGAATCTCCCTCCACGATGGCCGCGTTGATTCCCTCGCGCCGGAATATCTCCTGGAAGGTCCGCGTGACGCTGGTCGTTCCCGCACCGGACGACCCGGTGATCGCGACCACGGGATGTTTGACCGACATGGCACCTCCTCGATTGCCGGACAACTGATTTCGCGACGCCTCAGCGCCCGGCCGGGCGGAACAGCGACCGCGACCCGAACAGTGAGGCATCGAAACTCGGCCCCTCGTCGGGTTCGGCGTGGTACCGCACGATGCGCTCGACCTCGTTGCGCGAGCCGAAGATGAACGGCACCCGCTCGTGCAGTTCTCCCGGCTTCACATCGAGCACGCGCTCGTGCCCGGTGGTCGCGGCGCCGCCCGCCTGTTCGACGATGAACGCGATGGGATTGGCCCCGTACAACAGCGACACCCGCCCCGGGCGCTCCGGATGGCGGGTGTCACGCGGGTACAGATACATGCCCCCGCGGGTCAGGATGTGGAAGGTATCGGCGACCAGGGAGGCCACCCAGCGCATGTTGAAATCGCGTCCGCGCGGCCCGTCCTGCCCCTGTAGGCATTCGTGCACGTATCGCCGCACCGGCCGCTGCCAGAACCGCTCGTTGGCCGCGTTGATCGCGAAACCCGAAGTGTCCTCGGGTATTCGCATGCGCGGATGGGTGAGTACGAACGCCCCGACCTCCCGGTCGAGGGTGAACCCGTCCACCCCGCTCCCGGTGGTGAGCACAAGCATGGTGGCCGGCCCGTAGAGGGTGAATCCCGCGCAGACCTGCTGCACCCCCGGTTGCAGGAAGTCCTCCCCCGTGGCCGCCCGGCCGTCCTCCGGTGCGCGCAGCACGCTGAAAATCGTTCCGACGGGCAGGTTCACGTCGATGTTGCTCGACCCGTCCAGCGGGTCGAAGGCCAGCAGATACTTGCCCCGCCGATACTCGGTCGGTACCGCGTGGAACCCGCTCATCTGCTCCGAGACCAGCGCCGACAACGGCCCGGTCCACTGACTCTCGCCCACCATGATGTCGTGCGCGATCGCGTCCAGCTTGCGATGCACCGCCCCCGGCGGGTTGTCCCTGGCGCCCGCCGACCCCACGATGGCGCCCCGCGTCACCTGGTTGGCGATCATCTTGGTCGCGGTGGCCAGCACGTTCACCAGCGCCGAGAACTCCCCGGAGGATCCGGGATGGCGATGCTCGGACTCGATGGTGTACCGGGTGAGAGTCTTCAATCCTTCGGGCATACGCCTGCTCATTTCCTCACTGGGGGGCGCCCTCCGATACGGAGGTCTCGGTGAACACGCTGCTGCCGTAGACGTCGTTGTCGGTCAGCGTGATCAGATCAGTGCGGCTCAACGGCCGGTGCAGCTCCACCAGGCGTTTGGCCTGGCGCAGGCGGCAACGGTCGATCGCGTTGCGGACGCTGCGGGCGTTGGCGAAGCGAGGACGGGTCATGCGCAGTTCGAGATAGCGCGAGAACGCCTCCACCGCCGCGTCATCGAGGCTGAAGTTCTCCTGCGTCACCATGAGCTGGGCGATGCGCAGCAGTTCGTCGTGGGTGTAGTCGGGGAACTCGATGTGGTGGGCCACCCGCGAGGACAGGCCGGGATTGGCGGAGAAGAAGACCTCCATGCGATCCGGGTAGCCGGCGAAGATCACCACGAGGCTGGTGCGCTCGCTCTCCATCTCCTGCAACAGGATTTCGATGACCTCCTGCCCGTAATCGCGCTCGTTCTCCGGCCGGAACAGGTAGTACGCCTCGTCGATGAACAGCACGCCCCCGGCGGCCTTGGCGAGGGCCTCCTTGGTCTTGGGTGCGGTGTGCCCGATGAACTGGCCGACCAGGTCGTCCCGGGTCACGGTGTGCACCTTGGGTTTACGGATGTACCCCAGCGCGTGCAGCATCTGCGCCATGCGCAGCGCGACCGTGGTCTTGCCCGTGCCGGGACCGCCGGTGAAGCTCATGTGCATGGTCGGGCGGGTGGCCTGCAGGCCGAAGCGCTGGCGGGCGCGGTCGATCAGCAGCAGCGCCGCGATCTCCCGCACCCGGCGCTTGACGTTGGCCAGCCCGATCAGCTCGGCGTCCAGCCTGGTCAGGGTGTCCTCGACGTCCTTGCCCGCCATGTCTGCCGACAGGTCGAGCAGGGCGTCGTCGGCGAGAGGGTGGTCGGCCGCCGTGTCCTCGGGTCGGGGGCCATCGGCGGCCGCGCCGCGCACCGGCGCGGGGCTCGTGGCCCCGGGCCGATGCATCGCGAACCCGTTCGCCGAGGGTCCGGCCGCAGGTTGCCGGGCGCTCGGTGCCACGGGATACTCCTTGCTCACTGGATACCTCTCGCTCGGAAAACGGTTCAGCCGCTGTAGCGTTCGCCGGGCCGGTCGTCCAGCGCGTACGCGTGGAAGCCGTACCGCTGCCGGCGGTCGCTGGCGTCGGTGCGCTCCAGGCGGAAGCCGGGCTCGTGGGCCGGGCGCTGCACCAGGAAGCTCAGCGCGGTGGTCTGCCTGCCGTACGTGGCGTCATAGGCGGTGACGCGAATGTAGTGCCGCGGGAACGTGGCCCGGCAGGCGTTGATCTCGGCGAGTACGCCGTCGGGCTCGTCGAGATCGAACAGCGGCAGCCCCCACATCTCCCAGTACACATTGCGGGGGTGCGGATCGTCGGTGTATTCGATGGAGACCGGCCAATTGTTGAGCAGGGCGTAGCGCACCTGCGCGGCGATCTCGGTGTCGGTGAAGTCGGGCAGGTGTGAAAACGTGCCGTGACGCAGTTGCATTGCGGTTCCTCGTCTTTCGGCGTCAGCGTGAGCTGGTGGGGACGGCGTCGGGCGCGTCGGTGGAGGTGTACTCGAAGGTGACGTCACCCCAGACCTGCAGTGCGGCCTCCAGCGGCTTGCAGTTCTCGGCGGCCCGCCGCAGCGCGTCGGGGCCCTCCTTCAGCAGGTCGCGCCCTTCGTTGCGGAGCTTCACGACCGCTTCCAGCGCAACGCGATTGGCTTCGGCGCCCGCGGCGATGCCCATCGGGTGCCCGATGGTGCCGCCGCCGAACTGCAGCACGACGTCGTCGCCGAACAGGTCCAGCAGCTGGTGCATCTGCCCGGCGTGGATGCCGCCCGAGGCCACCGGCATGACGCCCGGCAGACTGGCCCAGTCCTGGTCGAAGAAGATGCCGTTGCGCGGGTTGGCGGGAACGTGGTTGTCGCGCAACGTGTCGTAGAAGCCCTTGACCGTGTACGGGTCGCCCTCGAGCTTGCCGATGACGGTGCCCGCGTGCACATGATCGACCCCGATGAGCCGGCACCACTTGGCCAGCACCCGGAAGCTCACCCCGTGCGTCTTCTGCCGGGTGAAGGTGGAGTGCCCGGCGCGGTGCAGATGCAGCAGCATCCCGTTGCGCCGCGCCCACTTGGACATGGACTGCATGGCGGTGTAGCCGACCGTCAGATCCATCATGATGATCATGCTGCCGATGGACTTGGCAAACTCCGCGCGTTCGTACATGTCTTCCATGTCGGCGGCGGTGACATTCATGTAATGGCCTTTGAGCTCGCCCGTTTCGGCGGTCGCGCGATTGACGCCCTCCATGGCGAACAGGAAGCGATCACGCCAGCGCATGAACGGCTGCGAGTTGATGTTCTCGTCGTCCTTGGTGAAATCGAGCCCGCCCTTACAGGCTTCGTATACCACGCGGCCGTAGTTGCGCGCGGAAAGACCCAATTTCGGTTTCACCGTCGCGCCGAGCAGCGGCCGGCCGTATTTGTTCAGATACTCGCGCTCCATAACGATTCCGTGCGGAGCGCCCTGAAAGGTCTTGACATACGCCACCGGAATACGCATATCTTCGAGCCGCAGGGCCTGCAGCGGTTTGAATCCGAAGACATTGCCGATCACCGACGAGGTGAGATTGGTGATCGACCCCTCTTCGAAGAGATCCAGATCGTAGGCGACGTAGCCGAAGTACTCCCCCGGCCGGCCCGGCACGTCCTCCACCCGGTAGCACTTGGCCTGGTAGCGGTCGTGCGCGGTGAGCCGGTCGGTCCACACCACGGTCCATGTGGCCGTGGAGGATTCGCCCGCGACGGCCGCGCACGCCTCGATCGGATCGACCCCGGGCTGCGGGGTGACCCGGAAGACCGCGAGGATGTCGGTATCCTTGGGCTGATAATCCGGTGCGTAATAACCCATGGACGCATAGGTGTTCACACCCGGATCCCAGCGGCCGCGCTCACCGTTCTGATCGTCAGTTCCGGCCATCGTTTCCTCCTGCGAACGGTGCTGGGACGCTTCCGTTTCCAAGGATGACGGCCGATTTCCGGACGGACAATGCGATTGTTCCTCGTCTCGCTCAACCATTTGGTGAAGTTTGCTACCGTCTGACGATGGGTACGGTGAGTGCGGTCCGCATGGAAACCTTTCTCGCCGTCGCCCGGCACAGCAGCATCCGGCGGGCCGCCGCGCAGCTGCACATCACCGAGGCGGCCGCCTCGGCGGCGGTGGCGCACATCGAGAAACAGCTCGACGCGAAACTGATCGCGAAATCGGGTCGCGGTATCGCGTTGACCGAGGCCGGGCGGGTGTACGCGGATTATTGCCGCAGCATTCTGGGTTTGATGAAGGAGGCGCACGCCGCGGTGCGCGAGGCCGAGACCGGCCGGCTCCGAATAGGGGTCGTCGCGACCGCCGGCGAGTACGTGCTGCTTCGTCTGCTGGCCTCGTTCCGGAATCGGTATCCCGATATCGAACTCGGCCTCTCGATCCAGCCGCGCGATGTATTGTTTCTCGAATTGAACCACCACGAAACCGATCTCGTGGTCGCCGGTCGCCCGCCGCGCGACGGCACCCTCGTCACCCGTGCCCGCCGCCCGTGTCAGCTGGTGGTGGTGGGCGCGCCCGGCCGCTGGCCCGATGTCACCGAGGCGACCTGGCTACTGCGCGGCGCCGGTTCCGGCACCCGCGACACCACCGTCGCGCTGTTCGACCGGCTGCAGATCCGACCGCCCACCCTCACCCTGGGAACCCATGGCGCCGCGCTCGCCGCCGCGCGGGAGGGCTTGGGTATCACGCTGATTCACACCGACGCCATCGAATCGGACCTGAGTGAGGGCCGTCTGGAAGTGCTCGACATCGAGGGCACGCCGCTGACCCGTCCCTGGCACGCGGTGACCACCCGGACCCCGACCCCCGCCGCGCGCCTTTTCCTGGCGCACATCACCGATCCCGATCGGGTCGGGGACAAGGCATTCCGTGGTGCGTGAACGGAGCCCGCACTTCCGGTATCGGCGAGCCCGATGTTCGGTGAATTGTGAAACATGCTCTAATGCAAGAGATCTTGATGGCGAGAAGGGTTCGGGACGCGGTGGTCGCATTTTTCACTCTGGTCGATGATCACTACGTGGCGACCGAGATGTCCGTCAGTCCGTGGTCGCCGAACCAGCTCGGCGGTACCGCGGTATGCGGACTGCTCGCTCGTGAACTCGAATGGCATTGTCCGGGCGATGATTTCATTCCCGCCCGCTTCACCGTCGATCTGTTCCGCCCGGTCCTGAACGAACCCATCCGCCTGTACAGCGAGGTGGTGCGCGACGGCCGCCGGGTGCGGGTCATCGACGCCGCGATCATCCAGCAGGATCAGGTCCGGGCCCGCGCCACGGTCATGTACGTGGCGGCGGGCGATCAGCCGCCCGGACAGGTGTGGCAGGCGACCCGTCACCTGCCCCAGCCGGACGAGCCGCTGACCGCCCCCGAAGGCTCCCCGCCGCTGTTCAAGTCCGGCGATCTGGCCTGGACCGGCGACTTCGCCTCCGGTCAGAACAGCGAGCGGAAGTCGGCCTGGCACAACCTGCCCGCCCTTGTCGAGGGCGAGCCCATCTCCCCGTTCCAGCGCGCCGCGTTCGTAGGCGACGCGACCAATCTGGTGTGCAACTGGGGCACCGAGGGCGTCGGCTACATCAACAGCGATCTGACCGTCACCCTCGCCCGCCTGCCCGAGGGCCCCGAACTCGGCATCCTCGCCCAGGATCAGGTGGCGGCCGACGGCATCGCGATCGCGACCGCCACCATCTACGACCGGACCGGCCCCCTGGGCACCTGCGTGGTGACCGGCATCTCCAATGCCCGCCGCCAGGTGGACCTGGCCGCTTTCGCCGAGGCCCAGGACTTCCCGAGCCCCAGCCTCCCCTGACCGCCGATCAACCCACCCCCGCGATGGCGTGGGTCACATAATTTGACTTCCATTCTCGGCGGCAATCAACCTTGGTTGCCAGAAGTTGCCTAGCGGAATGTCGGATCATGCGCCTGCCCTCTCTCCTGTTCCGAATCGGCGCCGTCTCGGCGATCTCGCTGGGTATCGCCACGGGCGGTGCCGGTGCCTCCCACGCCGAACCCTTGCCCGCGAATCCCACCTCGTTCCAACTCGGCCACGTCATCGGCGACAATCTGACCTGCCGCATTCACTATCGGCAGTGGGTCGAGACGATTCCGGACCGGCCCGGACAGCTGGTCGCCGTCGTGGAGCCAATCCGCAGCGAGCCTGCCTTCTTCGGTTCCTCGGAGGCTGAATCGTGCGGGCAATGGCTGGATGTGAACTGGAGCTCGAGCGTGCTCGACGGCGTGCAGTTCGAGCCGCGGTTCGGCCGGCAATTCGTCTACCTGCGCGCGGATCGAACCGGGGGTGCGCCGATCACCCTCGACATCGACGCCACGAACATCCCGGCGGGCCACAGCCCCTACATCACCGTCTCGACGACCGCGTGGCCGGTCTACGCTCTGCCGGCCTTCAACGGCCAGTACCCCACGATCGGGGTCTACAACGCCCCGGCGCGCTGACTCACGCGGCTATCCGTTGTACTCGACCGCCACGTCCAGCACCCAGGTGACGCCGAAGCGGTCGCGCAGCATCCCGTAGGCGGGGGCCCAGCCCGAGGGGGCCAGTTGGGCGAGGACGGTGGCGCGTTCGGACAGGCCCTTCCAGTACTCGGTGATCTCCTCGGCGGTCTCGCCTCGAACCGAGACGAACACCGGGTTCACGCCCGCGTCGTACGGGGTGCTCGCCGGGACGTCGTAGGCCATGACGTGGAAACCGTTGCCGGAGAGCACCTGTCCCCACATGATCTGGTCGGCCTCGGCTTCGGCCGTGACCGCGCCCGCGTCCCGGTAGGTGACGGCGGTGAGGTCGCCGCCGAACACCGAGCGATAGAACTCGAGGGCGGCCCGGGCGTCGCCGCGGAAGTTCAGGTGCGTGGTGGTCTTGATGGTCATGGTCGACTCCTCGGTCTCGTAGCGGTTGGTTCTCGACCACTCTCGCGGGAGTAGAGGCCAGGATGTGTCCGCTACTCGAGGCAGTATGAGAAACATGCCGAAGACTTCCGGACGCCTGCTGGCCCTGCTGTCGCTGTTGCAGGCCCGGCGCGACTGGCCGGGCGCGCTGCTGGCCGAGCGGCTCGAGATCAGTCCGCGCACCGTGCGCCGCGACATCGACCGGCTGCGCGAACTCGGCTATCCCATCGCGACGGCGAAGGGGCCCGACGGCGGCTATCGCTTGGAGGCGGGTGCGGAGCTGCCGCCGCTGCTGTTCGACGACGAGCAGGCGGTCGCGGTGGCCGTGGCGCTGCGGACAGCGACCCTGGGCGGCGCGGACATCTCCGAAGCCGCCCTGCGCGCGCTGCAGACCGTCCGGCAGGTGATGCCCGCCCGTCTGCGCGCCCGCGTGGACGCCCTGAGCTTCGTGACCGTCGAACGCCCGGGCGCCGACCCGGCCGCCCAGGTCGGTGCCGACGTCCTGCTCGCCCTCAGCGCGGCCGTGCGCGCCACCGAGGTGCTGCGTTTCGACTACGCATCCGAATCGGCTGCGGCACAACCGGGTACCCCGCCCCGCCGCGTGGAACCCCACCACCTCCTGGTCCGCGGCGGCCGCTGGTACCTGCTGGCCTGGGACCTGGACCGCGCCGACTGGCGCACCTTCCGAGCCGACCGCATAACCCCGCGCGTCCCCACCGGTCCCCGCTTCACCCCACGCGATCTCCCCGGCGCAGACCCGGCCGCCTTCGTGAACGCGAGGTTCCGCGGCTCCCCCGACCCGCTCCCCACCTGGCCCTGCACCGGCGAGGCGATCCTCGACCTCCCCCTGTCCGCCATCACCCCGTTCCTCCACGACGGCACCGCCGAGCCCGTGACCCCCACCCGTACCCGCGTGACCCTGGGCTCCTGGTCCTGGCCCGCCCTGGCCGCGTCCCTCGGCAGGTTCGACACAGCCATCGAGGTCGTCGGCCCACCGCCCCTGCGCGCCGCCTTCGCCACCCTCGCCCACCGCTATGCCGAAGCAGCACAGAAGGATTCGCGCACCCACTGACAATCCGCGATCCTGCGACCGGGGAGCTGACCGGTCCGCGTATGAGCTTCGAGTTCTACTCCGGCTATCTGTGAAGGTGTTCATGACCCGGCGACCGCGACCCGGAATCAGGGCGACTTCGGCTACCGCACGGTCGGGTGCGCTGGCGGCGGATCGGTCGTGACGAACCGCATCGGGCCGTGTCCCCGTGCCTCGAGGTGTTCTGGATCATCGGGCGAGGGATCGGGCGCTGCCTGTTCCGCCTGCACTTCGGTCCGCACCTGAGCCCGCAACGCCCCCGGATCCCACATCTCCTGCAATGGCCCGACCATCCCGCCCCCGAGGCCGCGTCGGCGCGCCCGCGTCACCAGCAGCGCGAACGTTCCGGCGACGACCACGATCGGCGATATCGCCAGCCCGAACGCCACGACGCTGTCCATTCCCCGAATGCTACTGACGGGCGCTCGGTTCCACACGCGGGAAAACCGGTTGTAGGGCGGGCGACCGCGCGGTACGGTCCCTCGCATGCAGCGCGTACTCGTCACCACGACGCCGGAGAACTTCCCGGCGCGCTGATGCATCTCTGATCGAGCCCCGGGCGGATGCCCGGGGCTTTCTCGTGTGGTCGTCCGCCCGCCAACGGAAGGACGACCTTCGTGCACGACCATCGGAAGCTGGGCCGGGAGCTCGGGCTGTTCGACACGGACCCGCTCATCGGGGCGGGACTGCCGTACTGGCTGCCGGACGGCGCGATCGTGCGGCAGAGCCTCGAGGACTACATCCGGGTCGTCGAACGGCGAGCCGGATACCAGCACGTGTACTCACCCGTGCTGGGCAAGCGCGAGCTGTACGAGATATCCGGGCACCTCGAGCACTACGCCGACGACATGTACCCGCCGATGGCGGTCGGCGGCGAGCAGGTGGTGCTGCGCCCGAGCCTGTGCCCGCATCACGCGCTGATGTACCGCTCCCGGTCGCACAGCTATCGCGAATTGCCTTTGCGGATGGCCGAACTCGGCGCGATGTACCGCTCGGAACTGTCGGGCGTGCTCGGCGGGCTGACCCGGGTGCGCTGCATCCATCTCAATGACGCGCACATCTTCTGCACCCTCGACCAGGTCGCCGACGAGGCGACCGCCGCACTGGAGTTGATCGCCGCCGCCTACCGCGACATGGGTATCGTCGACGCGCGCTACCGCCTCTCCCTGCCGGGCCCGGGCGGAAAATACGTTGCGGCGCAGCAGATGTGGCGGCGTGCGAGCGAGATCCTGCGACAGGTGCTCGACCGGGCCGGGGCGCCCTACGACGCGGTCGAGGGCGAGGCCGCGTTCTACGGCCCGAAGATCGACATACAGGTCACCGATCACGCCGGGCGGGAATCGACCCTGTCCACCGTGCAGGTCGACTTCCATCAGCCCGAGCAATTCGACCTGCACTACATCGGCGCGGACGGCGACCGCCACCGGCCGGTCATGGTGCACCGCAGCATCATCGGCAGTGTGGAGCGCGCGGTGGCGCACCTTATCGAGCACCACGGCGGCGCCTTCCCCGCGTGGCTCGCCCCGGTTCAGGTCGCGGTGCTGCCGGTGTCCGCGGCCCAGGAGCCCGCCGCCGCGGCGCTCGGCGACGACTGCCTGCACGCCGACCTGCGGGTGCGGGTGGTGAGCGACGGCAGCCTGGCGGCCCGAGTACGCGAAACCCGGCTCGCGCCCTATCAATTCATCCTCGGTGCGCAGGAGGCCGCCGCCGGCGAGGTGTCGATCCGGCTGCGGGACGGTCGGCGCCTGCCCGCACTGAGTGCCGATGACGCTATCGCCCGTGTCGCCGCGCAGGTCCGGGCACGCGACACTCGCCTGTGGTCCGACTGACACCACACCGGTCACGGTCGTTCCACTCGCGCAGGCCCGGCACACACCAGGTCGCCGAGGCTCGAACCTCCCGTCACCGGGCGGTTCGAGCCGTAATCTGCGGATCGCCTCTGCCTCATAGAGTCGGTGCAACCTCTCGCGCCGGACCGTCAACCGAAGAAGATCAGGACGTTGTTCGCGACCGAGACCCGCGCGCTTTCGAAAAGCGTGAGCCACACCTCGTGCTCGCCGGCGCAAGGATCGTCGTCCGGGCAACCGGCACTTGATCTTCGGGCCCGGCGTCTCAGCCGAAGGTGATCAGGGTGTTGTTCGCGACCGAGACCCGTGCGCTCTCGAACAGCGTGAGCCACACCTCGCGCTCGCGCGCGAAAGGGTCGTCCTCCCCGGTCCGAGCCACGCGATCGGCCACGTCGTCGGTGAGCACGCTGTCCCGGAGCTCGATGCCGAGATATGGCGCGAGGAAAGTCAGCTCGCGCAGCAGCGCCACCGACGAGCCGAGGATGCCGCCGGGCAGCTTGATGTCGGCGGCGTCCGGGGCCAGCACATGGTCGAAATCGATGGGCACGTAGCAGCCCTCGGCATCGGAATGGCAGATCAGATGGCAGTCGAACATGTACAGCAGGTCTTCGACGAGTTCGTCCCGGGCGGGATCGTCACCGTCCGCGACGGGGGTGAGCGGCTCGCCGGGATTGCTGTGCGCGTGCGCGTAGGCCCGGCGCAGGTAGTGCAGGAAGCTGTACGGGAAGCTGTTCATGTGCGAACGCCGGACCGCCGGACCTTCGGTGCCGGGCTCCTCGTGCGCGGCCAGGCCGTTCTCGGCCAGCACCCGGTTGATCGCGACGAGGTCCTCCCGCAGGTCGTCGGCGTACTCGGGATCCGACGTCAGCGTGTACGCGTAGGAATGAACTGAGATAGCTAGGCCCATGGGGCGAGAGCGTACGGCGGCCCGGTGACAGTCGCACCCATGACGTTTCGCCGACCCCGCGCCGGACGCCGGCGGAACCCGCCGTCACCGTCGCGGGTGGCCCGCCGCTACTGCGGGAAATAGCTCGGATCCGCCGCACAGGAGATGTCCTCGGCGGGCAGGGTCCCCTCGGCCAAATAGGTATTGACCGCGTCGGTGACGCACGGGCTCAAGCCCACCCGGAACGCGCCGTGAATCCTGGTATCCGCCAGCGTCACCAGCCGCGAGCCGGTCAAACGACGGTGCAGCGCAACGCCTTCCTCGTACACGGTGCGGGTGTCGTGGGTGGAGGCCAGGATCAGCGCGGGGTGCGCGTTGCCGATTTCGGTGGGCGGCTCGACCGGATCCGGCCAGTACGCGCACGCGGTGATGTTGTTCGCGAACGCCCCGAAGATCGGCTGCGTGGCGCGGGTGCGCTCGATGTTGGCCAGGTACCAGGCGGGATCGCGCGGCGCGGCGCGGTCGCCGCACAGCACCGCGGCCAGGCTCGCGGCCTCGAGCGGCACGGCGGCGGTGACCTTCGCCTTGAGATCGTCGAGATCGATGGGCAGCCCGTTCGCGCCGTCGGAGATCATGCGAACCACCGTGGCCAGCCGCGCGTTCCACTGCGGGTTGGCCAGCAGCGCGAACACCATGAGCGGAACCGTGTGCTCGTCCACCAGGAAGCTGGTGTTGAACACCGGATGCGCCCCGGCACGGCGAATCGTGTCCGCGACGAAGGCCCGCACCTCGGGGGCGGTCGCGCCGAAACGGTATTCGTCGTTGTGCTTGGCGGCCCACGCCGCCCAGTCGTCGAGCGCGTACTCGTTGGCCGGTCCCATGTGCTGGTAGTGCCCGGTCCAGATCATGTCCGGGTCGACGGCGCTGTCCAGGACGACCCGGTCCACCCGGTCCGGGAACATCTGCGTGAACACCGATCCGAGGTAGGTGCCGTAGGACGCGCCGAAGTAGCTGAACTTCTGCTCGCCGAAGGCGCTGCGCACGATGTCCATGTCGCGAGCGGTGTTGCGGGTGGTGATGTTCCGGATCTTGTCCGGATCCGGGGTGACGCACGCGGTGGCCAGGGCGCCGGCCAGCGCGGTGTCACGCGCGTACCCGAACAGGTCGTAGCCCGCGGAGAACAGGATGCTCGGCACCGGCAACGCACAGGAGACCTTGTCCGAGCGCCCGATCCCGCGCGGATCCATCCCGATCAGGTCGTACCGCGCCCGCACCTGCTCCGAGAAGTTCTGCTGGGTGCTCACCATGTACCGCAGGCCCGCCCCGCCCGGGCCACCCGGATTGGACATCAGGATCCCGCGCCGCTGCGCGGGATCGGTCGCGGCGATCCGCGAGACGGCCAGCGTCAGCGTGCGCCCGTCCGGTTCGGTGTAGTCCAGCGGCACAACCACATTCGCGCACTGCGCCCCGGCCGCGTCGAGTTGCGCGTCCTCGCACCCCCGCCAGCGCAGTTCCTGGCCGTAGTACCGTTCCAGCCCCGGTGCATCCTCGGGCCCCGTCGCCCCCGCGGCCGGCGCCGCCACGACCGCTCCCGCGGCCATCAGCGACACACTCAGCACGACTCGAATCCACCCGGCGGGCATCTGTTTCTCCTCACGGTCCTGTTCCGAGTGCGAACCCTACTGTGACCGAGCCCGCCGGACGCCCTGATCTGCCACGAAGCGCCGGGCGACACCCGTCCCGGCTGCGGATTCGTCCACGACTGCCCCGATAAGTCGGGGCAGTGGGGGCCCGCGCGGATGCGGATCGCGAGCAGCGTTGCCGAGGTCGAAGCCCGGTGCGCGGGCGGGCTCTAGCGCGTCGCCGGCGCGGTCGTCGGCGGGTCGCTCGGATCCGACGTGGGACGCGCCGGATCGTGACCGCCGACCGCGTCCGCGCCGTAGAACGTCGGCAGCATGCCCTTGACCAGAACCAGCGCCGCCCCTTCCCCGGCGGGGACCGCGGCCAGATTCGTGGCGACCACGATGGTGCGATCGGCCTTCGGGTCATGGCCCATGAAGGTCATGTATCCCGGAATCTGCCCGTCGTGGCCGAGGAGATGTTCGCCGAAGCGCACGATGCCCAGGCCGTAGCCCGCGACCGCCGGGTTGGCGGGATCCAGCGGTTCGATGCTGTCGATCCGGGTCTGCTGCATGCGCGCGTCGAGCAGATCGCCGTCGGCGAGCGCTTTCACGTACGTGGCCATGTCGCCCACGGTGGCGATGGCCGCGCCCGCGGTCCACGCCCACGACGGGCTCGCGACGGTTTGGTTCGACGGCAGCAGCGTGCCCGCGACGGCGGCGGCCTGCTGGTCCGGCGGCAGCGCGTAGGTGTCGATGGTGGAGACGTTGGTGCCGAAGGCGTACCCCTGCGGATGCGGATCCGGGATAGTGACGTCGTCCGCGGCGGGAAAACTGGTGTGCCGCAGATCGAGTGGTTCGTAGATGCGGGTGCGGAAGGACTCCGCGATGGGCTGCTTCGTCACCTGTTCGATGACCAGCCCGAGCAGGATGGTGTTGGTGTTCGAGTATTCGAAGCGCGCGCCCGGTTCGAAGTTCACCGGGTGCGAGAAGGCGATGTCGAGGAGTTCCTGCGGTGTCCAGACCCGGCGCGGATCGTTGTCCAGCGCGGCGTTGAACGCGGGGTCGAAGGTGTAGCTGTACAGGCCGCTGCGCATGTCGGCCAGCTGCGCGAGGGTGATCCGGTCGCCTCCGGGCACGTCGGGCCGGTACTTCGCGATGGGATCGGTGAGTGCGAGCTTGCCCTCCTGCGCGAGTTGCAGCAGGACGGTGACGGTCATGGTCTTGGTGTTGCTGCCGATTCGGAAGTAGTCGTCGGCGGTGATCGGGTCGTCCGCGCCGATGGTTCCCGTGCCGAAGGTGGCCGCCCAGTCCCCGTCCAACGCCGATCTGATCAGCACCGATGCCCCGGGAATCGCGTTGTCCCGCATCAGTTTCTCGATGATCGGCCGCAGGGTGTCCGCGTAGGCGGGTTCCCCGCCCGAGTCGTCCCCCGTCCCGCACCCCGCCGCGAGCACCAGCCCCGCGGCCAGCAGCAATGCCTCGAAACTCCGCCGGTATCCCATAACGCTCCGTCCGGGTCCGCTGGATACGTGTTGCGTAGCGTCCGCCCAGCCTAACTCCGAACCGACCGGTCTCGACGGTGTTTGACCGGACTTCGGGCCGAGATCGGGCAATCGGCGCCGGGATTCGCGCCCGCTGTTCTAAAGTTCTTTTATAGAAGCTCTTTGATAGGACGGTGGTTCGTTCGTGCACCTTCGAGGCGACTCGGTGGCCGCACACGGCACAAGCACCAAATACCCAGTACGACAAGGACGTTCCCCTCATCATGCGAAAGCTCGCACTGTGCGCGCTGCTGGCCGCGGCATCCCTGACGGGCTCGGTCGCCGTGGTCGCGGCCCAGCCGGTCATCACCGTCCAGCCCCCGCCGCCGGCCGACGACCCGTTCTATCGGTACGACGGCCCGGTCGCGGACATCGCGCCCGGAACCGTGCTGCGCACCCGGCAGGTGACCGCCACCGCCCTGCCCGGCACGGCGACCCAGGTGCTCTACCGCACCACCGACCAACTGCGGCGGCCGTCGGTCACCGCCGCGCTGGTCGTACGCCCGCCCGGCGCCGCCGGCCCGCCCCGGCTGGTCTCGTATCAAGCGGCCTACGACGCGCTCAGCTCGCGATGCAATCCCTCGTACACCACCGCGTTCGGGACGCCCGGCCTCGATCACGCGGTCGTCGCGGCGGCGCTGGCCGCCGGATACACCGTGGTGACGGCGGATTACGAAGGGCCGGGGCTGCACTACGGCGCCGGGCACGAGTCCGGCTACGGCACGCTCGACGGCATCCGGGCGGCCGAGCGGGTCCTGGACGCCGAGCCCGGCGCCGTACCGGTGGCGCTGCTCGGCTTCTCCGGCGGCGGGATAGCCACCCAGTTCGCGGCCGAGCTGGCCGCTCGGTACGCCCCCGAGCTCCGCATCGTCGGCGCGGTGGAGGGCGGGTTACCGGTGAACCTGCTGCGCACCATCGACTACATCGACGGCTCCCCGGTGTGGTCCAAGGTCCTGCCGCTGGTGCTGACCGGCATCAGCCGCGGCTTCGAGGTGGACCTCACGCCCTACCTGTCCCCCGAAGGGATCCGGATCATGGACCGCGCGAGCGAGCTGTGCGCCCTCGAGGCCCAGGATCTGCCGGTCATCGAGATGCGGGCGCTGTTCGCACCCGAATACGCCGACTACCACCGCTTTTCGGCGCTGACCGCGATGACCGGCGCCCTCGTCATGGGAACCACCGGCACGCCACGCTTCCCGATGGCGATCGCCTTCGGCGACAGCGACGGCACGGGCGACGGCGTCGCCATCGCCGAGGATCAGCGCGCCCTGGCCCGGTCCCTGTGCGCGGCCGGGGTCCCGGTGGACCTGCGCGAGTACGCGGGTCTCGATCACGTGGCCGCCGGTCTGGCCGCGCTGGCGGCCGGAATGCCTTACATCGCAAACCGATTCGCGGGCCTACCGCCGGCGAACAACTGCACCGCGTCATGAGTACGGCGGGTTCGTGTGTTCATCGGATCGCCCGCGGTGCCACGACCCGAAGGAACGGCACCGCGATAGCAAGCGCGACGGCGACCAGCACGCCGCTCACCCAGACCGGCCCGAGGACTCCGGCCCCGGTGCCGAGGGTCGCCGCTGCGACGGCGGGCCCGGCCGCGGCGCCGATGTTGAGCGCGGCCGTCGCGTACGACCCGCCCATCGTGGGCGCGCCCTCCGCCGCGTAGAGCACCCGGGCGATCAGGGTGCTGCCCACCGCGAACGACAGCGCGCCCTGCGTGAACACCAGGGTCAGCAGGGCCGCCGGGTGCGCGGCCAGGACCCCCAGCGCGATCCAGCCGAGCAGCAGCAGCGGCCCGCCGACCACGATGGCGAGACCGGGCCGCCGGTCCGAGATCCGTCCCGCGCCGACGACGCCGACGAAGGAGCCGAGACCGAACAGCGTGAGCGCCACGGGAATCCAGAACTCCGGCAATCCGGCCCGGTCCGTCACGATCGGCGCGAGGAAGGTGAACGTGGCGAAGGTCGCGGCGTTGATCAGTGCGCCCAGCAGCATGACAGGCAGCAGACCGGGTCGCTTCAGCTCACCGATCTCTTCCCGGAGTGAAGGGGCGGGTGTGGCACCCGGAACGCCGGTTCCGGCGCGGGCCGGGATACCCCGGGCGATCCCGGCGGCGGCGGGCAGGCAGAGCAGGGCGATCGCCCAGAAGGTCGCCCGATAGCCGAGTACCGCGCCGAGCAGCGCGCCGCCCGGCGCACCCGCGACGGTAGCGATCGTCGTGCCGGAGAGCAGGACCGCCAGCGCACGCCCCTTGCGATCGGCCGCCACGAGCGCCGCCGCGGTACTCAGCGCGACGGCGAGGAACCCGGCATTGGCCAGCGCGGCGATCACTCGGGTCGCCAGCAGCACCGAGAAACTCACGGTGAGCGCACCGATCACGTGTGCGGCCGCGAACAACGACACGAAGGACAACAGGGCCGTGCGCGGGTCGTACCGGCGTGCCAGGGCCGCGGTGAGCGGCGCGCCGACAACCATGCCGATCGCGAAGGCCGAGGTGAGCAGGCCGGCCGAACCGATCGATACGCCGAGGGTCGCCGCGATATCGGGCACCAGGCCCGAGCATGAATTCGGAAGTGCCCATGGCGAATACCGCCACGGCAAGGGTGTAGAGGGACAGGGGCATGAGGGACTCCGAAGTGAGAGAACGACAGGAAGACGTCTCGTCACAGCGGTCAGCGCCCGGGAATGCGAACGATCGCGCTCATGGCAGGGTGCCGGGAGCGCGCGACGGGTGCTCAGTCGCGGAGGGGGCTGACGGCGTGACCGCGAGCCCCCATCTCATTCGCCTCGGGTGTCACCATGGCCCCCCACCCTAACTCGCCGTCTCGGCGTAGGGCGTACCGGTCGTGCTCGACCGACATCGGCGCGGCCACCGGCGGGCGACGCGTGTTTCCCGACCGCGAATTGGTTAGTTAGCAACTAACAACTATATTGGACGAGTTGCTTGTTCTGCTATCTCTTCGGGAGGCGTTGTGGCCGCCACCACCACCGAGCTCGACACCGGTGACGTACGGACGATCCGCCGCCGGCGGCGGATGGACCATGACCATCCGCGATACAAGTGGGTGGCGCTGGCCAACACCACGCTGGGCATGTTGATGGTCACCATCAACTCCTCGATCGTCATCATCTCGCTGCCCGCGATCTTCCGCGGGGTGGACCTGAACCCGCTCTCGCCGGGGAACGTGGGCTACCTGCTCTGGCTGCTCATGGGATTCCTGCTCGTGTCGGCGGTGCTCGTGGTGCTGTTCGGGCGGCTCGGGGACATGTACGGGCGGGTGCGGATCTACAACCTCGGGTTCGTCGTCTTCGCGGTGTCGGCGGTGGCGCTCTCGCTGGTGCCGTTCACCCACGACGCCGGCGCGCTGTGGCTGATCGGCTGGCGCGTGGTGCAGGGCGTCGGCGGGGCCATGCTGATGGCCAACTCCGCGGCGATCCTCACCGACGCGTTCCCGGTGGAGCGCCGGGGATTCGCGCTCGGCATCAATCAGGTTGCGGCGGTGGCCGGTTCGTTCCTCGGACTGGTGATCGGCGGCCTGCTGTCGGAATGGCACTGGAAGGCCGTGTTCTGGGTCAGTGTGCCGTTCGCCATCGTCGGCGCGGTGTGGTCGTACCGCGCGCTGCACGACGTGGGTCAGCGCACGCCCGGAAAACTGGATCTGCCCGGCACCCTCACCTTCGCACTCGGCCTGACCGCGCTGCTGACCGGCATCACCTACGGCATTCAGCCCTACGGGGATTCGAACACCGGCTGGGGCAACCCGTGGGTGATCGGGTCGGTGCTCGGCGGCTTCGCGCTGCTCGCGCTGTTCTGCGTGATCGAGAGCCGCGTCGCCGCGCCCATGTTCCAGCTCTCGCTGTTCCGTTCGCGCGCTTTCGGATTGGGCAACGTGGCCGGTCTGATGGCCTCCATCGGCCGCGGCGGCCTGCAGTTCATGCTCATCATGTGGCTGCAGGGCATCTGGCTGCCGCTGCACGGATTCGACTACGAGGTCACCCCGCTGTGGGCGGGCATCTATATGCTCCCGCTGACCCTGGGATTCCTTGCCGCGGGCCCGGTTTCGGGCTGGCTGTCGGACCGGTACGGCGCGCGCTCGTTCGCCACGCTGGGCATGTCGGTGATGGCGCTGACCTTCGTGCTGCTGGTGGTGATCCCGGTCGACTTCAACTACTGGGTATTCGCGGGCATCATCCTGCTCAACGGCCTGGGTTCGGGCCTGTTCACCTCGCCGAACACCGCGGCGGTCATGAACTCTGTTCCCGCCGACCAGCGCGGTGTCGCCTCGGGTATCCGCGCGACCCTGCTCAACGGCGGTATGGCGCTGTCGATGGGAATCTTCTTCTCCCTCATGGTCGTCGGCCTGTCCTCGCCGCTGCCCGGCGCGCTCGATTCGGGCCTGCAGGCCCAGGGCGTCTCGCCGGAGGTCGCCGCCGAAGCGGCCGGACTGCCCCCGGTCGGCAGCCTGTTCGCGGCCTTCCTCGGGTACAACCCGATCGAGGAGTTGCTCGGCCCGAGCGGCACCCTCGAACATCCCGGCGTCCAGACCGAAGTCCTGACGGGCCAGGAGTTCTTCCCCAACCTGATCTCCGGCCCGTTCCACTCCGGACTGGTGGTCGTGTTCCTCGGCGCGGCACTTATGATGCTGATCGGCGCGGTGGCATCGTGGTTCGCCGGCAACGGGAACGCCCCCGCGGAAGCCGACGAACTCCGCGCGGCCGACCGCGCGGGAATCTGACCACACGATCGAGGAGGCCACGCTGCCCGCGCATCCCGGTATCGCCGACACCGAACTCAGTGCCGCCGACACCGAACAACTCTCCGAGGCCGCCGATCTCTATCACACGATCGGACGACTGCTGCGGCTGCTGCGGCATTCGGGGGATCTGGGTGCGCTCAGTCCCGGCGCGGCGTCGGCGCTGGCCTCCCTCGCCCGGTCCGGGCCCATGCGGCTGAGCGATCTGGCCTCGATCGAACGGGTCAGCGCGCCGACCATGTCGCGGGTGGTGACCAGCCTGGAGAAGTCCGGCTACCTCACCCGCGACGCCGACCCGGAAGACGGTCGCGCGCAACTGCTCTCGGCGACCCCGGCGGCCCACGACCTGGTGACGGGGCTGACCTCGGCGCGCATCCAGCGCTTCGCGGCGGCGATGGATCGCCTCGCGCCCGAGCAGCGGCGGACATTGCTGTCGTCGCTGGGCACGCTCATCGAGGCTTTGGACGAAGACTCCCCCGCCTGATCGCGATGCCGGGTCGCGGACGGTTCCGGCCTCGAATTCCGTTCACGGACGGCGGAAAGCGCCCCACGGACTGCGAAAAGCTCGCGGGAAAACCACGGCGCCGCCGATTCAGAACAGTGTTTCGCCTGAATCCGCAGGCAACGCGGGCAGCCGCTCCGCCATGTGCTCCAGAACATCCGCGTCCAGAATCGCGCCGATCTCGCCCTCCAAAATCTCGGCGCGCGCCTGCAATTCGATGACATCGGGCTGGGTAATGGTCTCGGCCTCGAGTTTCACGTACACGCACGAGAGCGCGGATCGCAGATCTTCGAGTTCACCGGGGCCCACGCGTTCACTCTAGAGCGCCCGCCCGCGACATTCGCCGGCGACACCGGCTCCGGCGGTCCGGTGCGGGCGATGAGCCCGCACCGATCACGTCCGGTCCCGGTCAGGCGTTGTCGTACGCGTCCTGCAGCGTTTTGATATCGAGCTTCGACATGGTTCGCATCGTCGTGTTGACCGCCATGGCACGGGCCGGTTCACCCGACATCAGGGTGAACAGGGCGGTCGGAACCACCTGCCAGCTCAGGCCGTACTTGTCGGTGAGCCAGCCGCAGGGCCCGGGCTCGCCGCCGCCGGAGGTCAGCACGTCCCACAGCCGATCGACCTCCTCCTGGGTCTCCACGATGACCTGGACGGACGCCGAATCGTTCAGCGGGTGACCGGGTCCGCCGTTGAGCAGCGTGATCGAATGCCCGGCCAGCTCCAGGGTCACCACGAACGGGGTCCCGTCCGGTCCGGGGGCGGACGAGGTGATCGCCGAATCCGGGATGGCCGAGACGTAGAAGTCCGCGGCCTCGCCGACGTTGGCGTCGAACCAGAAGAAGGTGTTGACGGTGGTGCTCATGATGGGCTCCTGACGGTGGGTGCGGCCCGGGGTGGGGCCGCTGTCACCTATCGGTCGGAGCCGGATTCACGCTTTCGACCCATCTCGGAAACTTTTCTCGAAATCTTTTTCCGGCACTGTCACCGGGACCCCATAGGGTGGGAGTCGGCCGTGCAGGGAGCGGCCGGCGAAGGTGGGTACTGAAATGTCTTATGACGCCGGGGATCTGTGGGCGATCATTCGCGAGGCGGAGCTGGTCCGGGATTCGCACGAGGCGTATCGACTACGCCTGCGATTCGCCGACGAGCTGCGCAAATTGTGGGCCAACGATTTTTCCGGCAGTGCGGGCCGCGAACTGATGGACGTGCTGGAACAGGCGCTGCGCGCGGTGAACGCGGCCAGTCACCGCACCGGGCCGCCGCCGTTTCGAGGCGTGGCGCGGGGGGCGGACGATCCCACCGCCGACCCGGGACTGCGTGTGCTGCAGTTGAACTCGGCGTCGGGCCGGACCGTGGAGCCCGAACGCGTCTACGGCGCCTGGCGGCTGCGCCGCCGGGAGCGGGTCCGCGAACGCGGGCTCGGGCGCGAGCGGTGAGGGCGCGCGCGTTCGGCCCGTTTCACTGCCGGTAGGTCGCCAGGAAGCGCCCGATGCGTTCGATGAACGCCTCGAGGTCGTCCGCGTGCGGCAGGGTGACGATCCGGAAGTGGTCGGGCTCGGGCCAGTTGAAGCCGGTGCCCTGCACGATGTGGATCTTCTCCTGCAGCAGCAGGTCCAGGACGAACCGCTCGTCGTCGTGAATCGGGTACATCGAGCGGTCGATGCGCGGGAACGCGTACAGCGCGCCCTTGGGCTTGACGCACGAGACGCCGGGAATCGCGTTGAGCGCCTCCCACGCGCGGTCGCGCTGTTCGTGCAGCCGGCCGCCGGGCAGGGTGAGATCGTAGATGCTCTGGTGTCCACCGAGCGCGGCCTGAATCGCTTGCTGGGCAGGGACATTCGCGCACAGGCGCAGGCCCGCGAGCATGGTCAGGCCCTCGAGGTAGTTCTGGGCGTGCTCGGTGGGTCCGGAAACCACCAGCCAGCCCGAGCGGAACCCGGCGGCGCGGTAGGACTTGGACAGGCCCGAGAAGGTGAGCACCAGCAGGTCGGGGGCCAGGGTCGCGGTGCAGGTGTGCTGCAGGCCGTCGTACAGGATCTTGTCGTAGATCTCGTCGGAGAACACCACGAGGTTGTGGCGGCGGGCCACCTCGAGGATCTCGCGCACGACCTCGGGCGAGTACACCGCGCCGGTCGGGTTGTTCGGGTTGATCAGGACCAGGGCGCGGGTGCGGTCGGTGATCTTGGATTCGATGTCGGCCACGTCCGGGTACCAGTCCGAGGACTCGTCGCAGATGTAGTGCACGGCCCGGCCGCCGTTGAGCGCGGTGGCCGCGGTCCAGAGCGGGAAATCCGGTGCGGGAACGAGGACTTCGTCGCCGTTCTCCAGCAGCGCCGTCATGGCCATCATGATCAGTTCGGAGACGCCGTTGCCCAGGTACACGTCCTCGACGTCCACCCCCTCCAGCCCGAGGGTCTGGTAGTACTGCACCACCGCGCGGCGCGCGGACAGCAGGCCCTTGGAGGTGGAGTAGCCGCTGGACACCGGCAGGTTGCGGACCATGTCCTGCAGCAGGTCCGCGGGCGCTTCGAAGCCGAAGGGCAGCGGGTTGCCGGTGTTGAGCTTCACCACGTGATGACCCTCGGCCTCGAGCCGTGCGGCGTGCTCCGCGACCGGTCCACGGATCTCGTATGACACACCCGCGAGCTTGCTCGACTGCTTGACCTGCATGGACGTCCCTTCTCGATGCGCTTGCCACACACCTTACTTGGATTTTCCAAGTTTGCACTTGGAATTTCCAAGCGAGTGGTTACAGTGGAAGCGTGCCACGTCGAAGCTACGACCACTACTGCGCGGTCAGCCGTGCCCTCGAACTCGTGGGCGACCGCTGGAGTCTGCTGGTGGTTCGCGAACTGTGTTCGGGCCCGCGCAGATACAGCGATCTTTTCGCGGATCTGCCGGGAATCAGCACCGATATGCTCGCGGCCCGGCTCAAGGAATTGGAGCGGGATGAGATTCTGGTGCGCCGGCGCGTCGGACCCCGCGCGGGAACCGCGCTGTACGAGCTGACCGAATCGGGGGCGGCATTGCGGCCGGCGCTCGACGCGCTGTCACAGTGGGGTGCGCCGCTACTGGGCGAGCGCCGATCCACCGATGCCGTGCGGGCGCACTGGTTCGCGCTGCCGCTGGGACGGGCCGTGGCCGAACAGGTTCCGCGCGGCAGCGTCACGGTGCACATCGGGGAGACGACGCTGCACTACGTCATCACCGGCACGGGCATCACACATTACGACGGACCGGCCGAGTCGGCCGATCTGGAACTGCGGCTGGATTTCGCGGCCGCTGCCGATGTCGCGACCGGGGCCCGCACGCTCGCCGAGGCGGCGCACGGGCTGCCCTGATTCACCCGTGCAGGTAGCGCACCAGGTGTTCGCGCTCGTTCTCCAGCTCCGATATCTGGTTCTTGACCACGTCGCCGATGCTGACGACCCCGACCATCCGGTCGTCGGCCACGACCGGCAGGTGCCGGATCCGGTGTTCGGTCATGATCGCGTTGAGGGTCTCCACCCGATCATCGGGGGAACAGGTGCGCACGACCGCGGTCATGATCGCCGACACCGGCCGGTCGAGCAGCTCCGCG
Organism: Nocardia sp. NPDC055321; assembly: GCF_053645575.1. NCBI lineage: Bacteria > Bacillati > Actinomycetota > Actinomycetes > Mycobacteriales > Nocardiaceae > Nocardia > Nocardia sp. NPDC055321. The sequence goes on from NZ_JBSHMS010000036.1 coordinate 37,647, forward strand.
CCGTCGCGGTGTAGTCGCCGCACGACATCGCGCTCGGACGCGATGCCGGACAGTGCCACGCCGTCCGCGGATACCACCACCGCGCCGACGTTGTGTGTCGCCAGGACCCGGAGCAGTTCGCGCACGGTCGCATCGGGTGCGATCGTGATGACGCCGGGGCCTTTTCGACGCAATATCTCCGAGATTCGCATTATGTCCACCGCCAGTTTCCTCGGACCATCGATGCCTTCTCAGGATCCCGGTTTTACCAGCGCTTGAACATCAACGATTACGAATCGATGCCTAACTCGTCGGGAGTGCATCGAGTGCGGCTTCGATGGCGCGGTGGAATGTCGGATATGCGTAAATCATGGAGCGCAGGGTGGCGGTCGGCACCTCGGCGTGCACGGCGAGGGTGAGTGCCCCGAGCACTTCGCCGCCGGTGGGGCCCATGGAGGTCGCGCCGACGAGGACGCCGCGATCGGCGTCCTCCACGAGTTTGATGAAACCCTCGTTGCCCACCTTGTGAATCCAGCCGCGGGTGCTCGCGGGTATGTCGTATTTCCCGACGCGGACGGTCAACCCCGCCGCTCGCGCCTGTTCTTCGGTCATGCCGACCGATCCCACCTCCGGGTCGGTGAACGTCACCCGGGGCACGGCTCGATATTGCGCGGTTTCGCCGGATTCGCCCAGGATGTCGGCGGCCGCGATCCGCGCCTGGTACATCGACATATGTGTAAAGGCCCCATGCCCGGCGACGTCGCCGATAACCCAGAGTCCGTCGGCCGCCCGCATCCGCTCGTCGACCTCGATCGATTTGGCGTGCTCGTCCAACCCGAGCACGCCGATTCCCAGCGCCCCGAAGTCGGTTCGCCGGCCGGTCGCCACCAGCAGTCGTTCGCCCCGCACCGGTTCGCCCTCGCTCATCTCGACGGTGAACTCGCGCCCGTCGTACGCGACCGCCGCGGCGTGCGCACCGCTGCGCACGGTGATGCCTTCGGCCGCGAAGACCTCGGCCAGCAGGTCGCCGGCCTCCGGTTCGTCCTGCGGCACAAGTCGTTTGGGCACGACGATGGTCACCCGGACCCCGAACCGAGCGAACAGCTGCGCGAATTCGGCGCCGACCGGACCGCCACCCAGCACGATCAGCGACGTCGGAAGTTCGGTGACCCGCACCGCCTCGCGATTGGTCCAGTACGGGGTCTCCGCCAGACCCGGCAGCGGCGGCACCGCGGGCGCGGTGCCCGGGTTCAACACGATCGCACGGGCCCGGAACACCCTGTCCCCCTGCTCGGTATCGACGGTCACCTCACCCGGCGCGGAGATACGCCCCCACCCCCGCACGAACGTCCCACCAGCCTTCTCGAACCGCTCCACCGCCGCCGAGTCGTCCCAGTCGTCGGTAGCCTCGTCCCGGATCCGTGCCGCCACCGGCCCCCAGTCCGCCGTGACCACCGCTCGCCCCGCCAGCCGGTTGACCCGCTCGGCCTCGGCCAGCGCGTCCGCCGCCCGCACCATGATCTTCGTCGGCACACAGGCGAAATACGGACACTCCCCACCCACAAGCCGCCCCTCGACCCCCACGACGTTCAACCCGCCCCGGGCCAGCCGCGCGGCGACGTCCTCCCCACCCGGCCCCATCCCCACGACCACCGCGTCCACAAGCTCCGCCGCCATCCCGCCACTCCCTCTCCACAATCCGTTTCGGTCCCCCACCAGCATCACCCCCTCGCCCTCCCCGCGCACCGATCGCCCCCGGCACGCCGCCCCACCGATCTCGCCCCGCACACCCCGCCACGTCGCATCCTGTGCCTGAGGCTGGTCCGCTCGACCCTCGGCCTCGGCAGCTCAACCACAGGTGAGCAGTGTTTCCATAGCTTGCAGCAGTTCCGATGGGCCGAAGATCCGAAGGCCGCCGGAGGAGAAGTCGTCGCGGGGATGCAGTACGTAATGCTCGGCCCGAGAGACGAACCCGCCCCATGGCTCTGGCGTGTGTACTCGCTCGAGCACGCTGTCGCACCGCAGGCATTCGAGCCAGGGCACGACGACCTTGTCGCTGAGACCCGGGTCGGAGATGCCGGCTTCGGTGACGGTGATGGGCTCGGCCCACGCATCGGCCACCGTGCGCACCGACGGCAGGGGCCCGGCATCGGGAATGAGGGCCGCTATGTCGTCGTGCCGAGCGTGTCGTTCACCCCAGTACTCGGCCAGCACCTCGATCTCGACGCGAGCGCGGTCACCAACCGGAACCCGTTGTTCCAGCAGCCGCCGCGTGAGCATCCACAGCCCCGCCTCCTGCTCCCCGATAACACGACACTCGAGGAAGTCCGCGGCGTCGCCGGGCGAGGGCAGCAGCGCCGCCAAGCGTTCCCAGAGCGCGTCTTCGTATCGGTCGTATCGGTCGTCCCCCGCCATGCGCGGGACGCTACCGGACGAACTGTGGCGTCCGCGCGGGCCGCGTTGACGGTGGGTGGCGGCGGGAATTAGGTTCGGCTGGTGCCGGTCGACGAGGACAGTTGCGGATTCCGCTGGAGTGATGCGCCCGCCGCGCAGTTGCGGTCCGAGGTGGGTGCGGTGCTGGGGGCGTTTCCGCGACGGGCGATCGAGGCGGACGGTCGGCGGCCCGCGGCGGTGCTGATCGCGATCGTGGAGAACGATGGGGAGCAGGGCATTTGGCTGACCGAGCGGTCGCCCGGGCTGCGCGCCCACGCCGGGCAGTTCGCCCTGCCCGGCGGCAAGCTGGATCCCGGTGAAGACGCGGTGGCCGCGGCCCTGCGCGAACTCCACGAGGAGCTCGGCGTCGAGCTCCCCCGCACGGCGGTCCTGGGCCTCCTCGACGACTACCCGACCCGCTCCGGCTACATCATGACCCCCGTCGTGGCCTGGGCCGAGAACTCCCCCGCCCCGGTCCCCAACCCGTCCGAAGTGGCTGTCCTGCACTGGATTCCGATGTCCGCCCTCGACGTGGACCCGGTCCTGACCCCGGTCCCCGGCTCCGACCACCCCGCCCTGAAACTCCCCCTCCTGGGCGGTCACCTCCATTCCCCCACCGCCGCGATCCTCTACCAGTTCCGCGAGGTCGTCCTGCGCCACCGCCACACCCGCGTGGCTCACTTCGACCAGCCCCGCTTCGCCTGGGAGTGAGCCGCCCGCGTGCCACCCCGCTGCGGCTCGAAGTTCTGCCCAGCTAGCGAACGACCGGGATCTTGCCCGAGCGCCAATCGTCGAGTCGTTTCCTGATGCTCGCAACCATCGGCAGCCCGTCGATCTCATCCACTCGAAACCAGTCGACCTCGGTCGATTCGTCGGAACTGCGCGCCGTCCCACCGACCGGCTTCCCCAGCAGGCAGATGGAGAACTCCTGCCGCACCTCCCCGTCGTCGTACGCGAAGACGTGCCTCGGATCGGTGTAGGTGCCGACAATGCCGATGATCTCGACGTCGATCCCGGTCTCCTCCCGGGTCTCCCGAATCCCGCACTCCGCCAACGATTCGCCGAGCTCCATCTTTCCGCCCGGCAGCGCCCACTTCCCGTTGTCGACCCGCCGTTGCAGCAGCACCTGACCGGCGTCGTTCACGACAACGACGGACGCGGCCGGCACCAGGGCGTTGGCCGCGGGAGCGTTCGGATCATTCTCGTAGTCAATCCGTCCCATAACTCGCGTCCTCCCGAACATCGCGCCCCCTGGACCACAGCTCCTCGACATGATCCTGATCCACGCCGATCGAACATGCCGTCCTCCTGCTCGCGCCGATTAGAGCTTCGGCGAGTTGTGCCCGACCCCATTGTCACCGCGACGCGCGTCGTCAGCGTCAACGGAACGACCTCTTCGCGCGCCCGAGTGAAAGGGCGCCTGGCTCTCCGCGCAGAAACCGGATGCCGCATCCTCCGGCAGCCTCCCGGCGGAGCAGATCACCGAAGTTCGCGTGATCCAGCCACAGGCAATAGTTGGTGTACGACGCGAAGTCCCAAGTGTGATCCTGGAGCCGCGCCGCGCTGCTGACCGCAACCACGAACCGAAGGTATCCGAGTTGCTCAACAGGCCAATGGTATTGGGCAATCTTCGGATCGCTATGTCCAGCGTCAGGCAAGTCTGGGGCGCGTGTGGGGGTGCGGGAATCCCTGGTGTCGCGGGTCGACGTGATCACCGTGTGCCCGGAAGCAACCTACAGCCGCCCGGCGGTTGCGGCAGGCGCGAATTCCAGGCGGTTGTGGCAGGGACGGGTCCGCGTCAGAGTGATCGAGAACGACGCTCGTTCAGACCGTCGCCTTCTCGTCCTCGAGCATCCCACGGACCTGTTCGCGGAGCTCGGGGGTGTCTTCGTGTTGGTGGACCGACACCGCGTGGGCGGTCGCGGCGGTCAGGACCTCTTCCTCCTCGCCGGAGATGGTGAGGGTGCAATTCGAATCGCTGGGGAAGCGGCGGCAGTCGGCTACTTTTCTGGGCATGGGACCCACCTCCTGAGAGAGATCAACTGCTGATTTCACGGTAGACCTGTTGGCGCTTCGCGGGAAGAAGTTCGCAGGTAACGGGGGTTACCGACGGAGAGGACGAGTTGGCTCGGCCGTGGCTGCGTGACCATCAGACGGATCGATACTCGGCCGGCGCGGCTGGGTTCAGGGCTTATCTTCAACGGCCGCGCGCAGGGTGTCGCGGAGCCAGCGTTGGGCCGGATCGGCGTCCAGGCGGGCGTGCCAGGCGAGGTGGATGTCTATGTCGGGGAGCGGGGTGGGGATCGGGAACCAGCGCAGGGCGAGGGGCTGCTCGTACTGTTCGGCCAGGCGGCGTGGCACCATCCCGACATAGGGGGTCGACGAAACCAGCAGGGCCGCAAGGGCGGAGGTGGGTACCACCGCGGCGACGCGGCGTTGCAGGCCGGCCGCGGCGAGGGCGGTGTCGAGGGGGCCGTGGGCGCGGCCGCGGCGCGAGGCCGAGACGTGTGGATGCGCGCAGATCTGGGCGAGGGTGGGGCGGCGGTGGCGGCCGAGGGCGTGGTCGACGCGGACTATGCCGACCAGGTGCTCGCGGTACAGCACGGTGGTGTGGATGTCAGGGGCGGCGGGAGTGCCCGCGCCGATATCGAGGTCCACCGAGCCGTCGCGCAGGGCCTCCATGCTCTCGTCGCCTTCGGGCAGGAAGCGCAGGACGACGCCGGGCGCGCCCTCGGCGATCGCCGCGACGGCCGCGGTCGCGAGCGTCGCGGCCACACCGTCGTTGATGCGAATGGCGAAGGTGCGCTGCAGCGTCGAGAAGTCGATCTCGCGATCGGCACTGATCAGGGCCGAGGCTTGTTCGAGCAGCGAGCGCACGCTGGGCGCGGTGCGCAGTGCGAACGGTGTCGGTGCCATGGCGCGACCGGCGCGCACCAGAATCGGGTCACCCATGGCCCGCCGGAGGCGCCCGAGCGCGCGGCTGGTCGCCGGGATCGACAGGTTCAGCTGCTCGGCCGCGCCGGTGACACTGCCCGCCTGCAGCAGGGCGTCGAACACGCGTAGAAGGTTCAGGTCCAGCTGCTGCGGCATAGTTGCATCGTACACAATTCATGATTACCAAAGTTGCGTCGCGCGGACACTACGCACGTCAATAGCGTGACCGTCATGCACATGAATCTCCTGAACCGCGACACCGCGACCGCCCAGCGGCCGGTCGGGCGTCGCGGCCTGCTCACGGTGATGTGCGCCTGCGTGGTGCTCGTCGTCGGGATGGTCGCCGCTATCAACCTGGCGGTGCCGATGCTCGCCGCGAGCGCGCTGCGCCCGTCGGCCTCGGCGCTGGTGTGGATCGTGGACACCTACGTGATCGTCTTCGCCTGCTTGGTGATTCCGGGCGGGGCGGCGGGCGATCGATTCGGCCGCAAGGGCGTACTGCTCGCCGGACTGGGGTTGTTCGCGGCCGGCGCGCTGCTGTCGGCGGCCGCGCCGAACGTCGCCGTCCTGCTGGCGGGCCGGGCCGTCACGGGCGCGGGCGCCGCCGCGGTGCTGCCCAACACCCTGGCGGTGCTGCTGCACGCGGTGCCCGCGGAACGCAAGAACGTGACCATCGCGACCTGGGCGTCCATGACCGGAATCGGCGGGGTGCTCGGCAATGTCGGCGGCGGCGCGGTGCTCACCGGCGGTTCGTGGCGCTGGCTCTTCGTCGCCGTTGTTCCGATCGCGCTGCTGCTGGCCGCGCTGGTCGGCCGGCTCGCGCCGGTGTCGGCCCGGCACGATCGCCGCCTCGACCCGATCGGCACGGTGCTGCTGGTCGCGGCGTCGGTGGCGCTGCTGGTGGGGATCGTCGAGGGCCCCGTCGAAGGCTGGGGCAGCCTCCTGGTCATCGCCGGATTCGTCTGCTCCGCCGTGCTTTTCGCGCTGTGGACGATCGTCGAGCTGAAGGTCGAGCATCCGCTCCTGGATCCCCGGCTGTTCCGCGTGCCCGCGCTGCGCAGCGCCTGCCTGGGTATGACCGCGGTCTTCTTCGGCATGTTCGCGCTGTTCTATGTGAACGCGTCATTTCTGCAGTACGCCAAGGGTTTCGGGGTGCTGCGCACCGGTCTCGGCATCATTCCGCTGACCGTCCCGGTCATTCTCGGTTCCCGGCACGTCGGCAAGCTCACCGCCCGCATCGGGGTCGACGCGACCGTCGCCCTGGCCTTCGCCTTCGTGGGCGGCGGCCTGCTCGGACTCTCGACAGCCGGCACCGCGACACCCTATCTCGCCTACGCCGCGTGGCTGCTGGTCACCGGAGTCGGTGTGACACTGGCACTTCCGACCCTGTCCGCCGCGATCTCCGGCGCGCTGCCGCAGGCCCTGGCCGGGGTCGGTGCGGGCTTGCAGGCCACCACCCGCGAGTTCGGCAGCGCCCTCGGCGTCGCGGTCATCGGCACCGTGCTGACCGCCCGCTTCGTGAGCGCGCTGCCCGCCGATGTCCCCGGCGATCCGCACACCGTCGCCCAGGCCCTGGCCGCCGCGCCGGACCGCACGGATGAGGTTGTCGCGGCGTTCGTTTCGGGCGCCGATGCCGGCCTGCGGGTGATCGGGGTCGCTGTACTGCTGCTCGGCGGCCTTGTCGTGGCGCAGTCGCTGATCTCTCGTCGCGCCTCCGACAGGTGAGCGACCCCGCGCACTCTCCCGGCGACGTCGAGAACCGGTCGTCGGCGCTTCCATCACAACCGAAGGACTGCATCATGCACGTATTCGTCACCGGAGCCACGGGCTGGATCGGCACCGCCGTGGTCGAAGAACTTCTCACCGCAGGCCACGTGGTCACCGGCCTGGCTCGCTCCGCCGCCGCGGCCGACACTCTTCGCCGCCGCGGCGCGCAGGCCCGTCTCGGCGATCTCGATGACCTCCCCGGCCTGCGCGCCGCCGCCGAAACCGCCGAAGCGGTTGTGCACCTGGGCAACAAGCACGACTGGTCCGACCCGGCCGAGACGATCCGCTCCGAGCGCGCCGCGGTCGAAGCCATAGCGGAGACCCTGACGGGCACCGATCGCCCGTTCCTGCTGGCCTCGGTGCTGTCCGGCCTGGTCCGGAATCGGCCCGCCACCGAGGACGATCCCTCCCCCGCCGTCGGCCCGGCCTCCTCCCGAGGCGGATCCGAGAATCTCGCGCTCGCCTACGCGGAGCAGGGCGTCCGCGTCGTCGCCGCCCGCTTCGCCCCCTCGGTCCACGGCGCGGGCGACACCGGCTTCGTCGCGAATCTCGTTGCGGCGGCGCGCCGGCACGGGGTCTCCGCCTATCTCGGCGACGGCGCCGCGTCCTGGGCGGCTATCCATCGCACCGACGCGGCCCGGGTCGTACGGCTCGGCCTCGAGAGCGCACCGGCCGGTTCGATCCTGCACGTCGTGGCCGAACAGGCCGTCACCACCCGCGACATCGCCGAGGCCATCGGCTCCCGCCTCGGCGTCCCCGTGTCCTCGATCGCCCCGGACCGGGCCGCCGAGCACTTCGGATTCGTCGGCCGCTTCTTCGGGTCGGACATGTCGGCCTCGAACACCCGGACCCGTGACCTGCTGTCCTGGAGCCCGGACGGACCGACGCTGTTGCAGGACATCCGATCCGGTGCCTACGACCACGCCTGAGCCGGGTGAAGCGGAATACCCGCCCCGGTGACGGCATCGGGCGCGCGGTTCGACAGAGCACGCGCCGGGTCCGCTCCACGGCCGACAAGACCCGGGACGCGAACTGCGCGGTGCGGCAAGGACATTCGGGTCAGGGCAGCCGATATTCCAGGGTGTAGGTCGCGGACGACCCGCCGGACTCGTAGCCGCCGGTGCCGGTGATCCCGGTCAAGCCCTCGGTGCCCGACCCGGGCAGGACCCGCCACTCGGCGCGGGACTCGCCGGTCGCGGCGAACGTGCCCGTCAACTCGAGGATGAAACTGCCGGTGTGGCCGGCCAGTGTCCCTCGGGTCCGTTGCAAACTGTGGAAGGTGCCCGAGCCGTCGGGGGCGGCGAACATCAGGCCCTGCCAGTCGGCGTCGCCGTCGATGTCGCCGCGATAGAGGTCGTAGCCCTTCGCGGTGGCCAGGGCGGGAGCGCCGGGAACGGGCGCGTACTCGGTCTGTTCCCAGGACTTGGATTCGATGGTGCCGGTGGCGATGGTCGTTTCACTCATGTGTTCGACGGTAGGGCGGGGCGCGAAGGTGGTCTTGAACAAACGCGAACGCGCGACAATGGGCGTTATGGATCCGACCACGGACACGCCACCGCGCGGGTTGCTCGATCCCCGGGCCGGGGCCGGGGTGTATCGCGAGGGGCTGATCGCGCCCGCGGCCGACCTCGCCGACGTGGTCGAGCACCACTGGGCGGTGCGCTGGGATCTGCGGGGTGGCACGCCCCACGAGGTGGAGACGCTGCCCAGTCCGGCGGTCGTGCTGGTGGTGGAGAATGGGCGCTGCCGCGTGCACGGGGTGCTGCGCGGGCGGTTCACCCACACCCTGGCCGGGGCCGGGGACATCGCCGGAACCACGTTCCGCCCGGCCGGATTCCGCGCACTGTTCGGCAGGCCGGTGTCGGCGCTGACCGATCGCGTCGTACCGGGCTCGGATGTGTTCGGCGCTGCCGCAATCGAATTCGCCGCCCGGATCACCAATGCCGCGGACACCGCCGAACGGAATCTGATCGCCGAGGACTTCGTGCGCGACCGTGTAGCACACCGCTCCCCGGCCCTCGCCCTGGTGAACGAGATGGTCGACGAGATCATGAACGACCGTGAGTGCCTGCGCGTGGATGATCTGGTACTCCGCTTCGGCGTGGGAAAACGAGTGCTGCAGAAGCTGTTTCGCGAACACGTCGGCGTCGGACCGAAGTGGGTGATCCAGCGGTATCGCCTGCACGAGGCGGCCCAGCGCCTGGACGGTGAGGACATCGAACTCGCCGCGCTCGCCGCCGAACTCGGGTACGCCGACCAGGCGCATTTCACCCGTGACTTCAAGGCCGCGGTCGGGCGCTCCCCCACCGCCTACGGCGGTCGCTGACTCCGCATCGCCCCGACTCGATGATCACCCGCCGCTCGTTCCAGTAGGTTCGTGATCATGACCATGGAATCCGCGACCCCGGTGACGGGCCTGGCCGAGGTCCTGGCGCGACGACAGCTCACCACGGACGCCGCGCGGCCCGACGCCGTCGAGCGCCGGCACGCCGCGGGCCGGCGCACCGCGCGCGAGAACGTCCACGACCTGGTCGACAAGGGTACCTTCGTCGAGTACGGCCGCTTCGCGACCGCCGCGCAGGAACGCGGCCGCGACCTGGCGGACCTGGTCCTGCAGACGCCCGCGGACGGATTGATCGGCGGGACCGCGACCATCGACGGCCGCGCGTGCGCGGTGCTGTCCTACGACTACATGGTGATGGCCGGGACCCAGGGCATGCGCGGACACCACAAGTCCGACCGGCTGATCGAGGTGGCCCAGCGCATGTCGCTGCCCGCGGTCTTCTTCACCGAGGGCGGCGGCGGCCGGCCCAACGACACCGACTACCCGGTGGTCTCCGCGCTGGACGTCGCGTCGTTCGCGCTGTGGGGCGCGCTGGAGACCCCGCGCCTGGCCGTGGTCTCCGGTCGCTGCTTCGCCGGGAACGCGGTGCTGGCGGGCTGCGCGGATCTGCGGGTCGCGACCCCCGACGCGAACCTGGGCATGGCGGGACCGGCGATGATTTCCGGTGGCGGACTGGGCGATTACGCACCGGAGGAGATCGGGCCCGTGTCCGACCAGTTCGCCAACGGCGTCCTGGACATCGTGGTCGCCGACGAGCCCGAAGCCGTCGAGACGGTGCGACGGCTGCTGAGCTACCTCGACAAGCCCCGTACCGCGGGGCAATCCGCGCAGGACCCAGCCGTGTTGCGCGACGCGCTCCCCGAGAACGATCGCGCCGCTTTCGATGTGCGGCCACTGGTGGAGGCGCTCGCCGACGCGGACAGCGTCACCTGGTTGCGCGCGGGCTGGGCGGGCGAGCTGGTCACCGCCCTCGCACGCATCGACGGCATATCCGTCGGCGTCATCGCCAATCAGTCCATGGTGCACGCCGGCGCGCTCACCGCCGACGCCTCGGTCAAGGCCGCCGACTTCCTCGAGTTGTGCGAGCGCTGGCGGCTGCCGGTCGTATCCCTGGTCGACACACCGGGTTTCATGGTCGGCCCCGATGCCGAGCGCACCGGCCTGGTCCGCCACGCCTCCCGCCTGGTCACCGCCGGCGCGCGCCTCACGGTCCCCCTGGTCGGTGTCGTCCTGCGGCGGGGCTACGGTCTCGGCGCGCAGGCGATGCTCGGCGGCAGCACCCACCGGCCCCTGCTGACCGTGGCCTGGCCGACGGCCCACCTCGCCCCGATGGGCATCGAAGGCGCGGTTCGCCTGGCCCTGGCCAAACAGCTCGCCCAGCTCCCCGAGCCCGACCGCGAACCGGTCGTCGCCCAGGCGACCGCCGCCTACCGCGATAATGTCAAAGCACTCAACGCGGCAAGGGTTTTCGAGATCGACGACGTGATAGACCCGGCCGAGACCCGGCAGATCGTCGCCGCGACCCTCGCCGCGGCCGCGGCGGCCGGTCCGTAGTCCCGCGGCTGTAGCCTGCCGACTCTGACCGGGCCGGGCAGTGCGCGCCGCCCTTATCACCGCATCTCGCCCGCCTCGGGTCTACCGCTGCCTGCGCTGCGAGTCGTAGGTGAAGACCCGCCCGCCCAGCGTCACCCGCGCCCCGTGCTGGATCGGGGTCGGGTGCCCCGGCACCGCCCGGAACCAGTCCTGACGGCCGGGCTGCTGGATGTGGGTCCCGTTCGCGGAGCCGCGGTCGATGACGACCACATCCCAGTCGACCAGGCGGATCTCGGCGTGGACGCGGGACATGCCCGTCGACGCGTCCGGGATGCGGACGGGCTGCGCGCCGCGGCGGACCTGGTCCGAGCGTTCGGGCTCACGGCCGATCACCAGATCGGAGTCCAGGATGTAAAACGTGCCGTTGTCCAGCAGGAGCAGGCCGAGCGGCGGCCGGATGCCCTCGCCCAGGGTGCGGGGCGGCTGGTCGAGGCGGGCCCCGCACTGCGAACACAGGTGTGCCCGTGGGTCGTTGAGGTGCCGGCGGGCGCACAGGTAGCCGCGCACGACCGGCTGATTCCGCCGCGGGAGGACAGCCGAGGTGCTCGGGTCGGCGGGGTCATCCCCGTGCTCGGCCTGCCCCGTGATCCCGAGCTCGCTGGGATCCGCGATTCCGTTTCGCTGCCCGTCCTGCGCCTCGCCGCCGAGCTCGGCCGAACGCGCCGCCGGCCCGCCCTCCGCGGCCGCGTCCCCGCTCGCGACGGCCGCGGGCTGCGTGCGAACGCGCGCTCCCGCTGTCTCCGGAGCCCGGCCGACCGGAACCTGCGCGCGCTCACCGAGCCACAGCAGCGCGCCGTCACCCGGCATGAGACCCGAGGACAGCGACCAGATCCCGGGCTCGGGCAGTTCTGTGCGCGGCGCGTCACCGTCCACGAACAACGCCGCGGCGTGCGCGGGTGCGGGCGTCACGACGCGGTCGATGGTGAACCCCGCGTCCCGCCCGTGCAGCACCTCGAGGTGATCGGCGTCCTCGAGAATCGCGGTCACCCCGCCGTGCAGGAACACCGACAGCCCCCGCGAACCCGGTGTCAGCACCCCGAACTCGACCTGTTCCTCATCCGCGCGCCCCATCAGCCACTTCGAGACCAGGCGCGCGAAAGTCCTTCCGGTACGGCGGGTTTCCCGGGACGCGGCCTCCTGGACGAACTCGGCCAGGGTGTCGAGCACGCTCACCGCCTCGGCGGCGGCGGTCACGGGTTCGCCCGTGCGGTGCGCGACCACGATGATCACCCCGTCGACGCACGCCACCAGGTGCCCGCCGGGCACCACCTCCACCCGCCCCTTCATAGGATTCGGCCTCCGTGAAATCGCTGACGCGGCAGCACAACTCGCAGCGGCCCCTGCACGACGAGCCAGCAGGCCACCCAGGTGAGCGTGAAATGGATGAGAAAGACGTGCGGTTCCGGCCGCAGTCGCGCCGCGAGCACCAGCGTCGAACCGTCCACCAGCAGCCACATGAGCAGACCCTCGTTCACGATGGTCACCAGCCCGAACAGGGTGGGCCAGTCCTTCTCCCATCGGAATTGCTGAAGCAGGTGATACAGCGCTTCCCACAGTACGCCGACGCCGATCATCGCCGCCAGCAGCGTGAGCGTCATCCGATACGACTGTGGCAGAGGCGATCCGGTGGGCAGCAGCGGTGTCAGCGCGACGGCGACGATCAGTCCGGTGATCCCGAAGACCAGCACCCGGGTCTGGACGCGCCCGTACAAGGTCGGGGTCATGGGCTCACGCGGCGATCTTGCGATCGGTGACCCACAGCCACCACTGCCGGAGCGAGCGCAGTGGCCCGAGCCGGCGGCAGAAGCCCTGCGCCGCCAGGTCGTCCGCGATCTGCAGGGCCGCGTACTGCAGGCCGAGGAAGGAATTGACCGGCGCGTAGTACCCGCCGAACGCGGCGCTGCCCGAGACGTACAGGCGCCCCGGCGCGCTGCGCGTCCCGTGGACCTCGAAGGTGCGGTCGACCTCGAGCCGACCGAGCGGATTGCGCAGCGCCCCACCGTGATCGAGCAGATCGGCCAGCAGCCGGTGCTCCCGAATGTCGGCTTCGGCGCCGGTGCAATCGATGATGTAGTCCGCGTGCGCGTCGTAGGGCCGGTCCGGCTGCGGAAACGGCAGGGCCGCGTGCGGGTCCGGATCGACGGTGACCAGCAGCCCGGGCCGGGTGCGCGCCGGGCGCGGATCGCGGGCGATGCCGACGATGACCTGGTACCAGCCCTGCGTCCGGCCGCGGCGCACTTGCTCGCGGCGTTCGCGCCGGGCGGGCGCGGTGGTCCCGCCCATGGCGTTCAGCAGTTCGACCCGTTCGCGCCCGTCCAGTCCGCGCATGCGCTGGGCGAGCTGTCCGCCCCAGGCCGCCTTGGGCCAGTCGAAGCCCTGATACGCCCAGCCGTCCCCGCCCGGACGGCGCATGAGCGCGCCGCGTCCCGTCGGCCCCGTGACGTAGTCGCCGAACAGATGCAGGATCTGCGTGCTGAGCCGCAGCCGGTCCCGGTCGTCGACGAGCCGCTGCAGCACCCGTCCGGCAACCGCGCCGCTGCCGCGCACCATGACCGTGCCCGGCCGGTGCCGCAGCGCCTCGTACACGTGCTCGTGCGGTTCGTACGCGCTGACCGCCCGCGTCGAATCGCGATACCGCTCCCGGTAGCCCTGCAGGTCGGGTAGCAGTCGCAGACCGGGAAAGCCCACGGCCAGATGTGCGTGGGTGCTGCGAAAAGCTATGCGCCGGCTCGGCCCCGCGCCGTTCGACGGCGTGAGCATCGTGAAGTAGCCGCCCCCGGTGCGCTTGCGCACCATGCGCACCCGGCCCCGATGAACCGAGCGCCCGAAGTCGACGCGCCGGCATTCGCGTTCGAGTCCCGCGATCACCCGCCCGGAGCGCGGTGCGTAGAAGTCGGCGAACACCGGCTCCGCCAACACCTTCCAGAGCGGTTCGAGCGACTTGTCCGCAATCGCCTCGCGCAGTGCGTAGGACGGGAAGCCCCACAGGTTGTCCAGTGTCCCGCCGGCGTCGCCGCGCAGTCGATCGCGATCCGAAATCTGCGATACCCCAGCCAGATACCGATACGACTCCCACGGCGACTCCTGCGGAGCGAGCACGGCGATCGAGTTGCCCGGCACACCGAAGATGCGCAGCGTATCGAACAGCGCGAACGATCCGAGTCCGCCACCCACGGTCACCAGCGGAACATCGATGACCGGAATCCCGGCTCGCGCCACCAACTCATCGGTCCACACGTCGGTTTCGATCAACCTGTCGGTGACATCTCCCCGCATTCGGCGGATGCTACCGGTCGAGCCTCGTGCATCGCCCGCCATCAACGTATTGCGCGACAGGCGATCCGGCGACGCGCACACGCGTTCCCGCGAAGCTGCCACGGGAGCACCGGTCCGGCACGTACCATCCGGTGCGTGGCTGATGCGAAACGCCCCGCCGTACTGCGGGTTCTCGTCTACAGCAGTGATGCCGACACCAGGAGCCAGGTCATGCTGGCCCTGGGTAGAAGGCCGCATCCAGACCTGCCGCCGCTCGAGTACCTCGAGGTGGCCACGGGTCCGATCGTGATCGAGCGCCTGGATGCGCACTCGCATGATCTGCTCATCCTCGACGGCGAAGCGGCCCCGACCGGTGGTCTCGGCCTCGCCAAACAACTCAAGGACGAAATCGCGGATTGCCCGCCGATTCTCGTGCTGACCGGGCGTCCCGATGATGCCTGGCTTGCCAATTGGTCGCGTGCGGACGCCGCGGTCTCACACCCCATCGACCCCATCCGTCTCACCGACGCGGTGCTCGGAGTGATCCGCAGCCGTTCTGCGGCTTAGTCTCCCATCTCCCCGCCACCAGGGGATATCTCTGTCACGTGACGGCCGCGATTCCGTCGAATCGGTCATGAAAGACCGTTCCGAATGCGATCAAAAGCGGTCGCGAAACGTCATGTATGTTCTCGTGTGAGTTGTAGGCTGTGCCGTAGCTCACATGAGCGCGGGCGTCGGTATCAAAGCAGCCGCGTCAGTCCCCGAAGTCCGTGCTGTCGACGAGCGGCGCCCCGGTGCGACTGGCACGGCCGACGATGCTGTCAGCCCGCCTCGGCAGCTGCCGTCCACACGCGTCCAGTCCGCAGGAGGGGTAGTTCTGTTGTGAATATCGAAGTGCCGACGCTCGTGCTCGGCGCGGTTGCCGCCGCGTTCGCAGTGTTCTCCGTTCTCCTGGCCTCGCTGGTCGGACCCAAGCGTTACAACCGCGCCAAGCTCGAACCGTACGAATGCGGTATCGAAGCGACCCCGCACGCCATCGGTGGCGGACCGGGAAACGCAGGGGGGCAACGCTTCCCGGTGAAGTACTACCTCACCGCGATGCTGTTCATCATCTTCGACATCGAAATCGTGTTCCTCTACCCGTGGGCGGTCCACTTCGACTCGCTCGGTCTGTTCGGGCTGGCCGCGATGGCGCTGTTCATCTTCAACGTCTCGGTGGCGTACGCCTACGAGTGGAGGCGAGGCGGGCTCAGCTGGGATTGAGCGGCGTCAGGGGGATTCCAACTACACCCCGCGCACGCGGGGTGATTCCGATCCAGGAGATGTAGTCCGACATGGGTCTCGAGGAAAAACTGCCCAGCGGTTTTCTGCTGAGCACGGTGGAAGATATGGCCGGCTATCTGCGCAAGAGTTCGCTCTGGCCGGCGACGTTCGGCCTGGCATGCTGCGCGATCGAGATGATGGCCACCGGCGGCGGGCGATTCGATATCGCCCGCTTCGGCATGGAGGCGTTCCGCGCGTCCCCGCGCCAGGCCGATCTCATGATCGTCGCGGGCCGGGTGAGCCAGAAGATGGCACCGGTCCTGCGTCAGGTCTACGACCAGATGACCGAACCGAAATGGGTGCTGGCCATGGGTGTCTGCGCATCCTCGGGCGGCATGTTCAACAACTATGCCGTCGTGCAGGGCGTGGACCACGTCGTGCCGGTGGACATCTACCTGCCCGGCTGCCCGCCGCGCCCGGAGATGCTGTTGAACGCGATCCTGAAGCTGCACGAGAAGATTCAGGAATCCCCGCTCGGCGTCAATCGCGAGGAAGCGATCCGCGCCGCGGAAGCCGCCGCCCTCGGCAGCCCCACCACCATTCAGATGAAGGGGCTGCTGCGATGACCTTCGATTCGACGTCGAATACCGAAAGCCCTCCGGAGGAAAGCACCGTGAAGGCACAGGGTGAAGGCGAATCCGATTCCCCCGCAACCGAACCCGCGCAGGCCCCGGCCGACGAGGTGATCGGCGTCCGGCAGGGCATGTTCGGCGTCTCGGGCACCGGCGACACCTCCGGATACGGCCGGCTGGTGCGCACGGTCGCGCTGCCCGGCGGCAGCGCGCCGCCGTACGGCGGCTACTTCGACGACCTGGTCGCCGCGCTGCGCCGCGCGCTCGAGGGCACCTCGGCGCGCTTCGAGGACGCCATCGAGAAGATCGTGGTCTTCCGGGACGAGCTGACCCTGCACGTGCGGCGCGAACATCTGCCGGTGGTCGCCCTGACCCTGCGCAACGACGCGGCACTGCGGTTCGAACTGTGCCTGGGCGTGAACGGCGCGCACTTCCCGGAGGAGACCGGCCGCGAGCTGCACGCGGTCTACCACCTCAACTCGATCACCCACAATCGCCGGGTGCGCCTCGAGATCTCGATTCCGGACGCCGACCCGCACCTGCCCTCGCTGTACTCGGTGTACCCCACCACGGATTGGCACGAGCGCGAAACCTATGACTTCTTCGGCATCCTCTTCGACGGTCACCCCTCGCTGACCCGGATCTCGATGCCCGACGACTGGCGCGGACACCCCCAGCGCAAGGACTACCCGCTCGGCGGGATCCCGGTCGAGTACAAGGGTGCGCGCATCCCGCCGCCCGACGAGCGGAGGACGTACTCCTAATGAACGACACCGACATTCAGTCCCGCCCGGACACCGCGGATCGGCCCGAACGCTCGATCACGGTGGTGGGCAACGACTGGGACGAGATTCGCCGGACCCTGGACGGAGCGGCTGAAGAACGCATCGTCGTGAACATGGGACCGCAGCACCCCTCCACCCACGGGGTGCTTCGGCTCATTCTGGAGATCGAGGGCGAGACCGTCACCGAGGCCCGGTGTGGAATCGGCTACCTGCACACCGGAATCGAGAAGAATCTCGAGTACCGCAGCTGGGTCCAGGGCGTCACCTTCGTGACCCGCATGGACTACCTGTCGCCGTTCTTCAACGAGACGGCGTACTGCCTCGGCGTGGAGACGCTGCTCGGGATCACCGACGACGTGCCCGAGCGCGCGAGCGTCATCCGCGTCATGCTCATGGAACTCAACCGCATCTCCTCGCACCTGGTCGCCCTCGCGACCGGCGGCATGGAACTGGGCGCGCTCACGCCCATGCTGTTCGGCTTCCGCGAGCGCGAGCTGATCCTGGACGTGTTCGAGAACATCACCGGCCTGCGCATGAACCACGCGTACGTCCGGCCGGGCGGCGTCTCCCAGGATCTGCCCGAGGACGGCGTGCAGAAGGTTCGCGAACTGCTGGATCTGCTGCCCAAGCGCCTGCGCGATCTCGAACTGCTGCTCAACGAGAACCCGATCTGGAAGGCCCGCACCCGCAACGTCGGGTACCTGGACCTGACCGGCTGTATGGCCCTGGGCATCACCGGCCCGGTGCTGCGCTCGACCGGCCTGCCACACGATCTGCGCAAGGCCCAGCCGTACTGCGGCTACGAGAACTACGAATTCGACGTCATGGTCGACACCGGCTGTGACTGCTACGGCCGCTACCTGATTCGCGTGAACGAGATGAAGGAGTCGCTCAAGATCGTGGAGCAGTGCCTGGACAAGCTGCGGCCCGGCCCGATCATGGTGTCGGACAAGAAGATCGCGTGGCCCGCGGACCTGCAGCTGGGCCCCGACGGCCTCGGGAACTCGCCCAGGCACATCTCCAAGATCATGGGCGAATCCATGGAGTCGCTGATCCACCACTTCAAGCTGGTGACCGAGGGCCTGCGAGTCCCGCCCGGCCAGGTGTACACCGCGGTGGAATCCCCGCGCGGCGAGCTGGGCGTGCACATGGTGAGCGACGGCGGCACGCGCCCGTACCGGGTGCACTTCCGCGATCCCTCGTTCACGAATCTGCAAGCGGTGGCGGCGATGTGCGAGGGCGGCATGGTCGCCGACGTCATCGCCGCGGTGGCCAGTATCGATCCGGTGATGGGCGGAGTGGACCGATGACAGAGATTCTGCTCAACCTGACGGTGCGGCCGGTCCCGTACCCGCAACCGGTGCACGATCGGCTCGAGCTCGACGCCAAGGAGATCATCGCCCGGTACCCGCAGTCGCGGTCGGCGTTGCTTCCGCTGCTGCACCTGGTGCAGTCGGTGGAGGGATACGTCTCGGGCACCGGCATCGAATTCTGTGCCGAGCAGCTGGGATTGACCGACGCCGAGGTGACCGCGGTCGCCACGTTCTACTCCATGTACCGGCGCACCCGCACCGGTGACTACCACGTCGGGGTGTGCACCAACACGCTGTGCGCGGTCATGGGCGGCGACGAGATACTCGCCGACCTGAAACAGCACCTGGGCATCAAGCACGGGGAGACCACCGCCGACGGCGCGGTGACCCTCGAGCACATCGAGTGCAACGCGGCCTGCGACTTCGCGCCGGTGATCATGGTCAACTGGGAGTTCTTCGACAACCAGACACCGGAATCGGCTCGGGCACTGGTGGATTCGCTGCGCAAGGGCGATCAGGTCACCGCCTCGCGCAGCGGTATTCCGCTGTGCACGTTCCGCGAGACCGCGCGCATCCTCGCCGGCTATCCCGACCCCCGGCCCGGTGCGACCGACGGCGCCGCCGGGCCCGCCACCCTCGCGGGCCTGCACGCCGCCGACAAGGAGCAGGGAGACCGTAAGTGACGACGCTGACTCCCGTTCTCTCCAAGCATTGGGCCGAGCCCGATTCCTGGGACCTGAACGCCTACCGCGATCAGGGCGGCTATCGTGCCCTGCCCAAGGCGCTGCGCATGCAGCCCGACGAGGTCATCGCCACCGTCAAGGACTCCGGTCTGCGCGGCCGCGGCGGCGCGGGCTTCCCCACCGGCATGAAGTGGGGCTTCATCCCGCAGGGCCCCGGCCCGGACGGCGTCACCAAGCCGCACTACCTGGTGGTCAACGCCGACGAGTCGGAACCGGGTACCTGCAAGGACATTCCGCTCATGCTGGCGACCCCGCACACCCTGATCGAGGGCGTCATCATCGCCGCGTACGCGATCCGGGCCTCGCACGCGTTCATCTACGTGCGCGGCGAGGTGGTCCCGGTGCTGCGGCGTTTGCAGGCCGCGGTCGAACAGGCTTATGCCGCAGGCTATCTGGGCCGCAACATTCAGGGTTCGGGCTATGACCTCGAGGTCGTGGTGCACGCCGGCGCGGGCGCCTACATCTGCGGGGAGGAGACCGCGCTGCTGGATTCGCTCGAGGGCCGCCGCGGTCAGCCCCGGCTGCGGCCCCCGTTCCCCGCGGTCGCGGGCCTGTACGCCTGCCCGACCGTGGTCAACAACGTGGAATCCATCGCCTCGGTTCCGGCCATCATCGCCAACGGCGTGGATTGGTTCCGGTCCTTCGGCAGCGAGAAGTCCCCCGGCTTCACGCTGTACTCGCTCTCGGGTCACGTGACGCAACCCGGGCAGTACGAAGCGCCGCTCGGAATCACGCTGCGGCAGTTGCTGGTTCACGCCGGCGGCATCCGCGCGGGCCACACTCTGAAGTTCTGGACCCCGGGCGGTTCCTCCACCCCCCTGTTCACCGCGGAACACCTCGACGTCCCCCTGGACTACGAGGGCGTCATGGCCGCCGGCTCCATGCTCGGCACCAAGGCCCTGCAGATCTTCGACGAGACCACCTGCGTGGTGCGAGCCGTGCTGCGCTGGACCGAGTTCTACGCCCACGAGTCCTGCGGCAAGTGCACCCCGTGCCGCGAAGGCACGTACTGGCTGGTCCAGCTCCTGCAGCGGCTCGAGAACGGACAGGGGCACGAGACCGACCTGGACAAGCTGATGGACATCGCCGACAACATCAACGGCAAGTCCTTCTGCGCCCTCGGTGACGGTGCCGCCAGCCCGATCTTCTCCTCCCTGAAGTACTTCCGCGACGAGTACGCCGAACACATCCGCCTCGGCGCCTGCCCTCTCGACCCGGCCAAGACCACCGTCTGGGCTGAAGGAGTGGAATGACCGCGATAGCCAACTCCAGCGCCAGCGGCGTGACCCCGGCCGAGATGGTGAGCGTCACCATCGACGGCACCGTGGTTTCCGTGCCCGCGGGCACCCTGGTGATACGTGCCGCCGAACTCATCGGCGTGCAGATTCCGCGTTTCTGCGACCACCCGCTGCTCGATCCGGTCGGCGCCTGCCGCCAATGCCTGGTCGACGTGGAAGGCCAGCGCAAGCCGGTGGCCTCCTGCACCCAGACCGTGGCCGAGGGCATGGTGATCCACACCCAGGTCTCCTCCCCCGTGGCCGCCAAGGCCCAGGAGGGAGTGATGGAGCTGCTGCTCATCAATCACCCCCTGGACTGCCCGGTGTGCGACAAGGGCGGGGAATGCCCGCTGCAGAACCAGGCGATGTCGACCGGGCGCGCCGAATCCCGCTTCGACGGGGTCAAACGCACCTATCCCAAGCCGATCCCGCTGTCCTCGGCCATCCTGCTGGACCGCGAGCGCTGCGTGCTGTGCGCGCGCTGCACCCGCTTCTCCCAGCAGGTCGCCGGCGATCCGTTCATCGAGCTGATGGATCGCGGTGCGCTGCAACAGGTCGGCATCGCCGCCGGGGAGCCGATGGACTCCTACTTCTCCGGCAACACCGTGCAGATCTGCCCGGTCGGTGCGCTGACCGGCAGCACCTACCGGTTCCGGGCCCGGCCCTTCGACCTGGTGTCCAGCCCCGCGGTGTGCGAGCACTGCGCCTCGGGCTGCGCCCAGCGCACCGATCATCGGCGCGGCAAGGTCATGCGCCGGCTCGCCGGTGACGATCCGCAGGTCAACGAGGAATGGAACTGCGACAAGGGCCGATTCGCGTTCCAGTACGCGACCGAACCGGATCGGCTCACCACCCCGCTGGTGCGCACCTGGGACGGCACCCTGCAACCCGCGTCGTGGTCCGAGGCCCTGGCCCACGCCGCGCGCGGACTGGCGGCGGCGCGCGGCAACGCGGGCGTCCTGGTCGGCGGGCGCGTGACCCTGGAGGACGCCTACGCCTACGCCAAGTTCGCGCGGGTCGCCCTGGACACCAACGACATCGACTTCCGCGCCCGCGAGCACTCGGCGGAGGAAGCCGACTTCCTCGCCGCCCGTATCGCGGGTCAGGGCATCACGGTCGACTACGCGGCGCTCGAGCGCGCCCCGATCGTCCTCATGGCCGGGTTCGAGGCCGAAGAGGAATCGCCCATGGTGTACCTGCGCCTGCGCAAGGCGGCGCGCAAGTACCGCACCGAGATCATCTCCATCGCGCCGTACCTCACCCGCGGGTTACAGCGCATGTCCGGCACCCTGCTCCCGGCCGCACCGGGCGCGGAATCGCATCTGCTGGAAGCGATTCGGACCGGCAGCTCGGACACCTACAAGGTCGCCCCCGGCCTGTTGCACCACATCGGCACGCTGCTGCGCGAGACCGGCGCGCTGATCCTGGTCGGCGAACGGCTCGGCGGGATCCCGGGCGGACTGTCCGCCGCGGCCCGCCTCGCCGACGAGACCGGGGCCGCGCTGGCCTGGATTCCGCGCCGGGCCGGCGAGCGTGGCGCCCTCGAGGCGGGCGCGCTGCCCGTGCTGTTCCCGGGTGGCCGTCCGGTCGCCGATCCCGTTGCGCGCCAGCAGGTTCGCGACGCCTGGGGCGTGCAGGACCTGCCCGTGAACCCGGGCCGGGACACCGCGGCGATCCTCGCGGCGGCACCGACCCTGGGCGCGCTGCTCATCGGCGGCGTCGAGGTGGGCGACATGCCCGATCCGCACGCCGCGCTCACCGCCATCGACGCCGCGAGCTTCGTGGTCAGCCTGGAACTGCGCCGCAGCGACATCAGCGATCGCGCCGACGTCGTGTTCCCCGTGGCCTCGGCCATGGAGAAGGCGGGCACCTTCCTCACCTGGGAGGGCCGCCACCGCCAATTCGATGCCGCACTGCGCGACGCCACCGTGCGCCGCGAGGCCATGCCCATGCCCGAACACCGGGTGCTGGACGCCATCGCCCAGGAGCTGAACGTGCGCCTGGGCCTGCCCGACGTGGCAAGCGCCCGTGCGGAATTGGCGGACCTGGGCGCCTGGGACGGGCCCGCTCCGGCCACGCCGGCCGAGCAGCCGCAGCCGCCGACGCTGGCCGCCTCGGGCACCGCCGTGCTGGCCGCCTGGCGCATGCTGGTCGACCGCGGCCGCCTGCAGGACGGCGAACCGAATCTGGCGGGCACCGCGCGGCCGCCGGTGGTGCGGCTCTCGCACGCCACCGCCGCCGAGATCGGCGCCACCACCGGCGATCCGGTCACGGTGAACAACGATCACGGCCACATCACCCTGCCCCTGGTCATCACCGAGATGCCGGACCGGGTCGTCTGGCTGCCCATGAATTCATCCGGCGCCGACGTGCTGGTGCAGCTCGGCACCACACCCGGTCACCTGGTGCGCATCCGACGGGAGGACCACCGTGAGTGAGCTCGTGTCGACCGGGACGTTCGCGGGTCAGTACCTGCTCGCCCAGGCCGCCCGGACCGAACCCGATCCGCTGGGCGCGTTCGGCCGCGATCCGTGGTGGCTGATCCTGCTCAAGTCGGTCGGCATCTTCGTGTTCCTGCTGCTGATCCCCATGCTGGCGGTGTACGCCGAACGCAAGATCGTGGCGTTCATGCAGATGCGCGTCGGCCCCAACCGGGTCGGCCCGCGCGGCAGTCTGCAGTCCATCGCCGACGGCGTGAAGATGCTCCTCAAAGAGGACATCATCCCGGCCATCGTGGACAAGCCCATCTTCATTCTGGCGCCGATCATTTCGCTGATTCCGGCGGTCATGGCGTTCGCGGTGATCCCGTTCGGGCCCGAGGTCTCCATCTTCGGCGAGCGCACGCCGCTGCAGCTGACCGATATGCCGGTGGGCGTGCTGTACGTGCTGGCCATGGCCTCGGTGGGCGTGTACGGCATCGTGCTGGCCGGCTGGGCGTCGGGCTCGACGTACCCGCTGCTGGGCGGACTGCGCTCCACCGCGCAGGTCATCTCCTACGAGATCGCCATGGCGCTGTGCTTCGCGGCGGTGTTCCTGCTCTCGGGCACGATGGCCACCTCGGGCATCGTGGAGGCGCAGTATGGCACCTGGTACGTCTTCCTGCTGCTGCCCTCGTTCCTGATCTACGCGGTGTCCATGGTCGGCGAGACCAACCGCGCGCCGTTCGATCTCCCCGAGGCCGAGGGCGAGCTGGTCGGCGGCTTCCACACCGAGTACTCCTCGCTCAAGTTCGCCATGTTCATGATGGCCGAGTACATCAACATGGCAACGGTTTCCGCGCTGGCGACCACGCTGTTCTTCGGCGGCTGGCACGCACCGTTCCCGATCAGCCTGTGGGCGGGCGCGAACTCGGGCTGGTGGCCCATGCTGTGGTTCACGGCCAAGGTGTGGATCTTCCTGTTCGTGTTCATCTGGCTGCGCGGCACGCTGCCGCGCCTGCGGTACGACCAGTTCATGAATCTGGGCTGGAAGCTGCTGATTCCGGTGTCGCTGGCCTGGGTCA
The DNA here is from genome assembly GCF_053645575.1 of Nocardia sp. NPDC055321. NCBI lineage: Bacteria > Bacillati > Actinomycetota > Actinomycetes > Mycobacteriales > Nocardiaceae > Nocardia > Nocardia sp. NPDC055321. Next base: position 61,467 of record NZ_JBSHMS010000036.1, read on the forward strand.
TGTTCGTGGCCACGCTGCGCGCGCTCGAGAACGAGGGCATCCGGGTCCAGACCCCGGGCATGATCATCGGCGGCCTGCTGATCGCGGGTCTGCTGATCGGTCTGGTGCTCAAGGCCGGGCACGCGGGCGACGACCGCACCAAGGCGGCCCCCGATCCCGAATCCACCAGCCAGTACTCGGATTTCCCGGTGCCGCCCATGCCCGCCGAACCCGGCCGGACGGGGCCGAAACCCGGTCTGCTGGAACCGCTCGGCGGCTTCTACGTCACCGCGGCGACCATGTTCAAGAAGCCGAACACCGAGCTCTACCCGGAGGTCAAGACCCCGACCCAGCCGCGCTATCACGGCCGGCACCAGCTCAATCGGCATCCGGACGGCCTCGAGAAGTGCATCGGCTGCGAGCTGTGCGCGTGGGCCTGCCCGGCCGACGCGATCTTCGTCGAGGGCGCGGACAACACCGAGGACGAGCGCTTCTCCCCCGGTGAGCGCTACGGCCGCGTCTACCAGATCAACTACCTGCGCTGCATCGGCTGCGGCCTGTGCATCGAGGCGTGCCCGACGCGGGCGCTGACCATGACCAACGAATACGAACTGGCCGACGACAATCGCGTCGACCTGATCCTCGAGAAGCGGGACCTGCTCGCGCCGCTGCAGCCGGGGATGGTGGAAGCGCCGCACGAGATGTACCCCGGCGCGGACGAGGGCTCGTACTACCGCGGCGAGGTCCCCGGCGCGCCGAGCGAGCTGACCGGAGCGGAGGCGAAGAAGTGACGACCATCCTCGAGGCCGCACCGGCGCAACAGGTGCTGACGCACACCGGAACCGGTGAGGCCGTGCAGTTCTGGATCCTGTCGGTGGTGGCGGTGGTGGGCGCGCTCGGCATGGTGTGCGCCCGCAAGGCCGTGCACTCCGCGCTGTGCCTGGCGGCCACCATGATCACGCTCTCCGCCTTCTACATCGCCCAGGGCGCGCTGTTCCTGGGCGTCGTGCAGATCGTGGTCTACACCGGCGCGGTCATGATGCTGTTCCTGTTCGTGCTCATGCTGGTCGGCGTCGACTCCGCGGAGTCGCTGCGCGAGACCCTGCGCGGGCAGCGCATCGCGGTGCTGGTCGTCGGCATCGGCTTCGGCATGCTCATGATCGCGGGCATCGCGCGCGGCATGAACGCCGCCGACGTCGCGGTCACCGGTCCCGGACTGGGTGGCAACGACACCGTCGCCGCGCTCGCCGAACTCCTCTTCCTGAAGTACGTATGGGCGTTCGAGCTCACCGGCGCGCTGCTCATCACCGCGACCATCGGCGCCATGGTGCTCGCGCACCGCGAGCGCTTCGGCCCGCGCCAGGATCAGCGGGAGATGTCCAAACAGCGGTTCCGGGACGGTAAGCGGGTCACCCCGCTGCCCACGCCCGGCGTGTACGCCCGCCACAACGCCGTCGACGCCCCCGCGCGCCTGCCGGACGGCTCCTTCGAGGAGCTCTCGGTCAGCAGCATCCTGCGGCACCGCCGCAATCGCGCGCACGAGGAGGCCGTGGTGCGCACGGTCGGCGCCGGCGACAACGGGAATGGCAAGGACGGCAATGACTCCGGATCTGACACGGAAGGCTTGCGGTGAACCCGGATAACTATCTCTACCTCTCCGCCCTGCTCTTCACCATCGGCGCGGCCGGTGTGCTGGTGCGGCGCAACGCGATCGTGGTGTTCATGTGCGTGGAGCTGATGCTCAACGCCGTGAACCTCGCGTTCGTCACCTTCGCGCGCCTGCACGACAATCTGGACGGTCAGGTCTTCGCCTTCTTCACCATGGTGGTGGCCGCCGCCGAGGTCGTGGTCGGCCTCGCGATCATCATGACCATCTTCCGCGCCCGTCGCTCGACCTCGGTCGACGACGCCAACCTGCTGCGGTACTGACATGGATACCGCACAGTTGATGCTGTGGCTGCTGCCGGCGCTGCCCCTGAGCGGCGCCGTGATCCTGTTGCTGCTCGGGCGATTCAGCGACAAGTGGGGACACCTGCTCGGGACGGCGCTCGCGCTGGGCTCGTTCGGGGTGGCCGCGTGGGCCTTCTGGGAGATGCTCGGACGGGCGAACGACGAACGGGCCGTTCGGCATACGCTGTTCAGCTGGGTGCCGGTCAACGGGTTGCACGTGGACTTCGCGCTCGGACTCGACCAGCTCTCGATGTGCTTCGCGCTGCTGATCACCGGCGTCGGGTCGCTCATCCACATCTATTCCATCGGCTACATGTCGCACGATCCGGGGCGGCGGCGCTTCTTCGCCTACCTGAACCTGTTCCTGGCGGCCATGCTGGTGCTGGTCCTGGCGGACAACTACCTGGTGCTGTACCTGGGCTGGGAGGGTGTGGGCCTGGCGTCCTACCTCCTGATCGGCTTCTGGTACGACAAGCCCTCCGCCGCAGCGGCTGCCAAGAAGGCGTTCATCGTCAACCGCGTCGGCGACATGGGCCTGGCCATCGCGCTGATGATCATGTTCGCGACCTTCGGAACCGTCGACTACCGCGGGGTTTTCGGGGCCGCCGATCAGGCGAGCTCCGCCGCGCTCACCGGCATCGGCCTGATGCTGCTGCTCGGCGCGTGCGGCAAGTCCGCGCAGGTGCCGCTGCAGGCGTGGCTCGGGGACGCGATGGAGGGCCCGACCCCGGTGTCCGCGCTCATCCACGCGGCCACCATGGTCACCGCGGGCGTCTACCTCATCGCGCGCTCCAACCCCATCTTCGATCTCGCCCCGGCCGCGCAGGCCGCGGTCATGGCGGTGGGCGCGGTGACGCTGCTCTACGGCGCGATCATCGGCTGCGCCAAGGACGACATCAAGAAGGCCCTGGCCGCCTCGACCATGAGCCAGATCGGCTACATGATGCTCGCGGTGGGCCTGGGCCCGGTCGGCTACGCCGCGGCCATCATGCACCTGCTCACCCACGGCTTCTTCAAGGCCGGACTGTTCCTGGGCGCGGGCTCGGTCATGCACGCCATGAACGACGAGACCGATATGCGGCGCTACGGCGGACTGCGCACGCTCCTGCCGATCACCTACGTCACCTTCGGCCTCGGCTACCTCGCCATCCTCGGCGTACCGCCCTTCGCGGGCTTCTTCTCCAAGGACCGGATCATCGAGGCCGCCTTCGCACATGGCGGTTTCGCGGGCATCATCACCGGTATCGCGGCGCTGGCCGGCGCGGGCATCACCGCCTTCTACATGACCCGCGTCATGCTGCTCACCTTCTTCGGTGAGAAGCGCTGGAAGCAGGGCACGCACCCGCACGAGTCGCCCGCCTCCATGACCGGGCCCATGATTCTGCTGGCCTTCGGCTCGGTGTTCTCCGGCGCGCTGCTGGCTTACGGCTCGGCCCTGCAGAATTGGCTCGAACCGGTGGTCGGCGCGCATCACGGCGAACCCGTCATCCCGGTGTGGGCGATCACGTTCTTCGCGCTCGCGGTCGTCGCGGCTGGCGTGTGGGTGGCCTACGACCAGTACGCCAACCATCCGGTTCCCGAGGTCGCGCCCGCGGGCTCGCGGCTCACCGTGGCCGCGCGCCGCGACCTGTACGGCGACGCCTTCAACGAGGCCGCGTTCATGCGGCCCGGTCAGCACGTCACGCGGTCGCTGGTGTTCGTCGACAATCGCGGCATCGACGGCCTGGTGAACACCACCGCCGCCGTCATCGGCGGCCTGTCCGGCCGAATCCGCCGGGTGCAAACCGGTTTCGTGCGCTCGTACGCCCTGTCCATGTTCACCGGCGCGGCACTGGTGGCCGCCGCCCTGCTGGCGGTGAGGTTGTTTTGAGTGACTTTCCCTGGCTGACAACGCTGTGGGCGGTACCGGTCATCGGCGCCGTGCTGGTCCTGCTGTTCCCGGCCTCGTGGCGGACCGCCGCCCGGAGTTTCGCTCTCGTGGTCTCCCTGGCCACCCTCGGCGTCGGCATGTGGCTGGCGTGGATGTTCGAGCCCGGCGGCGACCACTACCAGTTCGTCGAATCACACGAGTGGATCCCGGCTTTCGGCGCCGGGTACACCCTGGGCCTGGACGGCATCGCCATGGTGCTGGTCCTGCTCACCGCCGGACTGGTGCCACTGCTGCTGCTCGCGGGCTGGCAGGACGACCGCGAGGTCGGCACCGGGCCGCGGGTGGCGCACTACTACGTGGCGCTCACCCTGGTCGTCGAGGCCATGGTGCTGATCTCGTTCACCTCGCTGGACATCCTGATGTTCTACGTGTTCTTCGAGGTCATGCTGATCCCGATGTACTTCCTCATCGGCGGCTTCGGACCCAAGACCGCCGACGCGGCCGGGCGGGCCCAGCGCTCGCGCGCGGCGGTGAAGTTCCTGCTGTACAACCTGTTCGGCGGACTGATCATGCTGGCCGCGGTCATCGGGCTGTACGTGCTCACCGCGCGCGAGCAGCTCGGCGCGAACGGTGGCGGCACCTTCGATTTCCGAATCGTCATGGAGGCGGCCAACTCCGGGCAGCTCGGAGCGGGCCCGGTGGTGCTGAACGCGCTGTTCCTGGGCTTCATGTTCGCGTTCGCGGTCAAGGCGCCGCTGTGGCCGCTGCACACCTGGCTGCCCGACGCCGCGGTCGCCGCGACGCCCGCCAGCGCCGTGCTCATGATGGCCATCGTGGACAAGGTCGGCACCTTCGGCATGCTGCGGTACTGCCTGCTGCTGTTCCCGGACGCCACTGCCACCTACGCGCCGTTCATCTGCGTGCTCGCGGTCATCGGCATCATCTACGGCGCGCTGCTGGCGATCGGCCAGACCGACGTCATGCGCCTGATCGCGTACACCTCGATCTCGCACTTCGGCTTCATCATTCTCGGCATCTTCGCCCTCACCACGCAGGGCAGCACCGGCGCCACGCTGTACATGGTCAATCACGGCATCTCCACCGCGGCGCTGTTCCTGATCGCGGGATTCCTGGTCTCGCGCCGGGGAACCCGGCTCATCGCCGAGTACGGCGGGGTGCAGAAGGTCGCGCCAATCCTGGCGGGCACCTTCTTCATCGCCGGTCTGGCCACGCTGTCGCTGCCGGGGCTGGCGCCGTTCATCAGTGAATTCCTGGTGCTGATGGGCACTTTCACGCGCTATCCGGTGGCGGCGATCTTCGCGGCGGCGGCGCTGGCGCTGGCCGCGCTGTACATCCTGTGGATGTACCAGCGCATGATGACCGGGCCGGTGAAGCCGGGTAACGAGCGGCTCTACGATCTGCTGCCGCGCGAAATGGTGGTCGTGGTGCCGCTGCTCGCGGCCCTGCTGTTCCTCGGGGTGTATCCGAAACCGGTGCTGGACACCATCGATCCGGCCGTGACCCGCACCCTCACCACCATCGGACAGCACGATCCGGTTCCGGCTGTCACGCCGGAGGCGTCCCCGACAGGAGGGAACAAGTGAGCGGCACACCCCTGATGCTGGCCGCGGTGGCGGATTCGCCACTGGCGGCGGCACTTCCCGCGCCGAGTATCGAATACCGCCTGCTGGCGCCCATGCTCATCGTGTTCGGCGTCGCGGTCGTCAGCGTGCTGGTGGAAGCGTTCGCGCCCAGGCGATCCCGCTATCTCGTCCAGCTGATCCTCGGGCTGGGCGGGCTGGGCGTGGCACTGGGCGCGGTGATCGGCCTGCGCGGCACGCGCGCGACCGCGGCGGTCGGCGCGGTCGCGATCGACGGGGTGACCCTGTTCCTGCAGGGCGCCATTCTGGTCGTCTCCATCCTCGGACTGCTCTTCATCGCCGAGCGCCGCGCCGATCGGGTGCCGATGCACCGGGAGGGTCCGGGCACCTGGAGCCTGACCGCGGCGCGCGGGGTCGACGCGTTCACCCCGCAGGCCGCGTCCATGCCCGGCAGTTCCGACGAGATCGCGGCCACGCGCGCGGGCATCTCGACCACCGAGGTCTTCCCGCTCACCCTGTTCGCGGTCGCCGGGATGCTGCTGTTCCCGGCCTCGAACGACCTGCTCACCATGTTCGTCGCCCTCGAGGTGCTGTCGCTGCCGCTGTACCTGCTGTGCGGGCTGGCGCGGCGGCGGCGTCTGCTGTCGCAGGAGGCGGCGCTCAAGTACTTCCTGCTCGGGGCGTTCTCCTCCGCGTTCTTCCTCTACGGCATGGCGCTGCTGTACGGGTACGCCGGAACCGTACGGTTCTCCGGCATCGCCGAGGCGGTCACCCGGGACACCGGCACCTCCCACACCCTGGCGGTGCTCGGTGTGGCCATGCTCGCGGTGGGTCTGCTGTTCAAGATCGGCGCGGTGCCGTTCCAGTCCTGGGTGCCCGACGTGTACCAGGGCGCGCCCACCCCGGTGACGGCGTTCATGGCGGCGGCCACCAAGATCGCCGCGGTGGGCGCGCTGCTGCGCGTGCTCTACATCGCGGTGCCGGATCTGCGCGACGACTGGCGGCCCGTCCTCGCGGCGATCGCCATCGCGACCATGATCGCCGGCGCGGTACTGGCCATCACCCAGACCGACATGAAGCGCATGCTCGCGTACTCCTCGATCGCGCACGCGGGGTTCATCCTCACCGCCCTGGTGGCGGCCAACGACTCCGGTGTGTCGGCGGTGCTGTTCTACCTCGCGGTCTACGGACTCGGCACGCTGGGTGCGTTCGCGGTGGTCTCGCTGGTGCGCGACGAAAACGGCGACGAGGCAACGGCTTTGTCCGCGTGGGCGGGACTCGGGCGCCGATCGCCTTGGCTGGCAACGATTTACGCGCTGTTCCTGCTCTCCTTCGCGGGCATCCCGCTGACCGGCGGGTTCATGGCCAAGTTCGCGGTGTTCGAGGCGGCGTCCTCGGGCGGGGCGGCCACGCTGGTGATCGTGGGCGTGATCTGCAGTGCCATAGCGGCTTTCTTCTACGTCCGGGTCATCGTGCTCATGTACTTCACCGATTCCCCGGCGACGCCGCCGGCCCTGGTGTTCCCCACCCTCACCACCACCGTCGTCGCGCTCACCGCCGCGGCGACCCTGGTGCTCGGCATCTTCCCGCAGCCGCTGCTCGATCTCGCCGATCAGGCCGCGACCTTCGCGCGCTGAGCGCTTCGCCCCGCCGACAACGGGCCCGCCGTCTCGGACGGCGGGCCCGTTTCGTGCCCGGTACCCCGGGTCCCGGTGCGAGTTCCGCCTTTCGGTGGCGCGTGCCCGATTTTGACCCATAATTGTTTTGCGACTTATGCGAGATCCCCGGTGGGCACGGCGGCTTCGACATAGCGTGGACAGTGGGCCGGGACTCGGTGGGAGGCGGACGAATGCGAGCACATCCGGCGGCGATCGGATTTCTCCGGCAGGACGTGTCGGGGGTTCAACTACAGTGGCATCGGGCGCAGATTCAGCACGTGGCGCGGCGCCTGGGATACGACCTGTGCAAGACGATGGTCCTGAATCCGGACACCACGGGCGCGCACCTGAGTGACGCGATCTCCCTGCTGGAGGCCGAAGCGATCATCACCCCGAGCCTCGAGCACTTCGACGGCACGGTTCCCGACGATATAGTTCAGGTGGCGGACGTGATCACGGTCAGCCCGGAGAACACCTACGCCCGCTGGGTACTACCGCCCCTGGTGTAGCGACGATGACATTTCGAGCTCGAGGCCGTCTGCACTTTTGGACGATACCGATCCGGAGGTGAAGCATGACCACAAGCTCTTCGATAACTCCCACGGTACTGATGGAGGGGCTCGCGCTCGGCGAGTCACCTCGGTGGCACGACGGCAGGCTCTGGCTCTCGGACTGGCTCGCGGGCCAGGTGCTGACCGTCGACTACCAGGGCAGGCACTTCGTCCAGCTCGAAATCCCCGGCCTGCCTTTCTGTTTCGACTGGCTGCCGGACGGGCGCATGCTCGTGCTGGCCAACGGCGACGGGCGCAAGCTGCTGCGGCGCGAGTACGACACCCGGCTGCACACGGTGACCGATCTGAGCACGCTGTCCCCGCATCCCTGGAACGAGATCGTGGTCGCGGACAACGGGAACGCCTACGTGAACTCGATCGGCTACGACATGATGGGCGGCGCGGAACCCGCCCCCGGTCTGATCGCGGTCGTCTCCCCGGACGGCACGGCCCGCACGGTCGCCGATGACGTGCACTTTCCCAACGGCATGGTCATCACCCCCGACGGCGGCACCCTGATCGTCGCCGAGTCCCACGCCAAACGCCTGACCGCCTTCGACATCGAACCCGACGGCGGTCTCTCGCACCGCCGCGTCTGGGCCGAGGTGGACGGCCACCCCGACGGCATCTGCATCGACGCCGAGGGCGCCGTCTGGTGCGCGGCCATGACCCGCTGCGTCCGAGTCCGCGAGGGGGGCCAGATCCTGGCCGAGGTGCCGCTGGACCGCGCCGCCTTCGCCTGCACGCTCGGCGGGGCCCAGTCCAACACGCTGTACGTCGTGGTCGCCGAATGGCAAGGCGCGGAAGGCATGTCCGCCGCCGCCACGCGCACCGGCCAGATCCTCACCGCCCCCGCGCCCGCGCCCCGCGCGGGGCACCCGTAGCCACCGGTCAGCGGGTGAGGTCGGCGAGAGTGCGCAGGATGATCGCGCGGGCCTCGCGGCCGTAGACGGCCGAACCCTTCAGAACCTCGAACATGCGGGCGTACATCTGACATTCGGCGGGCTGGGTGACCTGAATACTGGCCGTGGGGGTTTCCAGGGCGACCAGTTCGTCGTCGAAGATCCAGAAACCGGTCGAGGCCACCGCCTGGCGCTCGATCATCAGCGGGATGATGCCCAGCGAGATGCTGGGCGCGGCCACGAGTTCGAGCAGCCGACCGAGCTGGCCCGCCTGCACCTCGGCGTCACCGAACCAGGTGCGCAGGGCCTGCTCCTCGAGAATGACGACGAACCGCTTGCCGCCGCGCTGCAGCACCCGCTGGCGCTCGAGCCGCACGGCCACCGCGGCCTCCACGTCGTTGGGGACCCCGAGGAATCGGATCCAGAACGAGAGCATGGCCGCGGAGTACTCGGGCGTCTGGAAGAGACCGGGGATCACGTTGTGCTCGTAGATCCGGAACACGCGGGTCTGCTCGTACCGCTGCTGGGTGTGCGCGCCCAGCACCCGTTTGAGACCGGCGCGGCCCGCCCGGCGGAATTCCACGTAGGCCGAATCGACCGCCCGCAGGGTCGCGAGCAGATCCTCGACCTGGCCGTCCGCGGCGCAGGCCCGGCACCAGTCGCGAATGTCCCCGTCGGTGGGCGTCTGAATACCGTTCTCCAGCTTGGACACCCGGGTGTAGTGCTGACCGGTGGCCGCGGCCACCTCCCGGGCGGTCAAGCCGGCTTCCCTGCGGATCTCGCGTAGGCGTGCCCCGAGCGCGCGCCGAGCCTCCTGTGCCGAACTAGACGGGTTGGTATTCACGGTGCGGAATTGCCAGGGCCCACGCCGCGTCGAACGCGTTGCGGCACAGCTCGATATCGTCGGGAGCGGTGGAAATGGTCTTGCCCGTGGCCGAGCCGTTCCCGGAGTAGTGCAGAAAGACGACCAGGCGATCGTCGATGAGATAGAAGTCGTTGCCGGGCAGGCCGATCGAGGAGGTGAGCCGGCGGGGCACCCAGCGGATGTCCTCACCGGCCTCGATCATGGGCCGGGCGATGCTGTAGGACCAGAGCTGATAGTCGCTCAGCGGTTCGGAGACGATGCGGGCCCGGCGAACCGAGCGGCCCGCGGCGGTGTGCGCGCGCAGGGTCGTGCACCAGTCGTGCAGCCAGAGTAGGTCGTCGGGCTCACCGGCGGCCCACCGCGCCAGGTGCGGTAGCTCTGTCGCGGTGCCGTAGACATCGCGGGTCTCGAGATGGATCGCCTCGCGCCGGAAATCGATCAGTAGGCGGTCGAACTCGTCGTCACTGATCGAGAACACTGTCTCCCTGTTCGAAGAACGGCACCAGGCGGTCCGGGATCTCTACACACGACTCGCCGTCCGGAATGTTCATCTGTGCCAGGGTGTCCGGATCGGTGATGGCCCAGCCCTGCACCACCCACGACCCCCGATCGGTGCGGTACAGCGTCGGCGAACCGGTCGGATTCGAGCCCGGATCCTTGGCGACGAACGTCAAACGCATGGCGGCCTACCTGTCTCGAGAGTTGCGAACAGTTGCGCCCTAAACCTCCATGGTCGCCTCCGCCGCGCATGCGGTCAAGGGTGGAAAGTTGCTGCCGGAGCCCGCATTCGACCACTCGCAACAATTCGCAACATCCTTCCGGTGGGTGGGCCGAATTCCCTAACGTGAAGATCGGCATCGGCGCCGGACCGGGAGTGAGCGGCCCACTGGCGTCGGCGATCCTCAACCGAAACGACCACAGGGGCGTGGATGGCGCTGACGAATACCCAGGCGAAAGTTCTTGGTGCACTCCCCCGATCGAGCGTCACCGCGGCGATGACCGTGCGGCAGTTGACGCTCGCGACCGGGCTACCCGAAACCTCGATTCGCCGGGCACTACTAGGTTTGCAGCGAGCCGGGCTCGCGGTGTCGACACTGCAGGGGCCCGTGGGGTGGCGGTCGACCGACCGCGGCCGGCGAGCCATTCGGATCGCGGGGTATCGGGAGTACGGCGGGGTACGGCCGTGAGCGGTGCGGGCGGCGGGCCCGCCGCCGCCCGCACCGGCGGTCAGTTGTCCCGCAGCACCTCGTGCACGCGCTTGGCGAACGCCGCGGGATCCTCGGTGAATCCGCCGTGCCCGCCGGGGAAGAGCTCCGGGGTGCTGCCGAGTTCGGTGGCCAGCGCCCGCGAGGTGTGATCGCAGAACTGCCCGGTCGAGGTCTCGCCGATTCCGATGACGATGCGGGCCGGCGCGGCGCGCAGCGCCTCGAGGTTCGGCAGCCAGCCCGAGGTCTGGTGCAGCTCGTGGTTGTAGAAGTAGTTGTCGGAGGCGATCTCCACCGGATCGCGGTCCGGGCTCGACATCTGTTCCAGCATCCCGCTGAGCATCGGCTCCGGGATGGTCATCCCCGTCATGCGGAAGAACGCGGCCCAGGCCCCGCGTACGTCGCCCGCCCGGTGCAGCGCGATCATTTCGTCGGTCTGCGCCCGGTAGCTCTCCCGGTCCGCCAGCAGCTCCCGCAGCGGCGGCTCGTGGGCGATCACCGTGTGCACCAGCGCCGAATGCGTCTGTGCCAGTGCCAGAGTGGTGACCGCGCCGCCGCTCGACCCGAAGACCGCGGCCGGGCCCGCTCCCACCTGGGCGATCAGCCGCGCCAGATCGTCGGCCCGCAGCTCCGGCGTCGAATCGCTCTCCGGATCGTCGAGCACGCTGCGCCCGTGTCCGCGCGGATCCAGCGTCAGCACCGTGAAGTCCGCGGCGAGGAGTTCGGCGACCGGCTCGAACGGCACCGCGTCCATGGGCGCGCCGACCAGGGCCACCAGCGGCCCGGAGCCGCGCACCTCGTAGTAGAGCCGCCCATCGGGCACGGCGAGCGTTCCAGCGGTCACGGACGGGGTCGAGGTCATGATCTGCTCCTTGCGCACGGTCGACGGGGTCACCGATACAGACGGTGCGGCGGCGCGAGATTCATCGGCCGGCGCTCACGCCGGAGTTTTCCGCCAGGCCGGGATAGTGCGGTAGGTGGCCGCGCGCAGCAGCCATTCGACGGGTCCGTAGCCGTGCCGCCGCAGCCAGCGCTCGCCGGCCCAGAGCTGCAGGACGTAGGTCAGCAGGGCGATGAGGAGAACGGCGAGCGGGGGCACCCGGTCGGCGAGGGCCAGACCGTATCCGGTGTAGACGACCATGAAGATGACCGACTGGGCTATGTAGTTGGTGGCGGCCATCTTTCCCGCGGGAGCCAGGACGGTGATGGCCGAGGCCCACCGCCAGCGGGCGAGCCACACGATGCCCGCGACATACCCCGCGGTCATGAACGGGTTCGCCACTTCCTGGAGGCCGTGCAGGACCGCGGGGGTGTCGCCGTCGATGGCCCAGTAGGCGGTGGTCGCGATCGAGATCGGCAGTCCGACACCGAATCCCACGCGCATGGCGACCGGCGTCCAGCGGTTCAGGAGTTCGCTGTTCTCGAAGAGTCCGCGTTTGCCCGCCGCCAGGCCGATCAGGAACATGCCCAGGCTCGGGACGCCCTGGCCGAGCCAGGTGAAGATCATGAAGACCGGCGCGGTCCGCAGTTGCTCGCGCAGGGTGTCGCCGAAGTCGCCGGTGTAGCCCGCGTGCATCCGCGGCAGGTCGAGCAGCTCCCCCAGACCCGCGACCCCGCCGCCGCCGGTGAAGAACGACATCACCGCGTAGATCGCGTACAGCGTGAGGCCGGCGATCAGCGCCGTGCGCGGCCGAATCTTGCGCAGCAGCACCAGGATTACGCACAGGCCCGCGTAGAGGGTGAGTATGTCGCCGATCCACAGGAACAGCACGTGCGCCAGGCCCAGCAGGAACAGCGCACCGCTGCGGCGCAGCAGTCGCGGTACCGGCCGTGCCCCGGCCCGTTCGGCGGCGGCGATCTGCAGGGTGAACGAGTACCCGAACAGGAACGCGAACAGCAGATAGAACTTGCCCAGGAACAACCCGTACATGACCGCGTACACGGTCCGATCCCACCCGCCGTCGAACATGGGCACGGGGTCGGCCGCGGTGCCGGTGAAGGACATCAGCATCGTCCCCACCATCACGTTGGTGACGAGAATCCCGAACAGAGCGAACCCTCTGAGAATGTCGACTTCGGCGATCCGCCGCCCCGTCGCCATCTCCACCTGAACAGCCATACCGCCACGCTACGGCCGCGCCGACCGGCTCACATCCCCCGGCGGCCCCCATCCCCGATGCGACCTGAGCGGTATTGACAGCGCCGGAAGGAGGACCCGGGCTACCTCTCGGCGACTACGCCGGGGTAGCCCGGGCCGGTCTGCCGCGCCTCGGGCACACGGCCTCCGCCCGCGCGCGCGTGCCTACTGCGCTCGGCGTCGAGGTCTTCGCGCGGACGCGTGCGGCTCGGATTCGATCCCATGCGCTGGAATCCGCACTCGCACACCGTGCCCGGCACTCGAACCGAGATCGGCATCGCGGCGATCAGCGCGCGCGGTCGTAGATGAGGGCGATCTCGCCGAGTTCGCCGACCTCCTGATCGGCGAGCCGCCAGGTGGAGCCCGGCAGGCCGTCGGTGAACAGTCGCTCGCCGGAGCCGGCGATCTCGGGGGTGATGAGCAGGTACAGCCGGTCGATCAGATCCGCGGCGAGCAGCGCCTTGGTGACGGTCGGGCTGGTGTTGATCAGAATCTCGCCGCTGCCAACGGCTTTCAGGCCGGTGATCACCTCGGCGGCGGGGGCGTTCACGATCCGGGTGCGCTCCCAGGGCGCGGTGGTGATCGTGGTGGAGAAGACGACCTTCTCGGTGTCGATCAGCCACTTCGCGTAGGCGCGGTCGCGGGGATCGGCGTCGTCGTCGGCCGCGACGGTCGGCCAGTAGCCGAGGAAGCCTTCGGCGTTCTTGCGCCCGAGGACGGCGGTCGTGGCGTTCTCGTGAATGCGGCCGAGATGCCGGCGGGCGACCTCGGTGGTGGCGTAGGGAACGATCGCCGCGGCATCGGCGGGACCGCCGGGTCCGTTGTAGCGGCCGTCGATGGTGAGGGCGATGTTGGCGGTCACGACGCGCCCGGTCGAGATGGTCATATCGGTTCTACTTTCCTTGCGGTGGTGGTCAATTCGCGGAGTCGACGAGGGAGCGGAGCTGGTCGAGGACCCGGCCCCAGCCGGTGTCGATGCCGGCGATGAAGGGGGCCGCCGCGACGGCCGAGTCGGTGATGGTGAGGCCGAGGCGCAGCGCGGTGCCGCCCGCGTGCGCGGTCAGGGTCAGCTCGTACGCGCCGGTGAAGGAGACCGCGCCGGCGGGGTCGAACACCGTCAGATCGAAGGCGAGGTGCCCGGGTTCGGTCGCGGCGCGGACGGTGCCCGCGGAGCGGTATCGTCCCTCGGCGTCGCGATAGTCCAGGATGGCGCGGCCGCCGGGCCGGGGCTCGATCACGCAGTCGGTGATCGTCATGGACGGTGGCGCCCACCAGGCTTCGAGCAGTGCCGGATCGGTCCAGTGGCGCCAGACCTCGTCCGGGGTCGCGGCGAGCGCCCGCTCGAAGACGAAGGTCCGTCCGTCCGCCCATCCGGACCGGTCGGCGACGGCCGCGGCGGCGTCCAGCGCGGCCCGGTAGTTTGCGACGGCGTCGCGCTCGCCCGCCGTGGCTTCGACGGTGTCGACCAGCTCGCGCAGTCGGTCCGCGAAGGCCCGCAACGGTTCCGCCTCGACGGCGGCGATCCGCCGCTGCCCGAGCGGTGAGGTCGTGACGAGCCCGGCGCGCGCGAGCGTCTGCAGGTGCTTGGTGGTCTGCGGTTGCCGCAGCCCCGTCAGTTCGGCGAGTTCGCCGACCGATCGCGGACGTTCGGCGAGCAGTTCGACGATCCGCCAGCGGGCGCTGTCCCCGAGCGCCGATGCGATCTCTTCCATGGGAGGAAGTATTCTATGAAGAGAATATTCCTGTCAAGGAATACATAAGGGTGACGCTTGACCAGCGCATTCGC
>NZ_JBSHMS010000037.1:0-70503 GCF_053645575.1 Nocardia sp. NPDC055321
GTGCTCGGGGGCATCATATCCGGTGCGGGTCCCGCCGCGTTCAGGGCCGGCGCATGACCGCCGCGGCCACGGTGATGCCCGCGACTTTGCGTTTGCGGATGCGCAGCTCGGCCGAGCGGGCCGCCAGCAGCGCCGCCGCCTCGCAGACGCTGGCGGTGCCCAGGGCCATGGCCGTGCGATCGGAGGGATTGGGGACCGCGACATCGGTCAATTGCGTGGGGGTATAGGCGATTATGCGCACCCCGAGCTGCGCGGCCACGGCGATCAGGCCGGGTTCGGCGGCGCGCCGATCGACGGTCGCCAGGCAGGCGACGGGCGCACCCGCCGCGGCGTCGCGCACCGCGGTCAGGATCGATTCGGCCGACGAGCCGGGGCGCATACCGATTCCGATGGCCAGTTCAGGCAGGAGCATGGGACCGCGCATACTCTGCGGCGGCGGAGACGAAACGGCCGATGGCGGCCGGATTTCCGGCGGGATGGGTGTGCAGGTACGAGGCGTGCACGCGGCCCAGGACCGCGCCTTCGCGCACGGTCTCACCCGAGTGCGCGCGCCACGCCCAGCCGAACGGATCGGCGCCCTTCACGACCAGGCGGGTGCGATGGAATTCGTGACCGCGCACGCGTTCACCGGCTTTCCAGAGTGGGGAATCGGTCAGCGCGACGGCATCGCGATAGCCGAGGGTCAGACGCGGGCCGAATTCGGCGTCGGCGTCCACGACACCGGCCATCCTATGGCCATCGAGGGAACGAGTGAGATACAGCAGGCCCGCGCATTCGGCGTGCACGGGCAGGCCCCGCCCGGCCCGGTCCGCGATGGCGGTCAGCAGGGGCGTATTGGCGGCCAGGGCGGCGGCGTGTTCCTCGGGGAAGCCGCCGGGGATGACCAATCCCGCCGTGCCGGTGGGCAACTCGTCGAACGCGGGATCGAAGACGACCACCCGGGCGCCCGCCGCCTCCAGCAATTCGCGGTGCTCGGCGTACCCGAAGGTGAAGGCGGCTCCGCCCGCCACCGCGATGACCGGCCGCGCCGGCTCGTGCGCGGATCGCGCATCGCGAGCACCGTCATACGCTGCTGGGGAACCGTGTTCGACAGCAGCGCCGAATTCGAGCGGCGCGCGGCCGGTCTCGCCCGGGCCGGCCTCGGACCAGGGCGCGGCGGACAGCGCCGCGCGGAGTTCCGCGGCGGGATTCCAGGTGTCTCCGACGGCGTCGGAGGCCGCCAGCGCCGCCACCGCGGCCAGATCCACGTGCGCGGCAACCAGATCGCTCATGGCGTCCACCGCGCTCAGGGCCGCCGAACCGTGTTCGGCGGCGGTGATCAGGCCCAGATGCCGTGAGGGCACGGCCAATTCGGCCAGGCGCGGCAGCGCGCCGAGCACCGGCAGGCCGACCCGGTCGCAGGCGGCGCGCAGCACCTGTTCGTGGCGTTCGCTGCCCACCCGGTTGAGAATGACGCCGCCGAGCCGGATTCCGCTGTCGTAGGTGGCGAAGCCGTGCAGCAGCGCGGCCAGGCTCTGGCTGTGCCCGCGCGCGTCCACCACCAGGATCACCGGCGCGCCGAGCATCGCGGCGATCTGCGCGGTGGACCCCTCGGCGACGGGTTCGGCGTTGTTCTCGTCGATGCGGCCGTCGAACAGGCCCATGACGCCCTCGACCACGGCGATATCGGCGTCGCGGCTGCCGTGCCGGTACAGCGGGACCACCCGCTCGGCCCCGCACAGCACCGGATCGAGATTGCGGCCCGGCCGCCCGGCGGCGAGGCCGTGATACCCCGGATCGATGTAGTCGGGCCCCACCTTGAAGGGCGCGACCCGATGCCCGGCCCGCCGCAGCGCGCCGATCAATCCCGTAGCGACGGTGGTCTTTCCGCTCCCCGAGGCGGGGGCGGCGATCACCACGGCGGGCACACTCACCACTCGATGCCCCGCTGGCCCTTGCGGCCGGCATCCATGGGGTGCTTGACCTTGGTCATCTCGGTGACCAGGTCGGCGACCTCGAGCAGCGCGGGCGGCGCGTCCCGGCCGGTGATGACCACGTGCTGATTGCCGGGCCGGTCGCGCAGAGTCTTCACGACCTCGTCGACGTCGACCCAGCCCCACTTGAGCGGGTAGGTGAATTCGTCCAGGACGTAGAAGCGATGCTGTTCGGCGTCCAGCCGGCGCGCGATCTCCTGCCAGCCCGCGAGGGCGGCGGCCGCGTGATCCTCGTCCGAGCCCTGCTTGCGGGTCCAGGACCAGCCCTCGCCCATCTTGTGCCATTCCACGGCGCCGCCCGCGCCGGTCTGCTCGTGCAGCGTGCCGAGGGTGCGGAAGGCCGCCTCCTCCCCCACTTTCCACTTGGCGCTCTTGACGAACTGGAAGACCGCCACGTCGAAACCCTGGTTCCAGGCCCGCAGGGCCATACCGAACGCCGCGGTGGACTTGCCCTTGCCCGGCCCCGTATGCACCGCGAGCACGGGCAGATTGCGCCGCTGCCGCGTCGTCAGACCGTCATCGGGAATGCTCTCCGGCAACGGAACACCCTGGGGCATGGATCCGGTCTCCTCTCGTGGCACGGTCGCGCGACCCTGTGCGCCCCCTCACCGTGCCATACCCGCCGGTCCCCGCCGCGCTCAGGTCAGCGCGTGCACGATCCCGGACACCACCCGGCCGATGGTCCGCCCCGCCACGGCGAGCATGCCCGGCGCGGCCTCCATGATCGCGGGCGCCGCCTCCCCCGCGAAATCGGCACCGTTGTCCAGCTGCTTGTTCCGCTTGGACTTGTTACGACGAAAGATCCCCATACCCGGTACTACGCACGAGAGCCCGCCCGAGTTCCCTCGAATCGCAGATCGGCCGGACAACTGTCGGACCGCGTGGGCGATACCCGCCGGGCACGGCACCCGAGCACCTCGACCGGCCGAATCATCACCACCCCGTCACGCCCGCGAATCCGTCGCCACACGCGTACTCGATATCTGTCGGTGAGCGCCGCACGGAAGGGCCGGCGCTGATGCGAATCACGTTCAGGCCGCGCGCGAACCGGCCCTGACGATGCCCGCCACCGCCTCGCCGGTCAGCTCGCCGAGGGCGAGATAGCCCGCGCGGAGATCGGCGGCGAGATCGCGGGCCAGGCCCAGGCGGATCATGCCGCGTTCGCAGTCCACCACCATGGCGGTGACCGCCCGCGCGGCCAGCAGGCGGGCGGCGGTGCGAGCGCGCGGGACCGGGTCCGTACCGCCGGTGGCGCGGCCGTCGGTGAGCAGCACCAGCATGGGGCGGCGGTGCGGGTCGCGGACCTGTTCGCGGGCGATCACCTCGCGGGCCTTCAGAAGTCCCTGCGCGAGCGGGGTTTTGCCGCCGGTTCGCATATCTGCCAGGCGGCGGACCGCGATGTCGACCGAGGAGGTGGGCGGGAGCACCAGTTCGGCGTCCGCGCCGCGCACGGTGATCACGGCGACCTTGTCGCGCCGCTGATAGGCGTCGCGCAGCAGGGCCACCACCGCGCCGGTGACCGCGGAGAGCCGGTCGCGGGCGGCCATGGAGCCGGAGGCGTCGACCACGAAGACCACCAGATTGCCTTCGCGCCCTTCGCGATACGCGCCGCGCAGATCGCCCGGCGCGAACTCGAGCGGGCCGGTCACCCGGCCGCGGGCGCGCTGGTGCGGCGCGGCGGCGAAGACGGTGCCGAGCAGGTGCAGACCGGTCCCGGTCTCGGGGGTGGCGCGCACGACGCGGCCCTGCCGGGTGCGGGCGCGCGAGCGGCGGCCGGGCGCGCCCTCGCCGACGCCGGGCACCTCCCAGCGCGGCGGCTTGGCCGCGATGTGGCCGGGCAGGCCGGTGCGCCCCTCGCGGGCGGGGGTTCCCGACGGATCGCCGCCGGACGGGTCGGTACCGGATTCCGGTGCGCCGGAAGGGTTCCGCGGCGGCGCGGGCGGATCGGCCTCGTTCCGGTCGCCCGCGGCGTCACGCTCGGGGCCGCCGGACTCGGGGGCCTCCTGCCCGCCGCCTGGCGAATCGGGTCCACCGTCCGGATCGTGGTCCGGGTCGGGCTCGGGGGAAGGATCGCGCGGTCCCGCATCATCCTGCGGGACCGCTTCACCTTTTCCCAGGTCGCCCGCACCGCCGTCCTGGGCGCGCGCGGCTTCTTCGGCGGCCTGCTCCATGGCCTGATCGAGCTGATCCTCGCTGATGCCCGGTTCGTCGAAGGGATCGCGCCGGCGCCGGTGCGGCAGCGCGAGTTCCGCGGCGACGCGCACATCGTCCTCTGTCACCGTGCGGCTGCCGCGCCAGGCGGCGTGCGCGGTCGCGGTGCGCGCGACCACCAGGTCCGCGCGCATGCCGTCGACGTCGAACGTGGCGCACAGCGCGGCGATCCGGCGCAGCTCCACGTTGTCGAGCTCGACCTCCCCGACCCGGTCGCGGGCGGTGAGGATGCGGTCCGCGACCTCGCGGTCCGCCGCGGCGTACAGGTCCGCGAACCCGGCGGGATCCGCCTCGAAGTCCAGGCGGCGGCGCACCACCGCCATCCGCACGTCCACGTCGCGGGAGGCCACGACGTCGACGGTGAGCCCGAACCGGTCCAGCAGCTGCGGGCGCAGCTCGCCCTCCTCCGGGTTCATGGTGCCCACGAGCACGAAACGCGCCGGGTGCGAATGGGATACGCCGTCGCGCTCGATGTGCACCCGCCCCATGGCGGCGGCGTCGAGGAGCACGTCCACCAGGTGGTCGTGCAGCAGGTTCACCTCGTCGACGTACAGCACGCCGTGATGGGCCGCGGCCAGCAGACCGGGTTTGAACGCCTGCTCGCCGTCGCGCAGCACGCGTTCCAGATCGAGCGAGCCGACCACACGGTCCTCGGTCGCGCCGACCGGCAACTCCACCAGCCGCGCCGGGCGCGCGCCGCTCTCGTCGACCACGGGCGGCAGCAGCTGCGCCAGCGCGCGCACCACCGTGGATTTCGCCGTCCCCTTCTCCCCGCGGACCAGGACACCGCCGATGCCGGGATGCACCGCGCACAGAATCAGCGCCAGCTGCAACCGCTCCTGCCCGACGACAGCGGAGAACGGGAACCCGGCCTCCTCACCGGAGGCCGCGCGCTTGGATTCCGAATAAGCCACAGAGGAAACGGACACGCCCCAACTCTAGGCGCGCCGGTATCGCGCGTGACGCCGGGCTCCCCGGACGCACCCGCTCCCCCGGGCCGCGGCCTGCGAAAACACATGGCCCGCAACCGAAAACGGTTGCGGGCCACCCTCGTTCGATCCGGTTCGCATCAGCCCTTGCGCATGGGGATGTGCGGGATGCCGTCGTCGATGTACTCCTCGCCGTCACGCTTGAAACCGTGCTTGGTGTACATGTCGACCAGGTAGGTCTGGGCGTTGAGGCGCACGGTCGCCGAACCGGCCTCGGCCAGGGCGGCCTGCAGGACCCGGGTGGTGTAGCCGTGCCCGCGCGCGGACGGGGTGGTGCACAGTCGCCCGATACGGAAGGACTTCACGCCGTTGTCGTGCTCCTCCAGCAGGCGCACCGTGCAGATCACCTCGCCCTCGTCGTCGAGCCAGAAATGACGGGTCTCGGCACCCAGGTCGAGCCCGTCCAATTCCGGGTAGGCGCACTTCTGCTCGACGACGAAGACTTCTACGCGAAGTTTCAACAGCTTGTAGAGGGTCTCGGTGTCCAGGTCCTGGGCCCACGACCGTTTCAGCGTAACCGTTGACATCATCGAGTCTTGCTATCACACCTACGCGTGCGAGGGAACCCCCGCGTGCTTCGGCGTGTTGACCCCGTCCAGGCGCAGCGCCTTGTTGGACCAGTCCCAGACCTCGTTGAACAGGGCCTGGTTCTCCGAGAGCTTGAGCCCGAGCGAGGGCACCATTTCCTTGAGTTTCGGCTCCCAGGAAGCGAATTCGCCCGGGAAGCACTTGCGCATGACGTCGAGCATGGCGCTCACGCAGGTCGAGGCGCCCGGCGAGGCGCCGAGCAGACCGGCGATGGTGCCGTCCTCGGCGGCGACGACCGCGGTGCCCAATTCGAGCACGCCGCCGGCGCCCTTTCTGCGGATGACCTGCACGCGCTGACCGGCGATGATCAGCTCCCAGTCTCTGCCGTTGGCGCGCGGGATGAACTCCTCCATCGCGCCCACACGACCGGCCTGCGACTTGAGCAGCTCGCCGACCAGGTAGTTGACCAGGCCCATCTCGGTGACGCCGACGCCGAGCATGGAGAACAGGTTGTTGGGCTTGACCGACTTGATCAGGTCGGTGAGCTTGCCGTCCTTGAGGAACTTGGGCGTCCAGCCGGCGTACGGGCCGAAGAGCAGGCCGCGCTCACCGTTGATGACGCGAGTGTCCAAGTGCGGCACCGACATCGGCGGCGCGCCGACCGACGCCTGGCCGTACACCTTGGCCTCGTGCTGGGTGACCAGGTCCTTGTTGGTGGCGCGCAGGAACAGGCCCGAGACCGGGAAGCCGCCGAAACCGGAGATCTCCTTGATGCCCGCCTTCTGCAGCAGCGGCAGCGCGCCGCCGCCCGCGCCGACGAAGACGAACTTCGCGTTGATGACGCGGGTCTTGCCGGTACGCAGGTTGCGGACCTTCACGTACCAGGAGCCGTCGGACTGCTTGGACAGGTTGCGCACCTCGTGGCCGAAGGCGATGTTCGCCCCCGACGCGCCCAGGTAGGCCAGCAGCTCCTTGGTCAGCTCACCGAAGTCGATGTCGGTGCCGGAGTCGGTCCAGTTCAGCGCCACCGGGTCGGAGAAGTCACGGCCCTTGGACATCAGCGGTAGTCGCCGCTTGAACTCGTCGGCGTCGTCGATGAACTCCATGCCTTCGAACAGCGGATGCCGCGAGAGCGCCGCGTGGCGCTTGCGCAGGTATTCGACGCCGTCCGGGCCGTGGGTGAAGCTCACGTGCGGAATGGGGTTGATGAAGTTCGACGGGTTGCCGAGCACACCGTTCTCGACCGAGTAGGACCAGAACTGGCGCGAGACCTGGAAGCGCTCGTTGATGTCGATGGCCTTGGCGATCTCCACCGTGCCGTCGGCGTTCTGCGGCGTGTAGTTCAGCTCGCACAGGGCCGAGTGGCCGGTGCCCGCGTTGTTCCAGGGGTCGCTGGACTCGCCCGCGGCGGAGTCCAGCCGCTCGAAGACGGAGATCGACCAGTTCGGCTGCACCTGGCGCAGCAGCGCACCGAGCGTGGCGCTCATGATGCCGGCGCCGATGAGGACTACATCGGTCTTTTCGATCTTCGCAGCGTTCGACACGGCTTTGTCGACTTCCTTGTCTGTTTAGGGCAATCCAGCGGCAGCTAGGTTACCCGTCGTTCACCTACGGCCAATTGTGCCCCTGGACACGCGCAAATCCCGCAACGAAAACCCCGAATGTGAGAGATACCTCCGGTTCTCACTCGCCGGTCGGGCGACTACCTTGGATATGTGACCTCTGATACGTCATCTGCAGCCGTCTCATCCGCGCCGTCTCTGGCCCCGGGTACCTGGCAACCCGATGTCCTCGGAGACGCCTACCAGCAATTGACGATACCCATGGGTGTCGATCCGGACGGTGAGGGCGAGGCGATCGCCACGCTGGTTCGGTACACCCCCGCCGACGCGCCCGTCGCCACGCAGGCGGTGCTGTTCGTGCACGGGTTCACCGACTACTTCTTCCAGGAGCATCTGGCCCAGCACATGGCCGCCCAGGGCTACGCGTTCTACGCGCTGGACCTGCGCAAATGCGGGCGCTCGCGGCGGCCGGGGCAGACGCCGCACTACGTCAGCGACCTGTCGCTGTACGACGTCGAGCTCGATCGCTCGCTGCGCATCATTCGCGAGCAGACCGGCCTGCCGGTGCTCATGATGGGTCATTCGACCGGCGGGCTCGTGCTCTCGCTGTGGATGCATCGCCTGCACGCGGCGGGCCGCACGCGCACCGAGGGCGTGACCGGGCTCGTGCTGAACAGCCCGTGGTTCGACCTGCAGGGCCCGTCCTACTACCGGTCGCTGGGCACGCCGCTGATCAATACGATCGGACGGCTGAGCGGGCTGGCCAAACTGCCGCTGGGTTCGATCTCCACGTACGGAGAAAGCCTGCACCACACCAAGTCCGGTGAATGGGACTACAACCTGGACTGGAAGCCGCTCGCCGGTTTCCCGGTGCACGCCGGCTGGCTGCGGGCGGTGCGGCGCGGGCACGCGCGCCTGCACCAGGGGCTGGACATCGGCGTGCCCGCGCTGATCCTGCGCTCGAAGGTGACCCGGTTCATGAGCAAGTACGGCCCGGCCGCCGACGTGGCGGACGTGGTGCTCGACGTGCGTCAGATCCAGCGCTGGTCGGGCTGCCTGGGCACGCGCACGAACATCGTGCCGATCGAGGGCGCGCGGCACGACGTGTTCCTGTCGTCCGAGCACCCGCGCACCCGGGCGTTCGCCGAACTGGATTCGTGGCTCAGGTGGTTGCCGACCTCACCAGAAGCTGGTGCGTAGCACGATCTCGGTGGCGAGTTCGTGGCCCGCTTCGGCGGCCACGTCCGCGACATCGACCGGTACGAGCCGGAATTCGCCGTAGACGTGCCTGCCCGAGCCCTCGGCCACGGGGGCCGGCAGGCGCTTGGTGGCCAGCAGCGTGGTGGGGATCTCCACCGGCGGGCAGGTCGCGTCGGCGATCTCGCCGTCGGCGCCGGGGGCGGCCGGGTGTCCGCTGCCCGCGGCGATGAGGCTCATGAAACGCCCGAATCCGCGCGCGGCGAGCTGCCAGGCGAGGTCCGCGCCGGTGCCGCAGCCGACCAGGTTGGCCCACGGCACCTTCAGCTCGTCGAGCAGGGCGAAGACCGTCGCGGTGTCGAGCCCGGGGGCCGGTTCGATGACGATGGTGCGCAGGTCGGAGGTCTGCAGTCGATCGCAGACCCCGTCGTATACGTCGGCCGGATCGCCCACATCGGGTAGTAGTACGACGTGATGCCGGGAGTCGTTGCCTCCGACCCGTACGCCCCACTCGCGATCACCGACCGTGATCCGCCGAGATTCCATTTCGATGACGCTACACGGCGCGCGAAACTCCCGGACGTCTGTCGCGCGGATTGTCGTGATGGTCGTCACCGCCGCCGCGTCAGGGGCTCGCGCGCACCGTCAGCGTCGGCAGCCCGGCGGGCGCGCCCGCCCCGATGAGCCGTTCGAGCGCGTCCAGGTCGAGGTGCTGCTCCAGCAGGTCGGCGAGCAGGTCCAGCTGCGCCTCGCGCACCGCGGCCACCGAAACGTCCTCGGCGACAACGAAACCCCGCCGACCGGCGTGAGCGGCCACCTCCCGCAGCCAGGCTCGGCGGAAGTCGTCCGATTCCAGCGCGCCGTGCAGGTGCGTGCCCCAGATCGCCCCGCGCACACTGCCTTCGGGCTCCCCGTCGAGCACCAGCCAGGGCACGTCACCGTTGGCACGGACCCGCCCGTGGTGAATCTCATAGCCCCGCACGGGGATTGACTCGGCGGCTCCTGCCGGACCCGAAGGACTTCCAGAAGCTGCCGGCGCCGAAACGATCTCGCTCGAGCCCATAGAGTCGCTCTCGGCGACGGACGCGCGGCCGGGAACGGACGTGCCCGGGGCCACAGCCGTCGCAGCGCGAGCTGTGTCCGAGATCGCGGTGCCGATGGCTGTGTTCGATATCGCGTCCGGCGCAACGAAGCCCGGTATCGCACTCTCTCCGGCGTGCGGTCCAGCGACCTCACCCGCTGTCGCGTCTCCGGCCGACGCCACATCGAGTCGCGCATTCGCGTCGTCGGCCGCCCCGGGCCGGTGGACCCGATCCACGCCGCGCGCAGTACCGGCAGCGTCCGCGAGGTGGCCGGTGGCACGGCGCAGGACCTTCCGGTCGGCGAACTCGATCTCGAGATCGAGCAGGCCGAGGCCGGGGACAGCGCCCGCGCCGGACTCGACGGTGTCGGTGATGGCGCGGGCGAGCATCTGGTAGCCGCCGCAGACGCCGAGGATCGGGCCGCCCGCGGCGGCGCGGGCGACCAGTGCGTCGGCTATTCCGGTGCGGCGCAGCCAGTCCAGGTCCGAGACCGTGGCCTTGCTGCCGGGCAGGATCACCAGGTCCGCCCCGGCCAGGCGGGAGGGGTCGGTGACCCAGCGCACCGCGACGCCGGGCTCGCACGCCAGGGCCTCGACGTCGGTGGAGTTGGAGATGCGGGGCAGGCGGACGGCGGCGACGGTGAGCCACTCCGTGCCGAGCGGGGGCAGCGAGCGGCCCACGGGGGCGTCGGCGACGGTGCCCAGGGAGTCCTCGGCGTCGATCCAGAGGTCCTCGGCGAACGGGATGACGCCCAGGGTCGGACGGCCCGTCAGCGCGGTGAGCTGGTCGATGCCGGGGCGCAGCAGATCGACGTCGCCGCGGAACTTGTTGATGACGAAGCCCGAGATGAGTCGCTGATCCTCGGGTTCGAGCACGGCGACGGTGCCGAACAGGTGCGCGAGGACGCCGCCGCGGTCGATGTCGCCGACGACCAGCACCGGCAGATCGGCCGCGCGGGCCAGACCCATGTTCGCCAGATCCGTTGCCCGCAGGTTGATCTCGGCGGGCGACCCGGCGCCCTCGCAGATCACCACGTCGAATTCAGCGCGCAGACCGGCCAATTCCTCCGCGACGATCGCCCGCAGTTCGGTGCGGTGCCGGAAGTAGTCCTTGGCCCCGACGGTGTCGATGGCCCGCCCGCGCACCACCAGCTGCGAACGCCGGTCACTGCCCGGTTTGAGCAGGATGGGATTGAAGCGCACACTCGGCTCCAACCCGGCGGCGCGCGCCTGCAGGGCCTGCGCGCGCCCGATCTCCCCGCCGTCCAGGGTGACGACGGAGTTGTTGGACATGTTCTGCGCCTTGAACGGTGCGACCCGCACGCCCCGGCGTGCGAGCAACCGGCAAAGCCCCGCCACCACAACGCTTTTGCCCGCGTCCGAGGTGGTGCCCGCGATGAGCAGGGCGCCCTTCACCGGTCGCGCTCCGCGCGCGCACCGCACATGCGCACCGAGCCACCGGCCCGGTCGACGAGTACCCGGGGAAGCGGTACGCGTTCGACCGACGACCGGGAGAAATCGGCGTCACGCACCGGCCGGGGACCACCGGTGACACGAAGGCAGGAACCGCTCACGGGAGGGTCAGAATCTCCGAGCCGCTGTCGGTGACGACCAGGGTGTGCTCGAACTGAGCGGTCCACTTGCGGTCCTTGGTGACGACGGTCCAGCCGTCGGGCCAGATCTCGTAGTCGATGCCGCCGAGGTTGATCATGGGCTCGATGGTGAAGGTCATGCCCGGCTCGATGACCGATTCCACGGCGGGCTGGTCGTAGTGCAGGATCACCAGGCCGCTGTGGAAGGTGGGCCCGACGCCGTGGCCGGTGAAATCGCGCACCACGCCGTAGTCGAAGCGGTTGGCGTACGCCTCGATGACGCGGCCGATGACATTGAGCGCGCGGCCCGGCTTGACGGCCTTGATGGCGCGCGCGGTGGCCTCCTCGGTGCGCTCGACCAGCAGCCGCACCTCCTCGTCCACGTCACCGGCGAGGTAGGTCTTGTTGGTGTCGCCGTGCACGCCGCCGATGAACGCGGTGACATCGATGTTGACGATGTCGCCGTCCTCGATGACGGTGGAGTCCGGGATGCCGTGGCAGATGACCTCGTTCAGCGAGGTGCAGCAGGATTTGGGAAAGCCCTTGTAGCCCAGCGTCGACGGGTACGCGCCGTTGTCGATGAGGTACTCGTGCACGATGCGGTCGAGTTCGTCGGTGGTGACGCCGGGGGCGACGGCCTTGCCCGCCTCCTCGAGGGCCTGCGCGGCGAGCTTGCTCGCGACCCGCATGGCCTCGATCGTCTCGGGGGTCTGCACCCAGGGCTCGTTGCCCTCCTTGGCCGTCTTCTTCCAGACGTACTCGGGCCGCTCGATGGATTTCGGCACCTCGCGAATGGGCGATTGGGTGCCGGGAACGAGGGGTTTGCGGGTGCGCACTGACATGGGTTCCAGAGTATCCGGACCGCGCGGGGGCATCGCGCCGGAGGCCGACCGGGAACATTTCCGGACCGCAGTCCGTTTATGCTTTCGGTTGACTTGGAAACAATGATGGAAGGGCGGCTTGCCATGGAACTGGGTGTGACGACATTCGCCGAGACGCATCCCGTCGGCGGCGACGGACCGGTGCCGACCGCCGGTGAGCGGCTGCGCCAGGTCGTCGACGAGGCCGTGGCCACCGAACGGGCCGGGCTGGACGTCTACGGCGTGGGCGAGCACCACCGCGCGGACTTCGCGGCCTCCTCCCCCGCGATGGTGCTGGCCGCGATCGCGGCGCGCACCGAGCGGATACAGCTCACCAGCGCGGTCACGGTGCTGAGCTCCGACGATCCGGTCCGGGTGTACCAGGATTTCGCGACCCTCGACGGATTGTCCCGGGGCCGAGCCGAACTCATGGCCGGGCGCGGGTCCTTCACCGAGTCGTTCCCGCTCTTCGGCTACGACCTGGCCGACTACGACGAACTCTTCGAGGAGAAGCTGGCGCTGCTGCTGAAGATCCGCGAGGAGGGCCCGGTCACCTGGTCCGGAAAGTTCCGGGCGCCCCTGAACGACGCCATCGTCTACCCGCGCACCGAGGACCGGCCGCTGCCGGTGTGGATCGCGGTGGGCGGCAGCCCGGAATCGGTGATCCGCGCGGGCCTGCTGGGCCTGCCGCTGGCCATCGCCATCATCGGCGGGCAGCCGGCGCGGTTCAAGCCGCTGGTCGAGCTGTACCACCGCGCCCTCGAGCAGGGCGGGCACGACCGGCAGCCGGTCGCGGTGCACGCGCACGGCTACCTCGCCGACACCGAGGAGCAGGCCGTCGCGGACTTCTACAAGCCATACGCCCGGGCGATGAGCGGCATCGGTCGCGAACGCGGCTGGGGTCCGATGACACCGCAGCAGTTCGAGGCCCTGCGCGCGCCCGGCGGCTCGCTGTTCGTCGGCACCCCGGACCAGGTCGCGGCCAAGATCGCCGACGTACGCGACACCCTGGAACTGGACCGCTTCATGCTGCACGCCAGTGTGGGCACGCTGCCGCACGAGAAAGTGCTGCACGCCATCGACCTGCTCGGCACGAAGGTGGCCCCGCAGGTGCGCTGAGCACGGCCGCGGCGGGGGCCGAACGGCCTTCCGGCGCGGCGGCGCAGCGAGTACTGTCTGCTAGGGCCTCGCGGGGCCCTGGCAACGAACGCGTTGTCGACTACCTGGATCAAGGTTTGCGCACCGATCAGGAGAGTTCGATGAAGCTGCGCCGTGCACCGCTGATGTTCGTCCCGGCCCTGTTGCTCGCGCTCCTGGTGAGCGGCACGGGCCACGCCGAGCCGGTCCTGCCCGCGCGGCCGTTCCACGTCCACAAGACGGGTTCGAGCCTGGAAGTGGCCATCGACCACGGCACCTTCGCCATGAACGGCGATCTGCTGGCGATTCTGAGCGGCGACGGCCGCGTACTGGCCACGCTGCCGCTGCGCTTCCGGCTCGCGGACTTCCTGTTCCCCATCTCGGTGAAGATCGACGGCGGCACGGCCGTCATCACCCCCAGCCTCGACGTGTCCCAGGCGCTGTACCGCCCGGTGTCCGAACCGATCGACCAGCGCGCGGCGCAGGACCGGCTCAACGGCGATCTGATCGCGGGCGCCGGCATCGGACTGCTGGTCGGCACCACCACCGGCACGGTCGGCGGCTGCCTGCTCGGCGGGGGCATCGGCGCGATACTCGGCGGTCTGTCCACGGTGCTGGGCACCGCGATCGTCGGGCTGGGCGGGCTCGGGGTCGTCCTGGTGCCCGCGCGCGCGATCGTCGGCTGCGGCGGCGGGGCCCTGACCGGCGGCGTGATCGCGGCCGCGGCCGGTGCGGCGTTGAGCGCGGGTGGCGGAGCGATCTACTTCTACACCGTCCCGCCGCCGCCCTCGGCTCCCGATCACGGCCCCGGGCAGATCGCCACCGGCAACTGATATCGTTCGCGCCCGGCGCCCGCCGGAACCGGCGGCGCGGGCGCACCGCCGGTTCTCCCGTCAGTTCGGGTAGTACGGTCCCGGGAACAGCGGTTCGGGCAGATCACAGCGCTGCAGCTCGTATTTGGCGATGCGCTCGATGCGCGTGCTCGCGAACCCGATGGCCTGGCGCAGATTGTTCCGGAAGCGCGTGAAGGTCAGCGGCGCCCGCGAGGAGGCCAGCAGATCCTGGGTCTGCGGGCAGGACAGCGCCTTTCGCGCCTGTTCGACGTGCAGCACCCGGATGTGCGCGGCCATCCACGGATGCAGGGCCACCACGCCGGTGTCGGCGACCGCCCAGCTGGCGTCGAGATTCTTGTCGTGGCCGATGCGCCCGTCGGTGAGCCGATCACTGTGCGCGGCAACCGGATACGCCAGTCCGACCGGATCGATGACGCGCACGTCCAGGGGCACGTTCATGCTCGACATGCCCAGGTTCAGGAAGTAGACCGTGTGCCCGGTGCCGCCGGCGGGCACGGGCTCGGGCGGCGGGATGACGTACCAATAGGTCTGGTCGGGCAGGTTGATGGCCAGGCCGCCGTTCGGCGTCTCGGCGATGTCGTTGAGCAGCGGCCGCATGCGCGGGAAGTCCAGGTAGTCCTCGGCGCGAATCGGGTGGTCGTGCCCGCTGAGCAGGACGTAGTAGATGCGCTCGTCCACGATGCCGGAGGCCCGGATCTCGGTGCCGGAGGTGATCGCGGTGGTGTTGGCCGCGAACAGCGCCCAGCCGATGGTGGCCGAGAGCGTGACCAGCGCGGTGGTCGCGGTCCAGTCGACCCGGCGGCGGCCGCCCGCGGTCGCGAGCCGGGGGCGCAGGGGCAGCACCATGACCGGCAGCAGCAGGCAGAACAGCTGGGGCAGCAGCATGCGGCCGTGCATGAAGTCACCGCCGACGCGGGTCTCGTAGACGGTCAGCACGATTCCGCTGCCGACCATGAGCACGACGACCGCGGCGGGGCTGTGCAGGCGGCGACCGAACTCACCGATCCTGGTGCGCAGCAGAGCTTTTCGGTCGTCCAACACGGGGCGCTCGATGCCCGGGCCGCGCGTCGCGCGTCGCTGCCACACCAGCACACCGGCCCATCCGGCGAGCAGCACCAGCGGCAGCGCCAGCCAGTACGGCAGGGCCAGGTCGCCCAGATAGATCAGGCCCTGCTGCCATTTCGCGCCGCTCGCCTCCTTGGCCACGGCCGTGTTCGGGTAGGGCAGGCCGTAGTAGCCCATACGCCAGATCTGGTAGCCGACCGGAACCGCGCCGGCCACCGCCACCGTCGCCGCGCGGAACACCCACGGCCGCAACCGGGTTCGCGGCACCGGCGCGCAGAACAGCGTCAGCAGCGCCAGTCCCCCGACGAGGGCCAGCTCCGGCCGCACGAGCGGGGCCAGTCCCGCCCAGAACACCGTCGCGAAGAACGCCGCGGGCCGCACCGCCGCGGTCTGCGACCAGCGCAGCATGGACCACCACAGCACGGCCAGCCAGAACAGCACCAGGCAGCTCTCCAGGCCGGAGCTGGCGTAGTCGCGGGCCGGCGGCAGCGCGATGTAGACCACCGCGCCGGCGGGCACGAGCAGCGCGGACGCCGATCCGCCCCAGAGCCTGGCCGCGCCGAGCATGGCGATGACCACGGCCGCGACGGACAGCGTGAGCGAGATGCCGAGCACCACGTATTCCAGGCGCAGGCCGGTCAGCCAGCTGAAGAACCACACGACGTACGTCCACGCCGCGCTGGTGTTGGTCTCGACGCGCTCGCTCATGTTGAAGACGGGGCCGTTGCCCGCCAGCAGGTTGCGCACCGTGCGCAGCACGATCAGGCCGTCGTCGGCGATCCAGCGGCGTTGCCAGGCTCCGGCGGCGAAAAGCACCGCCGTCAGCGCGATTCCGCCGATCAGCAGGGCCCGCGAGAGCACCGGCCGGTCGGCGGGCGCGGACGCGGGCGGCGGCGTCTCGCGCGGTTCGGGCGGCGGCGCCGGGGTCGCGGGGAGCTCCCGCAGAAGGGGTTCCACATCGATATCAGGCGAGATGGACAGCGTCACCTACGACTCCGATCCGGGACATGTGCGCGGGTAGTTGGGGCGGGACCGGCGACACCCGTGCGATTCCGGGACAGCAGCACGAAGGCCACGGTCAGGACGCACAGCAGCGGGTAGCAGCCGGCGTAGAACGGCACCGCGAGATAGGACCACCAGTCCGGAATGTCGTCGCGCGGCAGCATGAACAGGCCGATGCCGATGGGATGCGGGGACTCCGCGAGCGGCGGGCGGTCCGGGTAGTTCCACCACCAGCAGAAGGCGATGGACAGCACGGTCGCCAGGGGTAGCAGGCCCCGGCGATCGGCGGCGGTGCGGGCGTGCTGCAGGGCGAGCACGGCCAGCGGCACGAACCACACCCAGTGGTGCCCCCAGGAGAACGGGGACGCGCACGCCGAGGTCATGCCGGTGATGGTGACCGCCAACAGGATTCGGCCGGTGCGGTGGGCCACGACGGCGGCGGCCAGGCCGAGTGCCACGACGGGTAGCGCGGCGGCCAGCCACAGCCACGTCGGCGGGGTGTACACGGCCCACCCGGACGCCTCGGAGATGAATCCGTCGGCGTCCAGGAACCGGAGCAGCTGCGCGAGAAAGCCGTTGATCGATTGGTTGCCGGGCGAATCGACCGAGCCGACCCGCCCGGAGGTGGTCACCTGCGCACCCCAGTAGGTCCACGAGTCGCGCGGGCGCGCGAGGAATCCGACGCCGACGGTCCCGGCGAAGGCCGCGGTCGCGACGGCGAGGGTGCGCCACTGCCGGGTGCACGCCAGGTACAGCAGGAAGAACGCGGGGGTCAGCTTGATGCCGGCGGCGACCCCGACCCCCAGCCCGCGCAGCCGGGCCGCGGGCGGGCGGGTGAGATCCCAGACGATCATCAGGACCAGGAAGACGTTGATCTGCCCGAGCCAGATGGTCGAGCGCACGGGTTCCAGCGCGGTGCACAGCACGGCGAGCAGCACCGCGAACGCCCATGTCCGCGCGGTGTTCTCGTACCGCAGCACGCGCAGGCAGCGGGCGACGAGCGCGATCAGGGCCGCCATGATGGCCAGCCACCAGATCACCTTGGCGGCGGTGAGCCCGAGCAGGGCCAGGGGGACGAACGTCAGTGCCGCGAACGGGGTGTAGGTGAACTCCATCTCCCAGATCACCGGGCCCCGATAGAGCGGGTTCCGGTCCAGCAGCGCCTGCCCGCCCGCGCGGTAGACCTGCATGTCCAGGTCGCAGCTGAACAGGCCGTAGTACGGATTGCCCAGGGGCAGCGCGAAGACGTGCCAGACCAGTACGCCCACCGCCAGGACCGCGCACACGGCCAGCACGGGGTCGGCCACCGCGCGGGCGGCCGTCGATGTCCCGCGCGGGGCGGAATCCGCGGCGACCGGGTGGGCGATCGCGGGCTCGGTGCTGTTCACGGGGGCGGCGCTCACCGTCGTCTCCTGTTCGGCAGAACTGTTGCGTCGATCAGGGCGAGGGCCGGAAACGATTCGCCCGTACTGATATGCGGCCGGGATGGAAATCGACCGGGCAAAGAATGGGGGTATTTCAGCCGAAGCGAATACTAGCGGCATCGTTACCCCCTCCGAAGCCACGAAACACCCCAAAAGCGGCTTACCGGACAGGATTTCGGAATCAATTCGGCGAATTCGATGGCGACAGCACGCCGAAGTCACAAAAGCGACAGGGCCGCACCCCCGAACGGAGTTGCGGCCCTGGAGAAAAAGACGGACGGCGGGATTCCCACGCCGGACAAATGGGTACTCGAATTGCCTTGCGCCCGCGCACTGTCCGGCGCTGCGCTTTTCTCGCTGGTCAGACGGTATTCACGCGAGTGAAACGGCCTCAATTACCGCCGCAGCCGGTCGCTTCGAAATCCGCGACGGTCCGGTAGTACTCGCCGCCGGGATAGTACGGGCCCATTCCCGCCGCTTCGGAGCCGCGCGTGAGGTTCTGAATCGCCTCGGCGAAGTCCGGATCGGGAATCATGTTGCGCACCATCAGTACCGACTGCGGCAGCGCGCCCGCGG
The DNA here is from genome assembly GCF_053645575.1 of Nocardia sp. NPDC055321. Taxonomy (NCBI): domain Bacteria; kingdom Bacillati; phylum Actinomycetota; class Actinomycetes; order Mycobacteriales; family Nocardiaceae; genus Nocardia; species Nocardia sp. NPDC055321. Next base: position 18,052 of record NZ_JBSHMS010000037.1, read on the forward strand.
GCAGCCAGGCGACGCCGCATTCGAGGCGGGCATTCGCCGGACGCCGTGGCCCGGTCGAGACGGCGATCGTGTAGAAGCCCTGCGCGTCAACGGGAATCTGCTCGTCGTACACGCACTGATACACCGCCGTCGACCACGGATTGTTCGAGCACACCGACCAATACCGCACCTGGCCGGCGCTCATGCGGGCGGTGCCGTCCAGGGTGCGCGGCGCGGTCGGCGCCTTGCCGCGCAGGACCAGAACCTCGCCCAGGCCGGTGTCCATGGTGGTGGCGATGTATTTGTTGTCCGGATTGTCGAAGAAACCACCCGCGGCGCCGAGGCGTTCGGTCACCTCCTGCACCCGGGGCAGCACGGTGTCACCGGTGATCTCGTTGCCGAACAGCAGTCCCGCGATAGCGGTGGCCAGATTGGTGAATTTGGACCAGCTCGGCGGATTGGTGCCGAACAGACCGACCGCCGGTGTGTCGAACAGGGACGCGCCGGTGCCGGGATCGGTTGGCGGCTGCGGATATCCGGCGGGCGCGCACGCGGGCACCGGGGTGCGCCGCCCGTCGGCCGCCACCAGGGTCACCGCGGGCAGGGGCACGCCGCCCGCGAGGTCGGCGCCGGTGTCGGGCAGGTACACGCGGATCAGGAACAGCGCGCCGTTCTCCGCGGTCGAGCGGGTGCCGTCGGAGCTGGTGGTGTACAGCGTGTTCGCCGGGCGGCCGGTCTCCGGGGCGCGGCCGTCGACGAGCCGGACCGTGTAGGAACGGTTTTCGGCGGTGCGGTCGGCGCCGGGCAGGAAGGGGTTGGCCGATCCGGCGTCGGGGACGATGGCCTGGTCGTTGAGGCCGTCGACGGAGGTGGAGGTACGACTGTAGGTGGCCATCGACAGATAGCGGGCGTGCGGGAACTGCCCGCTGATTTCGATGTACCCGCCCTGCGGGACCGGCATGTTCGAGCCCCAGTAGGTGGCGCCGGTGTCGGGATAGGCGATGTTCACCCGGTCCGGTCCGGCCTGGAATCCCCACGCGCACGAGGTATTCGGGCCGAGCAGTATGTTGCCGGCCGGGGCGGCCGTACCGGCGCCCGCGAGTATCGTCGTCGCGCCCGCCAGCACGGTCGAGGCCAGCGCGAGCCGCGCGGCCCGGCCGCGGAATCCGTCGAGCATGTCGTTATTCCTCGTTGTCCAGGTAGGTGCGCGCCTGCGCGGCGACGATATCGACGAGATCGGGTTGCGCGAGATTCACATCCCACAGGTGCAGACCCCATGTGGGATCGGGGACGACCGGCAGCGCGGTCGCCGCGGGCGCGCCGGTGCCGGGACCGCCGCCGTCGATCATGAGCACGTGCGGCCCGTCGCCGGTGGTGCAGGATCCGGTGTAGGCCCGCACCTGAAGACCACCGACCGAACTGCGCAGCGTCCGATCGGAGCGGCCGGTGAGCGGCCCCGGATCGGTGCACAGCACCTCGTACTCCGGTCCGAAGACGAAACGTCCACGGGTGCCGGAGGTTCCGGCCTCGGTGGGCGCGAAACCGTAGCGGGTCCCGGGCGGCGGGGTGACCGCGAAGGCCGAATACGCGATGACGCAGCCGATCTGGGCGGGGGCGGTACACCCAGGGACGGAGTAGAAGTCGCCGCCGACCAGCTCACCCCGGCGCACCAGCACGTTGCTGCCCGGCACGATCGCCGAGATCAGCTGCCGCTGCGCCGGCTGCCCGTCGATCCGATTGCGGATCAGCGCGCGCAGCATGGTCGACCCCTGCGAATGCCCGATCAGCACGACGCCGCGACCGTTGTTGTGGTGCGCGAGGTAGTCCTGCCAGGCGCTCTCGAGACTGTCGTAGGCCACGTCGAGCGCCGCCGATCGCGCGGGGCCCGGCGAGTTCTGCAGGCCGCGCAGCGTGCTCTGCCGGTACACCGGAGCCCAGACGTTGCAGGCCGCCCCGAACGGCTCGGCCTGCTGCCGCGCGATGAACCGCTGCTCGGGCCCGGGGGTCAGGTCGGCGTTGTCCCCGGCCTGCGTCGAGATGGTCGGGTACACGTAGAAGCAGTCGACGGGCGCGTCCGACCGGCCCCCGCAGGGGTCCTCCGCCTGCCCCGGGCGGCACAGCCACACCGTCTCCGGCTCGGCGGCGCGGGCCGCCGACACCGGCACGATGCCCAGGGCCGCGGCCAGCAGTGCCATGGTCACGGCGATCTCGGCGCGGGCGGGCCGCCGCCGGGCCGGACTCGTCTTCGAGCGCATGCGCGGAATCTAGCAGGCCACCGCGGTGTCCGGCGGTGCAGCGCGCGGCTGTCGAAAGGCTCGGGATAACGCGGTTACCCTTGCGGGGTGGTTCGAGAGCAAGAGTCGGAGGTGACGGCGCGCATCCTCGCGGTCGTGCAGGAACTACTGGCCGCCGACGGCTACAACGGCGTGCAGTTGCGCACGGTCGCCGCCCGGGCGCACGTCTCGCTCACGCGCATCTACAAGCTGTTCCCCACGCGGGACGATTTGATCCTGGTCGCGCTCGAGCGGTGGATGGCCGAGCACTCCTACGCCGAGGTCGAGTTGCCCGCGCCCGACGAGTCGGTGCGCGACGCGCTGAACCGCGTGCTGCACTGCGTGTTCGAACCGTGGGAGCGCAATCCGCGGATGCTCGAGGTGTACCACCACGCGCGCTCGGGGCCCGGTGGCCAGCGCCTGGACGAGCAGGGCCTGGCGGCCGTCATGCCGGTCGCGGTGCACGCGCTGCGCGACCTCGATCCGGAGTACATCCAGGATCTGGCGATCATCCTCACCAACATGGTGCTGTCACTGATCAGCCGATTCGCCACCGGCACACTGGAAATCACCGGCATCCTGCCGATTCTCGAGCGCACCGTCTACCGCCTCACCGCCGACAACGAGACCGCCAGCCGCCAGCGCACCCCGAATTCCGGGGACGGTCCGGTCACCGCGTCGCTGGCCGATATCTCCGAGAGTCTGGTGCAGCCGGTCACCCGGCCGGGCGCCGAACCGCCGCGCGGCGCGGCCCGGGCGTGATCCGCGCGGCCGATCGCGCACCCGCCCGGCCCGAGTGAAACGTGTTACATTTTTGACCCCGCGGCCGAGGTCCGGGCGGTTCACGCTCGGGCTCGGGCCGCGGCCGGTAGGAGGTGACGGGTCGGTGCGGTCCCGGGACGATGGTTCGCCGTCGATCAGAAGCAAGTCGTCGTCACTACTGCTCGTCACCGCGTCGTACGTGGTGGCGACAGCGGTGGCCGGGGCGTGGCTGGCCTGGGGGCCGGGCACCGATCGCCCGCTGCTCGACGTGCTGATCGCGGACGTGCTGGCCACCCTCGTGATATTCGGATTCAGCCGGGCATACCGCAATTCGAGCTTCTACGACGCCTACTGGAGCGTCATCCCACCCCTCATGCTGGTGTACTGGTGGGCCGGGAGCGAGCCGGGCGTGGATCAGCTGCGCTGCTGGCTGATCGCGACGGTGATGCTGCTGTGGGCGGTGCGGCTCACCGGGAACTGGGTGTACGCCTTTCCCGGTCTGCACCACGAGGATTGGCGCTATCCGATGCTGCGCGAGCGGGCCGGGCGCTTCGGCTTCCTGGCCGATCTGGTCGCGATTCACCTGGTGCCCACCGGCCAGGTGTTCCTGGGCATGATTCCGGTGTACGTGGCCGTGACGCGGCCGGGCGAGAGCGTGACCTGGCTGCTGTGGGTGGCCTTCGCGCTCGGAATTGCCGCGGTGGCACTGGAGTTGGTCGCGGACACCCAGATGCACCGGTTCGTCGCGCGGCGCACGCCGGGCCAGGCGATGGACACCGGGCTGTGGAGCTGGTCGCGGCATCCGAACTACTTCGGCGAGGTGAGCTTCTGGACGTCCATGGCGCTGTTCGGGGTAGCCGCCGCGCCGGGTGACGCGTGGTGGTTGTTCGTCGGGGCGCTGGCGATGCTGGCGATGTTCCTGGGCGCGAGCATCCCGATGATGGAGCAGCGCAGTCTGGCGCGGCGGCCGGAGTACCAGGACGTGATCGACCGGGTGTCGAAGTTCTTCCCGCGCCCGCCGCGGCCGCGCGTCCCGGCCCGGGGGTAGTGCTCAGACGCCGAGCGCGGCGGCGAACACCGGCCAGGAATCGTGCAGGTCGTCCTGCCAGTACGGCCACGCGTGCGTCCCGGACCGGAAGACCGTGGTGGCCGGAATACCCAGGGCCGCAAGGCGACCGGTGAGCGAGAGGGTGCAGTCGCGCACGACGCTCTCCATGGCGCCGCCGACCAGCATGCGGTCGGCCAGGCGGGCGACGTCGCCACCGATGGACGGATCCGCGAGGGTGTCGTGCACGCCCGGCGCGCCGTTGCCCGCCGAGATGTACAGGGCCGTACCGCGCAGCCGCTCGGCGTTGACGACCGCGTCGTTGGCGACCCAGGCCGGATCGTCGGGCGACCACATGTTGTCCGGGTTCGCGCCGAACAGGCGCAGCGAGGAGCGCACGACCGCGCGGGCGAAGGGGTCGTTGGTGCGCGGGCAGCCGCTGAACGCGCCGACCGCGCTGAAGTGGCCGGGCGCGGCCAGGGCCAGGGCCAGCGCCGAGGACGCCGACATGGAGATGCCGGCGACGGCGTTGCGCCCGTTCAGTCCGAAGCGGTCGCCGAGCACCGCGGGCAGTTCGTCGAGCAGGAAGCTCGACCACTTGTTGCGGCCCAGCGCCGGATCGTCGACCGCCCAGTCGGTGTACTGCGAGGCGCGGCCCCCGATGGGCTGGATCACCGTGACCGGCTTGTCGGCGAAGAAGTACGCGGCGTCGGTGCGATTGGTCCACGGCCCGCCGGACTCGCCGCCGTCGATGGCGTTGAGCAGGTACAGCGCGGGCGCGGAGCCACCCGCGTGCGAAATCCACACCGGCACGGTGCGATCCATGGCCGCGGAGTAGACGGTGGCCTCGTACTGGCGGCCGCCGAGGGGGCGTACGTCCAGGAGCGCGGGCGCACCGCCCGGGGCGGCGGTCGCCACCCCGGGCACAAGTACGGCTATCGCGGCGAGCAGGACGAGCAGACAGAGCGAGGGCCGGCGCATGAGGGGATTATTCCCCGGCAGCGGCCCGGATTCCGGTAGCAGCGCGCGGTGTCGCCGCACGGAATCCGCACGGCGGACCGGTGGTTCGGCTAACGGGTGGCGACGGTCGGTTCGTCTGGGGCGGGAACTCAGGGGGTGAGCAGGTGGTTGGGGCAGTAGGTCATGATGTCGATCTCGGTGGCGGTCATGCCGTTGATGCCGACGTTGGTGCCCGGGTGCATCCGGTCGAAGGCGATGAGCACGCCCTTGCGGCCGGGGTTGCGCTCGATGTCGGCACAGGTCTTGCGCCCCAGCTTGATCGAGAGCTGTTTGAAGGCATCGGACTGGTTCTGATCACCCATCAGCAGCAGCCGCAGTTCGTCCTGCGGCGCGTACGCGTGGGCCTGCACGGAACCGGCCAGCGACAGGGCGGCGGCGGCGATGCCGACCGCGACGATCCGACGAAACACGTGAACCCGCCTTCCATCTCCACTGATACCCGGCCGCTATGACCGGTGCCCGGAATCTACCGGCCCGATCCCCCCGAACCGGGGATTGCGACCGGCCCCGCACGGGATCAGACCGAAAAGTCCGCAATGCCGGTGCCCGCCTCGACAGGCGGGCACCGGCGGGCGCTCGGGCGCTAGAGCGGCAGGGCGGAGCGGTGGGCCTCGGCGGCGGGCAGCAGGACCCCGCGCAGCTCGGCGATGCCGGCGAAGACCTCGTCGGGACTGTCGGCGTCCGCGTCGGTCCACAGCTCGAACCACTCCGAGTCCTCGCCGACCACTCGGGTCAGGGCCCGAATCGCCAGGGCGGCAATATCGTCGGAGAAGGCGATGGTGCCGCCCTCGACCAGGAAGGCGGGGGCGTAGTGCGAGGTGATCGGCGTGCCGCCGGGCAGGGTCGAGGCCACGATGGCGGCGGCCGCGACGGCCGCGGACGCCTCGTGGTCGTCCAGGTAACCGGTGGTCTCGGCGGTCACCGTCAGCGCCCGGCGCACCAGTTCGGCCCGCTGCGCGGGGTCCGCGTCCTGGAGCGCGCCGCACCAGTCGGCGGCGCTGTCGTTGTCGAACGGCCCGGTGTCCCAGGTACCCATCAGCATCCTTTCGTCGGTACCGGCACCGTACGCACTCGGGCCGACAAAACTCGGCACCGGCACGGAAGTTCTTTCGGCCGACCAGGATTCGCGGGTGAGCGGGCGCGGCTACGGCGCGAGCATGCGGGGCGGGTACGGCTGCAGGTCGATCGTCGCCACCAGGTCGCCGTAGGGGGCGGTGCCGTGGGAGAAGCGATGGCCGATGCGGGCCAGGGTCGAGCGGAGACCGTGTTTCGTGCGGACGCTCTCGTTCAGGCGGGCCGCCCAGTGGTCGTCGCGGACGATGCGGACGATGCCGTAGTGCTGACGACTGCCGAGCGCGGGTCTACCGCGCCAGTCCCCGGCCTGGATCACCACCCGGCGGTCGCGAGCGAGCTGCTCGGACTCGATGTCGTAGGAGGAGAGCAGAAAGTTCAGCCGGCCGTACTCGGCGGGCAGGACCAGGTGTGGCGTCGTGGCGATGCGGTTCGGTGCGATCGGGCGGGTTACCAGCACCGACAGCGCGTTCCACCACATCGCTCCGGGTTGTGCCGCCGCGTTGGCGGCGGGCAGGGTATTTCCGCGTAGATTCACGGCGGCCGTCGGCGCGGGGCGCATGGTCACGGTAGATCTCCAAACTCGTTGTTCTTCAGTACCTTTCGAACCCAAGCCCGGAAATGGGCAGGCGGGAAGAACAACCTCGGACGCCCCCGCGCCGATGAGTGAGCGCCGCAATTGTCCCGATCTCGAGGTTAGCCTCGCTTACGAATCCGTGCCACGACCGACACGACGCGGCCCCGGGACCAGCGATAACGATTGGCGCACCCGTCAATCGGTCAGCGTCGCCTGGAACGCGATGCGGTCGCCGCGGTAGAGCGAGCGCACATGTTCGATGGCGATCCCCTCGGCGTCGACGCTGCGGCGATGCAGCAGCAGCATCGGCAGCGCGGTGGTGCACTCGAGCAGCGCGGCCTCGCGCGGGGAGGCCAGCACCGTCTGAATGCGTTCGGTGGCGCCGGCGTAGACGACGCCCATGGCCCGGGTCGCCGCGTACAGCGAGGTCTGCGGGTCGTAGCCGGCCCGCAACGGGGCGAACCGCGGCAGCGGCATGAAGGTGGACTCGAGGCCGATGCGCTCGCCGTCGGCCAGCAGCACACGCTCGAGATGCATGACCCGCGTGCCCGGCGCGAGGCCCAGGGCCGCCGCGGTATCGGAATCGGCGGGTTCGTCGGTCCAGCCGACCAGCTCGCGCCCGGGTGTGCGACCGAACTCGAGCGCGCCCTCGGTATAGGAGCGCAGGGACAGCGGCTGCACCATCTTCGGACGCGAGACCACCGTGCCCCGGCCCTGACGGCGAACGCGGCCCTCCACCAGCAACTCTCGCACCGCCTGACGCACGGTTTCCCGCGCGACCCCGCACCGCAGCGCCAGCTCGCGCTCGGACGGGAGCGGATCGCCCTCGCCCAGTTCGCCCAGCAGCGATTCGAGTTCGGTGCGCACCCGGTACGACTTGGGCAGGCGCGCCTCGGCGTTCGCGGACGATGCGAGGGAAGACGCTGGGCCGGAAGCTGTTTCGCCAGGGGCACGGCGACCGGTCCGCGGGCCGCCCACCCCGGCAACCTCGGTTGTGTCCATGCGCCCAGCATACAGATGATTGGTCTATACCAATTGTTTACCCAGCGTTATCCCACGAAACACTCCTAGGTCTAGACCATTGGCCACGATGAGCCCATGCGATTGGTGATTATCGGCGGCGGCATCCTCGGCACCGCCCACGCGCTCGCCGCCATCCGGCGCGGGCACCGGGTCGTACAGCTCGAGCGCGAGGTCGAGGCCCGCGGCGCGACCGTGCGCAACTTCGGCCTGGTCTGGGTCTCCGGGCGCAGCGCGAACGAACTCGACCTCACCCTGCGCTCGCGGCAACTGTGGGAGGAGATCGGCGGGCGGGTGCCGGGCGTCGGCTTCCGCGCCACCGGGTCCCTGACCCTGGTGCGCACCGAACACGAGCTGGCGGTCGCCGAGGCCGCGGCCGCGGGCCCGGCCGCCGCGGACCGCGGATTCGAACTGCTCGACGCCGACCGGGTGCGCGCGTTGAACCCCGCGCTGCGCGGCAAATTCCTTGCCGGACTGCACTGTTCGGCCGACGCCGCGGTCGAGTCCCGGCAGGCGCTGCCCGCGCTGCGCCGCTACATGGAAGCCACCGAGCGGTACAGCTTCTTCGCCGGCGCCGAGGCGCGCACCATCACCGGCGGCACGGTGATCGACGATCGCGGCCGCCGGCACGAGGGCGATCTCGTGCTGGTCTGCCCCGGCGCCGCGCATTCCGGACTGACCCGCGAACTCGTCGGCGACATCCCGGTCCGCCGCGTGCGGCTGCAGATGATGCAGACGGCCCCGCTCGGCGAGCCACTGCCCACCGCCGTGGCCGACGGGGACAGCTTCCGCTACTACCCCGCCTTCGCGGGCGCGGAACTCGATCGCCTGAATCTCGAACAGGCGCAGCCGTTCACCGCCGCCCAGCACAAGATGCAGCTGCTCATGGTGCAGCGCCTGCACGGCGGGCTCACCATCGGCGACACCCACGAGTACGACGAACCGTTCGCCTTCGACGTGGACGAGGCGCCGTACGAGCACCTGATCTCGGTGTCCGAGGAACTGCTCGGCCGCAAGCTGCCGCAGGTGGTGCGCCGCTGGGCGGGCGTGTACAGCCAGTCCGTCGATCCCGGCGCGATCGTGACCCGCGCACAGGCGAGCGAGTCCGTCTGGGTGATCACCGGACCGGGCGGGCGCGGCATGACCCTCGGTCCCGCGCTCGGCGAACAAACCGCCGACCTGCTGCACCTGTGACCACCCACCGACCACGACCCGACAGGGGAATCATCTTGTCCGACAAGCGTATCGACCTCGCCGTGCTGGATATGGCGGGCACCACCGTCGCCGACGACGGGCTGGTGGAACGCGCCTTCGAGGCCGCGGTCACCGCCGCGGGCATCCCGGCGCAGGGCCCCGAGCGCGAGGCCGCCCGCGCGTTCGTCCTGGACACCATGGGGCAGTCCAAGATCTGGTGCTTCCGCACGCTGCTCGGCGACGAGGACCTGGCGCAGACCGCGAACCGCGCCTTCGAGGCGGCGTACACCGAACTCGCCGAAGAAGCCGGTGTCGCACCGATTCCCGGCGCGGCCGAGGCCATCGCCGAACTGCGCGCGGCGGGCGTGAAGGTCGCCCTGACCACGGGCTTCAGTCGCGACACCCAGGACCGGCTGTTGCGCGCGCTGGACTGGACCGAGATCGCCGACCTGACCCTGGCGCCCTCCGACGCCGGACGCGGGCGCCCGTACCCCGACCTGGTGCTCACCGCGGTGCTGCGCCTGGAGATCGATGCCGTGGATCGCGTTGCGGTACTGGGCGATACGACCAGCGACATCGCCACCGGCCTGGCCGCCGGCGCGCGGATCGTCGCGGGCACGCTCACCGGCGCGCACGGGGAGGAACAGCTGCGCGGCGCGGGCGCGACCCACGTGCTGCCGTCGGTCGCCGACTTCGCGCGCCTGGTCCTGGACCAGCGGGCCTGATCCCGAAGACCCCCCGCGTTCCCGGACGCGGGGTTCACCCTATCCCTTCGACTCGCCTCCCCTCGAACCGAAAGTTGTAGTCACCGTGCGTAATACGAACAACCGCCTCGCACGCACCCTCGCCCGCACCGCTCTCGTCCTCACCTCGGCCACCGCGCTCGCGTTCGGGCTGACCGCCTGCGGCGGCACCGGCACCGACGCCGGCGACGGCAAGACCGTCACCGTGTACTCCGCCGACGGCGTCGGCGACTGGTACAAGAACCAGTTCGCGAAGTTCAAGGACCAGACCGGCATCGCGGTCAATCTGGTGGAGGCGGGCTCGGGTGAGGTCGTCAACCGGGTCGACAAGGAGCAGTCCAACCCGCAGGCCGACGTGATCGTCACCCTGCCGCCGTTCATGCAGAAGGCCGACAAGCAGGGCCTGCTCGAAGCCAGCGGCGTGGACACCGCCGCCTTCCCGGCCGCGGACAAGGACGCGAACGGCAAGTGGGTCACCCTGGCGGGCAACTACCTCTGCTTCATCGCCAACCCGTCGGTCGACGCGGCCAAGCTGACCTGGGACGACCTGCTGAAGCCCGAGTACCAGGGCAAGCTGCAGTACTCCACCCCCGGCCAGGCCGGTGACGGCACCGCCGTGCTGATCCTGCTGCAGCAGCTCTACGGCAAGCAGGGCGCGCTGGACTACCTGACCAAGCTGCAGGTCAACAACGTCGGACCGTCCTCCTCGACCGGCAAGCTGCAGGCCAAGGTCGACAAGGGCGAGATCCTCATCGCCAACGGCGACATCCAGATGAACCTGGCGACCGTGAAGGAGAAGGGCTCCAAGTTCAGCGTGTTCTTCCCGGCCGCGGCCGACGGCAAGGCCAGCACCGTGGCGCTGCCGTACCTGATCGGCCTGGCCAAGGGCGCCCCGCACAGCGCCGAGGGCAAGCGGCTCATGGAGTTCCTGCTCTCGGCCGAGGTGCAGAAGACCCTGCCCGAGGCGAACGCGGTGTCCGCGCGCACCGACGCCAAGGACGCGCCCGCCGCGGGCAACGGCCCCTCCCCCGCCGCGCTGGTCAAGAACGTCGAGATCGTGCGGCCGGACTGGAACCAGGTCCTGACCGATCTCGACGCCGACATCGCGGCGTACACGAAGGCCACCGGCAGCTGATTTTCCCGATCCCGCAGAGCCCAGGAGCAGCAACCATGTCCTCCGCGTTGACGACATCCACGGCGACGGCGACCACCGCCGGCGAGCCGGCCATCGTGTTCGACCGGGTCGGGGTCACCTACCGTCGCGGTCGCACGACCACCGTCGCACTGGCCGATTTCACCCTGCGCGTCGCCGCGGGGGAAACGGTTGCGCTGCTGGGACCCAGCGGGTCCGGCAAGTCCACCGCGCTCAAGGCGCTGGCCGGGTTCGTCCGGCCCACCTCGGGCGCGGTGCGGCTGGCCGGGCGCGAGGTCACCAACCTCTCCCCCGCCAAACGCGGCATCGGGGTGGTGGTGCAGTCCTACGCGCTGTTCCCGCACATGCGGGTCAGCGAGAACGTGGCCTTCGGGCTGAAGGCACATCGGGTGCCGCGCAAGGAGATCGGCGCGCGGGTGACCGAGGCGCTGGAGATGGTCGGCATGGGCGCGTACGCCGCGCGACTGCCGCGCGAGCTCTCGGGCGGACAGCAGCAGCGGGTGGCCATCGCCCGCGCGCTGGCCATCCGGCCGAAGGTGCTGTTGCTCGACGAGCCGCTCGCGGCGCTGGACGCGCAACTGCGCCAGTCCATGCTCGGCGAGCTGCAGCAGTTGCGAAAGGCGTTGCCGGACACGGCGATGCTGTACGTGACACACGATCAGTCCGAGGCGCTGGCGCTGGCCGACCGGATCGCGGTCATGCGTGACGCCCGGCTGGTCGACATCGACACCGCCCGCAATCTGTGGCGACAGCCCGCGACCGAGTTCACCGCCTCGTTCCTGGGCGGCGCGAACCTGTTGCCCTGCACCGTGAATCACGTGTCGGGGACGGCGGCGCTGGTCACCGTCGGTACGCACACGCTGCGGGCGGAGGCCCCGTTGCCGGGTATCGGGCGGCCGGACTGGGCGCCGGACGCGCGGGCGCAGTTGTGCGTTCGCCCGCACACGGTGCGGATCGTGCCGCTGACGGAGCGAGATGCCCTGCGCGGCACGGTGACAACCGCCGTGTGGAAGGGCGCGGTGACCCGGCTGCACCTGTCGGTTCCCGGGATTCCCGGGGAGCTGATCGCCGAGACGCCGGGGCACACCGAACTGGTGGCCGGTGATCACGTGGGTGTTCGCTTCCCCGATCCGGCGGGTGTGCTCATTCCGCCGGGCATCGGGACCGACGCGGCCGCCGACCATCCCGAGGTGCGGGCATGAGTGACGCACTGCCGCAACGGCATCGCGTGGATGCCGGCGAGGTGCTCGGGCTCGCCGGGCCGGAGATGACGGTGCGGTCCGGCGCGGCCGGGCCATCGCACCGGATCGCGGCGACCGGGTCGGCGTCATCGGGCTCGGCCACGGCTGCGGACGCACCGGCCGCGCCCCGGTCCGACGCTCTCGACGGGTGGGCGGACCTCTTCTCGACCGTGGCGGCCGTGCGCGACAGGAGGCGGGCATGACCGCGCTACTCGAAACACCTTCCGCACCAGCGGATCCGGAGCCGCCCGCGCGGCGGCGCGCCCTGCGATCCGTCGCCTGGACGCTGCCGCCCGTGCTGGTGGTGCTGCTCATCGCGGCCTACCCGATCTGCCGGGTGCTGTGGGAATCGACGGCGACCGCGGACGGCGGGCGGGGCCTCGGAACCTGGACCGGCGTGCTGGCCGAGTCCTCGTTCCGGAACGCGCTGTGGCGCACCGTGTCCATCGCGGTGTGCTCGACCATCGGCTGCCTGATACTGGGCACGTTCCTGGCGATCGTGCTGGCGTTCATCCCCTTTCCGGGATCGCAGCTGGTGGGCAGGCTCATCGACACCGTGCTGACGCTGCCCTCGTTCCTGGTCACCCTGGCGTTCACGTTCCTGTACGGCACCGCCGGCGCGGTGAACGCGTTCATCTCCCGGCTCACCGGGAATTCCGAACCGGCGCTGAACTTCCTGAGCACGCCGTGGGGCATCATCCTCGCCGAGATCACCTTCTTCACCCCGTTCGTGGTGCGGCCGCTGCTGGCGGGGTTCGCGCAGCTCTCGCGCGAGCAGCTGGACGTGGCGGCGAGCCTGGGCGCGTCGCCGTGGCGGGTGCTGCGCTCGGTGGTCATGCCCGAGGCGTGGCCCGCGCTGGCGGCGGGCGGCAGCCTGGTGTTGCTGTTGACGCTCAACGAGTTCGGCATCGTGCTGTTCACCGGCGCCAAGGGCGTGATCACGCTGCCCGCGCTGATCTACACGCGCGGCATCGTCACCTTCGATCTGCCGGGCGCCGCGGTGCTGGCGTCGGTGCAGGTGCTGCTGTCACTGAGCCTGTACCTCGGGTACCGGCTGCTGTTCGCCCGCCTGACCGGAACCCGTGGGGAGAGCTGAATCATGCTGGTGTGGACCCGTTCCGGGCGGCTCGCGGTACTCGCGTTCTTCGCCCTGGTGGTCGTCGTCGTCTTCGTCGCGCCCATCGCGACGGTGGTGGCGGCCGCCCTGGCCGGGCGCTGGACCGGCCCGCTGCCCTCGGATCTCGGCTTCGCGAACTTCGGCCGCGCCCTCGAGGGCGAACAGGCGGCCAGTCTGTCGGTGAGCCTGCAGACGGCGCTGCTGGCCGGCGCGGTCTCGCTGGTGCTCGGGACCTGGGCGGCGCTGGCCGCCCGCGAGGCCCCGCGCTGGCTGCGCCGCGTCACCGACGCGGTCTTCCACCTGCCCGTCGCGATCCCCTCGGTGGCGATCGGCCTCGGCGTCCTGATCGCCTTCAACGAGCGCCCGCTGCTGCTGGGCGGCACCAAATGGATCGTGATCGTGGCCCACACGGTGCTGGTCCTGGCCTACGCCTTCAGCGGCGTCTCCGCCGCCCTGGACCGCCTCGACCCCGGCTATCGCCAGGCCGCCGAGTCCCTGGGCGCGGGCCCGGTCCGGGTGCTGTTCCGCATCACCCTGCCCCTGCTGCTCCCCGCCCTCGGCGCGGCCGCCGGCCTGGCGATAGCCCTCTCGATGGGCGAACTGGGCGCGACGATCATGGTCTACCCCGCGACCTGGAAGACCCTCCCCGTCACGATCTTCGCCGCCACCGACCGCGGCGAGGTGTTCGACGCCGCCGCCAGCACAACCCTCCTGGTCCTGACGACCCTGATCGCCCTGGTCCTGCTCGGCCGCCTGAAAGGCCGGGCGGCCCTACGCTGACGGTGGCCCCCGCTACCATCCCCGCCGTGAGGATCGACATCGACCGCGTGGCCCGAATAGCCGCCACCGCAGCGGAATTCGACTGGACCTGGCGCCCCGCCGACCTGCCGCGCTTCTGCTCGGAGACCGGGTGGAAGATCGCCGCCGAGAACGCCCGGTCGGCGCGTCTGGTGACCGACATGACTCCGGACCGCCCCACCGCCACGGCCTCCTACGGGTCGTACCCCTCCGGGGATCGATCCGATGCCGGCCTACGACTGGAGTACCTCTCGATCGTCCTCACGGAGACGGAAGACCTGATGGACGAACGGGTCACCGCGCTCCGCAAGGAGCTGGAAGATGCGATCGGCGCGCAGCTGGGCACCCACGCGGTGACCCGGCGCGGCGCGGAGGTACCGACCTGGGGTTCGCCCCGTGCCCGCATCTCCCTGCACGCCGATTCCCGTTCGATCGCACTCGATGTCGTCAACCCGCGGTACTTCGACCGCACGGGCATTGGTGTGCAACCGAGCTTCGTCACGGCCGGGTATGTCCGGGACAACGAGTGGACGGTGTTCGCCGACGCGCTGGCGTGGACACTGTGGCGGCTTCCGGCTCCCAGCTACCTCATCGTGCACGCCTCGGGCGGTCGCTTCGCGCAGTTCGCGGTGGTCCACGACGAATTGTCCGCCGAGATCTCCAGCAACACCTGGCTGGAGCCGGAGTTCCGGATGACGGATTCGGAAGAGATCCGGATGACCGAGTTGGGGTGGTTGCCGTACAGCGAAGAGGGCTGCCCCAACTGGTATCACGATGTCGCTTTCCCGGCCGGCGAGCCGGATTTCGCGGCGTCCGCGCGCCGAGCGGTCACCACGCTGCGTGAAGTCTTTCACCGTCCCGGTCCCAGCGGGTTACGGGTGGAGGCGTGGACCGTCGAAACGCGCCTGGTTCCCGATCTCACGGCCCTGCTTACCGGGCGAATCCCCCTGTCGTGAAGGAGAAGCCCGCCACCCCGCGCCCGGGTGAGGACGCGGCCTTCCGAGCCCACTGCATCGACCGATCGGCCCACTCACGGGTGTCGTCGTCGAGGGTTGCCAGCTGCTCCGGAGTGAGCGCGTCCCACTGCGAGCATGCCCGCACGCAACTCTCGTGGCTCCATTCGCCGTAGCCGCCGCCAGTGTTGGACAGCGGCGCGGGGTAGCCGCCTTCGAAGGCTGTCAGGCGGATGTCGACGCCGATCCCGTTCAGGCGCTCGTCCACCTGTGCGAGCCGACCGCGGCGATACGGCTCGTGGCGGTCCACGTACTCCGCGTAGAACTCGCAGATCGTCTCGAAAGCGTTGGTGTACCAATGCTCTTCACCGTCGGCGTAGGGACCCCCGTTGATCACCGCGTGCACCGCCTCGGCCGGGGTCGGCTGCTCATCGTAGGAACGAAAGTTCTCGTTCACATGCGCGAACTCGTCCTCGAACCGCGTCTCGATCATCCGCCGCAGCCTGTCGTCGCCCAGCCCGATGGCTTCCACGGCCTTCGCCAGATCGACGACGTAAATCCTCACGAATCTGCCCACCGAACGACCCTATCGGGCGGTCACGACACGAATCGCGTTCGCGCACAACGCGAGGCGACCCGCGAGCAGGCGGCGAACCACCGCCCGATCGAAGGCCCGCGCGGGCAGTCCTCGACCGCGACCCGCGACGGCGACGGCGATCCGATTCACGCCGGGGGCGGGGTGGCGGCGTTGATCACGCCCTCGAGGACCTCGTGGGCGCGGTGCAGGTCCTTGATCGTGGCCTCTATGCGATCGCGTTCGGCGGTGAGGGTGCGCAGGAGGTAGGGGGTGGCCACCGCGGTGGGGGTGCCGTCCTCGTCGTTGATGCAGGGTAGGAGGCCGACGATCGTGCGGCTGTGCAGGCCGGCGGCGTACATCTCCTGGATCCGCAGGACCCGATCCACGGCGGTCTCGCGGTAGTCGCGCTGACCGCCGGGGGTGCGGGTCGAGGCCAGCAGGCCCTGGGACTCGTAGTAGCGCAGGGAGCGCACGCTCACGCCGGTTCGGTCGGCCAGTTCACCGATGCGCACGACATTTCTCCTTGCACCTGACATTGATGTCAGGTTCTACGGTACCGGCATGATGCTGCTGACCGAATATCGCGGACCCCACCTGTTCCTGCCGAACAGAGTGATCATGTCGCCCATGACGCGGCTGCGCTCGCACCCCGACGGCTCGCCCACCGCCGACGTCGCCGACTACTACGCCCAGCGCGCCACCGCCGGACTCGTTGTCACCGAAGGAATCTGGCCGCACAGCAGCGGTCAGAGCGAGGCGTGGGTGCCCGGACTGCAGACCGTCGAGCACGTGCGCGCGTGGCGCGTGGTCACCGAGGCGGTGCACGCGGCGGGCGGGCGGATCTTCGCCCAGCTCATGCACGGCGGGCGCAAGGGGCACCCGCTGGCGCGGATCGACGGCAGCATGCCCGCGGGCGCGTCGGCGGTCGTCGACCCGGAGCGGGTGCACCTCATCGCCGGGGGCAAGGCCGACCCGATCGTGCCGCGGGCGATGACCACGGCAGAGATCGACGCCGTCGTCGACCACTTCGCCGACGCGGCCCGCAACGCCGTCGCCGCCGGATTCGACGGCGTGGAGTTGCACGGCGCGAACAGCTATCTGCTGCACCAGTTCCTGGCCGACAACACCAACCTGCGCACCGACGAGTACGGCGGGTCCATCGCGAACCGCGTGCGGCTGCCCTTGCGGATCGTGGACGCGGTGGCGGCCGCCATCGGCGCGCACCGCACCGCGATCCGCCTGTCCCCCGGCAACCCGCAGTTCGACATGATCGAACGCGACCCGGCGCCGCTGTATCGGCACCTGGTAGCCGAGTTGAACACGCGCGGACTCGCCTACCTGCACCTCACCGACGACGACGCCTACGCTGCCCTGGCCGACCTGCGACCGCTGTGGAGCGGCACGCTCATCGCCAACGTCGGCGAGAACCGCACACCCACCACCGCTCCCGAGGCCGAGCGCGTGCTCACCGACGGAACCGCGGACGCCGTCTCCTTCGGCCGGGCCTTCATACCCAACCCGGATCTGGTGCACCGGATCGCACACCAATTGCCGCTGGCACCCCTGCGCGAGGAGTTTCTGTACGGTCGCGACGCACGCGGATACAGTGACTATCCACGCGTGAGTGAAACACTCGTTTCGAGTCCCGCGAATAGCGGCGTGAACCCGCGCTGAAACACAATTCCGCGAATTGGGAAGTTGGGCCTAATACCGAATGGTCGGTATTAGGCCCAACCATTTCCCCGGGGAGGGATCAGCCCGGGAAATCCAAGTCCGCGGCCGCCGCCAGCAGCGCACGGGAGTGGGAATCATCCGCGTCGCGGATCAGGCCGGCCGCCAGGAGATACGCCGCGGCCATGCGCAGCGCGGAATCCTGAAGTCCGGTGAGGGTTTCGGTGAAATCGGCGGCCTTGGCCTCGAAGCCGCGCCCCAGCTGCCGCGCGGAATCGAATCCGCCCCAGCCGCCGGCGCCCCGTAGCCGCCGAGCCCGCTCGACCTGCGGATCGAGCGAGTCGGCGAAGCGCAGGAAGTGGGTGGCGCAGCGCCGCGCGGGCGCCTCCGCCATCCGAAAGGCCCCCTGGGCCGCCCGGGAGTACAACTGATCACCCGCGGTTACTCCGGTGTACAGCACGGCATCGTCCCCTTACCGAACTCGTCATCCCCTACCGAGCTCGATCGACCCACTGTGAAATGCCTTTTCCCACCCGGGCTTTCGCCGGATGTGTCAGGCTGAGGGGATCCCGGACGGGCGTGCCGCGCCAGTCGACCACGCGGCACGCCGGGCGGGGCGCCCCGTTGCGCCCGCCGTCTGGAGGCGGGCGACGTCCGCGGTACAGGTGCGCTACTGGTCCGATAGCGCGACCCGGTTGACGTCACCGCTGGCTACAATGCTCCGCCGCACGCGTCGATTGCGTCAATGCGCTTGCGTGGCAACGCAGGCGAACGCGGTGCGCGGAATCACTGTTCAGGCAAACGACGCCGGCCACCGGCCACGTCGATTACGAGATCAGTGTAACCGTCCACCAGCTCGGCGAGGTGGTACCAGTGTTTATGGGTATTGTCGCTGCCCGCGCCCTCGTGATCGATCACCTGATTCGCTTCTACCCAGCTCCGGGCCATGCGATCGACGACCGCGCCCAGACTCTCGGTGTGCAGCGCGGCGCCGTTACGGTGCTGCGGCAGTTCCTGTTCCACCCAATCGTTGATATCGTCAACGAGTTCGCCCCGGCGACAATCGATCTCGGTGACCAACATGGGGTCTCGGACTTGGCCGCGACGTTCGTGCAACTCGGCGAGAGCATGCGCTGAACGCAACAGGACTCGATCTTGAAATCGCCTGCCCTGGAACGCGCAGAGCAATTGCGGCGCGGTCGGCAGGACGCCGGCTATCGACATGGTCATCGGAACTCCCCGTACGTGCCCGCTTGCATCACTAATAGCACCAACATGATTGGTCTCCGGATTTCAGCTATACCGCTCATCGGATCGGCTGTTCACGAATAGGCTAGCCGAATCATGCTCTTACAAATGCAAGAACGCAACAGTGCGTTCTAAGTAGTGCGCTAAGCGAAAGGGTTTGTCATGGCAGGCAAGCGCACCGTGCTCACCGTCCGTCTGCGCCGCCTCGCGGCGATGCTGCACGAGATGCGAGAGACCGCCGGACTCAGCAAAGAGGTGGTGAGCAGCAAAACCGGTATCAACGTCACCACGCTCTACCGCATCGAGACGGCGCAGGCCAGGCCACAGCGCCGCACCCTCACCGCGATGCTGGATCTGTACCGCATCGCCGAACCACAGCGTTCAGATGCCTTGCAGTTGCTGGTCGACGCCCTCAAGCCCGGCATGGCCCGCTCCTTCGAGGACGCGGTCTCCGAGGTGTACGGCGCGTACATCAACTTCGAGGCCGAGGCGCTCTCGGCGCGGTTCTTCCAGGCCAGCTACGTGCCCGGGCTGCTGCAGACCTCCGCGTACGCCAACGCGGTCTACCAGACCACCATGCCCAAGATCTCCGACCAGGTGATGAACCAGCGCATCCAGGCCCGCCAGGAGCGCGCCGGCGTGCTCACCAAGCACGACCCGCTCGAACTCTGGGTCGTACTGGACGAGGCCGTGGTCCGGCGCCTGGTCGGCGGCCCCGAGGTCATGCGCGAACAGTTCGACCTGCTGCTCGACCACACCAACAAACGCAACGTGATCCTGCAGATCCTGCCCTTCGACGCCGGCGCGCACCCGGGGATGCTCGGGTCCTTCACCCTGCTGGACTTCCCCGACCCCGCCGACCCGGAACTGGTCTACGTCGAGGGCATCGCCAGCGACGAGTTGATCGAGGGCCACCCCGAGGTGCGCCGCTACGGGGTCATGTTCGACCAGCTGCGGGCCATGGCGCTGAGCCCGCGCGATTCCATCACGATGATCGAGGAGAGCCGGGACGAGCTGGGCAGACGCGAGTAACGAGGCTTCCACCCACCCTGGGGTGGGGGAAGCATCACCCTCGGAGCGGTGATCGGCAGCACTGAGGTCGCTGTTGGATCGAACCGGATGCGACGACAGTTGGATACATCCCCAACAGCACCACACAGTCGCATTTCCGAGAGGATGATAACGATGTGCAAGTCGGTCGAATCGCCCGCCATCACCCTCGTTCCCCAGCGAGCGAGCCGGCAGCACGCTGCCACCGCGACCATCTCTCGCCCCGATTCGGCGTCCATCGCCTACAGCGCGGCCGACTGCGCCCTGACCTACGCCGAACTCGATCGGTGGTCCAACCGGATGGCCCGCATGCTGCTGACCCTCGGGGCCCGCCCCGGCACCCGGGTCGCCATTGCCGCCACCCCGCAGCTGGAATCGATCGTCGCCCGCCGCGCCATCGCCAAGACCGGCGCCACCGCGGTGCCCTTCACCACCGAGAAGACCTCGGCCCGTGTCGATTTCGGAATCACCACCAGGGAGGGCCTGGATCGCTTCGCCGATCCCCGCCGCGTCCTGGTGCTGGACGAGCGCTCCACGCTGCTGCAGTACCTCACCGGCTCGGACGCCCCGCTGACCGACGCGGAACTGCATCGGGCCCGCCGGGCCTCCTGACCCCGGCCCCCGGTACTCCGCGCTCTCGGTTCCGCTTTCATTGACACGCAGGATGTTTCATGGATTCCAGCTCTGCCGCCAGCTCCGACCACGCAGCATTCGCACTGTCCGCGGCCCAGCGCGGCATCTGGTTCGCCCAGCATCTGGCCGGTGACACCCCCATATCCATCGCACAGTACGTCGAGTTCGACGGGGCGGTCGACATCGAACTGCTCGCGGCGGCGGCCCGCCGGGCGGGCCGCGAGTTCGGCACCGGCTACCTGCGCCTGCTCGAAATCGACGATCTGCCTTGGCAAATCGTCGACACCGACCTCGACGACAGCATTCTCACCATAGACCTGAGCGCGGCCCCCGATCCGGAGGCCGCCGCACAGGCGTGGATGCGCGCGGAGTACACCGCGCCCCTGGACATGACCCGCGACCGGCTCTGCACGGTGGCCATGCTGCGCCTGGCGCCCGACCGCTGGTACTGGTACTCGCGCCTGCACCACATCCTGCTCGACGGCGTCGGCGCGCTCACCATGCTGCAGCGCACCTCGGAGATCTACAACACCACCGCGGCCGGGCTCGAGGTGCCGCCCGGCCGGGCCGAGCCGCTGCAGAAGATCGTGGAAGCCGATGTGGCATACCGTGATTCGGACCGCCTGCAGGCCGACCGCGACTACTGGCGCGAGCACCTGGCCGGTATGGCCGAACCGGCGAACCTGGGCAGGCGCACCGGCGCCGTGGACGCCCATCCGCGCCTGCTCAGCGGCGCGCTGCCCGCCGAGACCGCCGCGCTGCTCGACGCGGTGACCGCGGAGTTGTCCACCAGTGCGGCGCCCGTAGTGGTCGCGGCCTTCGCCGCGTTCGTGGGCGCCATGACCGGCACCGGCGAGATCGTGCTGAGCCTGCCGGTCTCCGGCCGCACCACCGCCACCCTGCGCCGTTCGGGCGGCATGGTCGCCAACGTGGTGCCGCTGCGCCTGCACCCCGCCCCGCTCGCCACCGCCGGCGAACTGATCCGCGCCACCCAGGGGGAGCTGACCGCCGCCCTGCGCAGGCAGCGGTACCGGCAGGAGGACATCCTGCGCGACCTGGGCTGGGCCATGGACGAGGTCGCCAGCTTCGGCCCGACCGTCAACCTCATGCTCGCCGACACCCGCATCCGCCTGGGCGGGGTGACCGGGCGGCTGCACGTGCTCACCTCCGGCCTGATCGACGACCTGTTCGTCAACGTCTACCCCGGCATCGGCGGCGAACGCACCCACATCGACTTCCAGGCCAATCCGAACCGGTACGGCGAGGACGAGCTGGCCGGCCTGCACGAGCGGTTCCTGGCCTTCCTGCACCGCTTCCTGGAGGGCGGGCAGAGTCAGCCGCTGGCCGCGGTGACCGCGCTGGCCGCGGGCGAGCGCGCCCGGCTGGTGCCCGCCGCCGGCCCCGCGGACGCGCGGACGCGCACCCTGCCCGAGATCCTCACCACCGGGGCCGAGATCGACCCCGCCGCCATCGCGCTGCGGGTGGAGGGCAGCGCCCTCACCTATCGCGAACTCCTCGAGCACAGCACCCGGCTGGCCCGCGTCCTGATCGCGGCCGGCGCGGGACCCGAACGCGCGGTGGCGATTTCGATTCCGCGCTCGGCGGAATCGGTGCTCGCCATGTGCGCGGTGGCGCTGACCGGCGCGGCCTTCGTCCCGGTCGACCCGAAGTACCCCCGCGATCGCATCGAGCACATGCTCACCGACAGCGGCGTCGTCGCCGGGCTGACCGTCGCGGCCGAGCGCGGCGCCCTGCCCGACCGGGTGCGCTGGCTGGTGCTGGACGCGGAGGAGACCGAGAAGGAGCTCGCCGGGACCGACGCCACGCCGATCACCGATGCCGACCGGGTGCGCCCGGTCCGGCTCGATCAGCTCGCCTACCTCATCTACACGTCCGGGTCCACCGGCCTACCCAAGGGCGTCGGGGTCACCCACCGCGGCCTCGCGAATCTGGTGTCCGGCTCCGGCTCGGCCTTCGGCGTCGCCGCCGACGCGGTCATGGCGCACGCGGTCTCCCCGAGCTTCGACATCTCGGTCGAGGAACTGCTGGTCGCCTTCGCGGTCGGCGCCACCGTGGCGGTGGTGCCCCCGGCCGCCTACGCGGGCGAGGACCTGGCCCGCGTGCTGCGCACCCTGGAGGTCACGCACCTGAATGTGACTCCGGCCGTGGCGGGTTCGCTGGATCCGGCCACCCTGCCGCGGATTCGCACCGTGGTGGTCGGCGGCGACGCCTGCCCGCCGGAGCTGACCGCGCGCTGGGCCGGGCGCCGCGTGATCAACGGGTACGGGCCGACCGAGGCCACCGTCACCGCCACCCTGAGCGCGCCGCTGACCCCGGGCGAGCCCGTCACCATCGGCGCGCCCACCCGCGGCATGCGCGCGGTGGTCCTCGACGCCTGGCTGCGGCCGGTCGCGCCGGGGGTGACCGGCGAGCTGTATCTGAGCGGGCCCGGGCTCGCGCGCGGCTATCACCAGCGCATCGGCTTCACCGCCGAGCGGTTCGTCGCGAACCCCTTCGCACCCGGTGAGCGCATGTACCGCACCGGCGACCTGGTCCGCTGGCGGCGGCGCGGGGACGGGTACGAGCTGGAGTTCGGCGGCCGCGGCGACACCCAGGTCAAGGTGCGCGGCTTCCGCATCGAGCTCGGCGAGGTCGACGCCGCGGTCGAGCGGCATCCGGGCGTGGACACCGCCATCACCGTGGGCGCGACCACCCCCGGCGGAGCCACCGCGCTGGCGACCTACGTGCTCGCGCTCGCCGACACCGAGATCGATCCCGAGGCCGTAAAAGCCACCGTGGCCCAGCACCTTCCGGCGCACATGGTGCCCGCGGCGGTCATGGTGCTCGACACCCTGCCGCTCACCCCGGCCGGCAAGGTGGACCGGCGCGCGCTGCCCGCGCCCGACTTCGGCTCCGCCGCGCGCAGCGGCCGCACCCCGGTCACCGCGCGCGAGGTCACCCTGGCCGCCATCGTGTCCGAGGTGCTCGGCATCGCCGACGTCGGCGCGGACGACAACTTCTTCGCACTCGGCGGCGACAGCATCGTCGCCATTCAGCTGGTGGCCCGGGCCAAGACCGCCGGACTGTCGCTGCGTGCGCGAGATGTGTTCGAGCACAAGACCGTTGCCGCCCTCGCCGCGGTGGCCACCGAGGTCAGCGCACCCGCGGTGCACGAACTGGCGGGCGGCGGCACGGGCGAGGTGCCGCTCACCCCGATCGTGCACGCCATGCTCGAGCAGGGCGAGACCTGGCCGCGCTTCGCCCAGGCCGTGCTCGTCGGCCTGCCCGCCGACGTGGACCGGTCCCGGCTGGCCGTGGCCGTCCAGGCCCTGCTGGACCGGCACGATCTGCTGCGCAGCACCCTGCGGCGCAGCACGGATCTGCCGCGCGACTCCCAGGACCCGGTCTGGATCGTGGGCGCGCCGGGCTCGGTGCGCGCCGAGGACCTCATCGAGGTCGTCCCCGCGCTCAACGGCGGGGACGGGGAAGCGGAACTGCAGTGGGCGGCCGACCTGCTCGATCCCGCCGCCGGGGTCATGGCGCGCTTCGTGCTCATCGAGCGCGAGCAGAACTCGCCGCTGCTGTGGCTGGTGCTGCACCACCTGGTGACCGACGGGGTCAGCTGGCGCATCCTGCTGCCGGACCTGGCAACCGCGTGGCTGGGCGGCGATCTCGCGCCCATCGGCACCTCGTTCCGGCGCTGGGCGCACGGCCAGCGCGAGCAGGCCGCGCGGCGACTGCCGGAAATGCCGCTGTGGCAATGGATCATGGAGACCCCGGACCCGCCCTTCGGCGACCGCGCGCTCGATCGCGCCGTGGACACCGCCGCCACCATGGGGCAGGTGCGGACCGTGATCGACCTCGACACCGCTTCGGCCGCACTGGAACTGGTGCCCGAGCGCTTCCACTGCGGCGTCGACGACGCGCTGCTGACCGCACTGGCCATGGCCGCGAGCAGGTGGCGCGCCACCCGGCACACCCTGCTCACACTGGAAGGCCACGGCCGCGAGGAGGCCATCCTGCCCGGCGCGGACATCTCCCGCACCATCGGCTGGTTCACCAGCGTGTACCCGGTCGCGCTGGACCTGAGCGAGATCGACCTCGACGAGGCGTGGGCCGGCGGGCCCGCGGCCGGCACCGCGCTCAAGACCGTCAAGGAACAGCTGCGGGCCATCCCGGACAAGGGCGTCGGCTACGGCATGCTGCGCTACCTGGTGCCCGAGGTCGCAGCGGACTTCGCTAACGCGCCGGTGCCGCAGCTCAGCTTCAACTACCTGGGCCGCACCGGCGGCGCCGAGGGCACCGGCGACGAAACCCCCTGGCTGCCACGCCGATTCGCGGCCACTCAGCACGACGACGCGCCGCTGGAAGCGGTCCTGGACATCAACGCCTTCCGCACCGACGCGGGGCTGGAGGTCACCTGGGCCTATGCCGCACAGGTGCTGACCGAAGCCCAGGTCGAGGAGTTCGCCGGGCTGTGGGCGCGGGCGCTCACCGCGCTGACCGAGCACGCGCGCGGCGGCGACGCCGGCGGGCACACCCCCTCGGACTTCCCGCTCGTGCCGGTGTCGCAGCGCCACATCGAGGACTGGGAGACCCGGTACCCCGACCTGGCCGACGTGTGGCCGCTCTCGCCCCTGCAGTACGGGCTGCTCTTCCACGCCCGCTACGACACCGACACCGCCGACGGCTACACCGTGCAGACGCGGCTCTCGCTGGCGGGCCGGGTGGACGCCGCGCGCCTGCGGGCCGCCGCCCACGCTCTGCTCGGACGGCACGACGTGCTGCGGGTGGCCTTCGTCGAAACCCCGGACGGGCCGCGTCAGCTGCTCACCGCCGTCGACGAAATCCCCTGGCAGGACCTGGATCTCACCGCGCTCGGCGACACCGCCGAGCGCACCCGCGAGCTGGAACGGCTCATCGCCGTGGACGCGGGCACCCGTTTCGATCTGGCCCGGCCGCCGCTGGTGCGCTTCAGCCTGATTCGCACCGGGGACGAGGCGTACACGCTGCTCATGACCAACCACCACCTGATCCTGGACGGCTGGTCCACGCCACTGCTGGTGCGCGAACTGCTCGCCGGCTACCTCGCGGCCGTCACCGGCCAGACCTTCGACGGCCCGCCCGCGCACTCCTACCGTGAATTCCTGGCCTGGCTGGGCGAACAGGACGACGCCGCCTCCATGGACGCCTGGCGCGAGGCCCTGGCCGGGGTGGATTCCCCGACCCGGTCCGTGCCGACGCTCGCGGGCATCTCGCACACCGAATCCGGCATGGTGTCGGTGGATTTCGGCCCCGAGTCGCTGTCCCGGCTCGAGGCCACCGTTCGCGGGGTCGGCGCGACGGTCAACACCGCCGTGCAGGCCGGGTGGGCGCTGCTGCTGGCCATGCTCACCGGCCGCACCGACGTCGTCTTCGGCGGCACCGTCTCCGGGCGGCCGCCGCAGCTGGCCGGCGTCGAGGAGATGGTGGGGCTGTTCATCAACACGCTCCCGGTGCGGGTGCGCCTGGATCCGGGCGAGCGGGTCGGCGATCTGCTCGCGCGGGTGCAGACCGAACAGGCCCGGCTCCTCGATCACCAGCACATCGGACTGGCCGCCATCCACCAGGCGGTCGGGTTGCCCGAGCTCTTCGACACCCTCACCGTCTTCGAGTCCTACCCGATCGACCGCGAAACCCTCTCGCGCGCACTCGATATCGCGGGCATGCGCATTCTGGACGTCGCCGGCACCGACGCCACCCCGTATCCGCTGAACCTCATGGTGATTCCGCAGCGCGCCGCCGACGGCGCCGAAAGCCTGCAGCTCACCATCAAATTCATGGCCGACCAGCTGCCCGAGGCGGCCGCGCGGCGGCTGCTGGAACGATTCACGCACCTGCTCGAGCAGATCGCCGGGCAGCCCGGACGCCGCGTCGCGCACCTGCAGCACTGCGAACCGGCCGAACGCCGGGCGCTGCTGCCGGTCCGCGGCGCGGAACCGGTGCCCATGCGCACGCTGCCGGAGATCCTCGGCGCGGGCGCGCGGGTGAACCCGGACGGCATCGCGGTCAGCTCCGGCACGCTCACCATGACCTACCGGGACCTGGACGCCTGGTCCAACCGCTTCGCCCGGGTGCTGCTGCGCCGCGGCGTCGGCCGCGAGGTGTTCGTGGTGCTGGCGCTGACCCGGTCGGTGGAATCCATCGTGGCGGTGTGGGCGCTGGCCAAGACCGGCGCGGCCTTCCTGCCGCTGGACCCCAACTATCCGGTCGAGCGGATCGAGCACATTCTCACCGATTCGCGCGCACCCATCGGCGTCACCGTGTGCGCGGTCGGCGAGACCCTGCCGGGCACCATCGACTGGCTGCTGCTGGACGACCTCGCGACCATCCGCCGCGTCATGACCGTGTCCGACGCGCCGATCACCGACGCCGAACGCGGCGGGCCCATCACCCTCGGCCAGGTCGCGTACCTGATCTACACCTCCGGCTCGACCGGCAAGCCCAAGGCCGTACTGCTGAGCCACCGCGGCCTGTCCAATCTGGCCGCCTCCCAGGAGACCCTGCTCGACCTCAACGAGACCTCGCGGCCGCTGCAGGTGGCGTCCCCGAGCTTCGACGCCTCGGTGCACGAGATGCTCATGGCGCACGCCATGGGCGGGCAGCTGGTCATCTCACCGCCGGACGTCTACGGCGGCGCCGAACTCGAGGAACTGCTGCGCACCGAACGCGTCACCCACGCGGTCATCACCCCCTCGGTGCTGGCGACCATGAACCCGGCCGGACTCACCGATCTGGTGAACCTGGCGGTGGCCGGCGAGGCCGCCGGACCCGAACTGGTGGCCGCGTGGGCGCCCGGTCGGCGCATGGTGAACCTCTACGGGCCAACGGAATTCAGCGTGTGGGCCACCGGTCCGGGCGAGCTGCTGCCCGGGGAGCAGATCACCATCGGATCGCCCATTCGCGGCGCGGCGGCCATGGTGCTGGACACCTGGCTGCGCCCGGTGCCGGTCGGGATCACCGGCGAGCTCTACCTCACCGGCCCGGCGCTCGCGCGCGGATACTTCAACCGATTCGCGCTCACCGCGACGCGGTTCGTCACCAATCCGTACGGCCCGCCCGGCTCGCGGATGTACCGCACGGGCGACATGGTGCGCTGGATCGAGACCAAGGGCCCGGACGGCTCCCGGCTCGAGCTGGAATACCAGGGGCGCAGCGACTTCCAGGTGAAGATCCGCGGTCTGCGCATCGAACTGGGCGAGATCGACGCCGTGCTCAACGCCGACGACGAGATCGAGTACGCCGCCACCCTCGGCACCCCCGGACCGGGCGGGCAGACCGTGCTGGTCTCCTACGTCGTCGGCACGGGCACGCCCGGGGCGCTGGACACCGAGCTGCTGCGCACCCGGGTGGCGTCCTCGCTGCCGGGGTACATGGTGCCCAGCTACATCATCGAACTCGACGACGTGCCGCTCACCCCGGTCGGCAAACTCGATCGAACCGCCCTGCCCGCACCGGATTTCACCAGTCTGCAGGAGCGGTACCTGGCCCCGCGCACCCCGGTGGAGACGGCGGTGGCGGAGGTGTTCGCCGACGTGCTGGGCGTGGAGAAGGTCTCGATCGACCGGTCCTTCTTCGAACTCGGCGGCAACTCGCTCAGCGCCACCAAGGTGGTGGCCCGGGTGAACGCCGCGCTCGGGGCGACCGTGGCGCTGCGCGATCTGTTCGACGCGCCGACCGTGGCACAGCTCTCGGCCCGCGTCGTACCCGCCGGGGACGGGCCCGGACGGGTCGCGCTCGCCGCGCGCATCCGGCCGGACCGGATCCCGCTCTCCCCCGCCCAGCAGCGCATGTGGGTCATGAACCGGATGGATCCCACCTCCGGCGCGTACAACATCACCGCCGCGCTGCGCCTGACCGGCGCGCTGGACGCCGACGCGCTGCACGCGGCCGTCGTCGACGTGGTGACCCGGCACGAGACCCTGCGCACCGTCTATCCCGCCGACGCGGACGGCCCGCGCCAGGTGGTGGTGAGCGTGGAGGCCGCCGCGCCGCGCGTCGGCGTGCGGGACACCGAAGACGGTGCGGCCCTGCGGGAACGGATCGCCGAACTCACCGGATCGGGCTTCGACCTGACCCGGGAGACCCCGCTGCGGGTCGGGCTGTTCCGGCTCACCGACGTGCCCGAGACCCACGTGATCGTGCTCGTGGTGCACCACGTCAGCGCCGACGGCGCGTCCATGGCCCCGCTGGCCACCGATCTCGTCGGCGCCTACCTCGCCCGCACCGCGGGCGCGGGCGCCACTCAGCCGCCGCTGCGGGTGCAGTACGCGGACTACGCGCTGTGGCAGCGGGAACTGCTGGGCGACGAGAAGGACCCGGAATCGGCTGCCGCACAGCAGATCACGTACTGGTCGCAGCGACTCGCGGGCGTCCCCGACGTCCTCGAGCTGCCCGCGGACCGGCCCCGGCCGGCCGTGCAGTCGCTGCGCAGCGCCGACCTGCCCTTCACCATCGACGCGCAGGCGCACCGCGGGCTCGCCGCGCTGGCGGCCGCGACCGACACCAGCCTGTTCATGGTCGTGCACGCCACCGTCGCGGTGCTGCTGTCCCGGCTCGCGGGCACCCCCGACGTCGTGATCGGCACCGCCGTGGCCGGACGCGGCGACGCCGCCCTCGACGATCTCGTCGGCATGTTCGTCAACACCCTGGCCCTGCGCACCCCTGTGGACCCGGGCCGCGGCTTCCGCGAATTCCTGTCCGCGGTACGGACATCGGATCTGGACGCCTTCGCCCACTCGGAGGTGCCGTTCGAACGCCTGGTGCAGGTGCTCGATCCGCCGCGCTCGACCGCGCACCATCCGCTGTTCCAGGTCTCGCTGTCGCTGCAGAACTTCGCGCTGCCCGAACTGGAGTTCCCGGGACTGCGGGTGAGCGTCGAACCGTTCGAGCGGGACGCCTCGCAATTCGATCTTACCTTCGACCTGCGCGATCCCGCGCCCGGCGCCGAGCCCGGCGGACTGGCGGGCACCCTGACCTACGCCACCGATCTGTTCGACCCCGCCACCGCCGCGCAACTCGTGGAGCGCTGGCAGCGCCTGCTCGCCGCCGTCCTCGCCGACCCGGACATCCGCATCTCCGACATCGACCTGCTGCGCGCCGCCGAACGCACCGCCCTGGTGCCGCTGCGCGGACCGCGCGGCACCGGCGAGCACACGACCCTGGCCGAGGTGCTCACCGCGGCCTCGGCCTTCCACCCCGAACGCCCGGCGATCATCGCCGACGGCCGGACCCTGACCTACGGGGACTTCGAGGCCGCCGCGGACCGCCTGGCCGACCGCCTCGCCAACGCCGGCGCGGGCGTGGAAACCACGGTGGCACTGGCACTCCCGCGCAGCGCCGAACTGCTCATCGCGCTGCTGGCCACCGCGAAGACCGGGGCGGCCTTCCTGCCGATCGACCCGCGCCATCCGATCGAGCGGATCGACCACATGCTCACCGACTCCGGCGCCGTGCTCGGCCTGACCGTGGACGCGCACCGGCCACTGCTGCCGGACAGCGTCCTGTGGCTGCACCTGGACGCACCGAGCGGCCCCGCTCGCCGGCCCTGGGACGAGATGTCGCCCTGGAGTGAACCTTTCGGCGAGATCGACCCGAACCATCCGGCCTGGCTCATCTACACCTCGGGCTCCACCGGCACCCCCAAGGGCGTCTCGGTCTCGCACCGCGGCCTGGCCGATCTGGTCCGCGCCCAGCACCACATGCTCGGCCTGAACGCGAACTCGCGCGTATTGCAGGTCGCCTCACCGAGTTTCGACGCCTCGGCGTTCGAGGCGCTGATGGCCTTCGGCGCGGGCGGCACCGCGGTGGTCGCGCCGCCGGACGTGTTCGGCGGCGACGCGCTCGCCGAACTCATCGCCGCGCACCGGGTCACCCACCTGGTCATCACACCGTCCGCGCTGGCCACGATGGATCCGGCGACCGTGCCCAGCGTGCGGGTGCTCGCGGTGGCCGGCGAGGCGATCGGGCCCGAGCTGGTCGCGCGCTGGGCCACCGGCCGCATGCTCGTGAACCTGTACGGCCCCACCGAATTCACCATCTGGGCCACCACCTCGGACGTGCTGCGCCCGGATCGGCCGGTCACCATCGGCCGGCCCATCCACGGCGCGGCCACCCTCGTCCTGGACGACCGGCTGCGGCCGGTGCCCATGGGCGTGGCCGGTGAGCTGTACCTGGCCGGCGACGCCCTCGCCCGCGGCTACCACGCCCGGCCCGGACTCACCGCGAGCCGCTTCGTCGCCGACCCCTACGGTGCGCCCGGCGAGCGCATGTACCGCACCGGCGACCTGGTCCGCTGGACCGGCTCGCTCGGCGCACCGCGCCTGGAATACCTGGGCCGCACCGACTTCCAGGTCAAGGTGCGCGGTCAGCGCATCGAACTCGGGGAGATCGACGCGGTGCTGACCCGCGCCGAGAACGTCGAGTTCGCCGTCACCCTCGGGGTGCAGGGACCGGGCGGAGCGACCGCGCTGGCCGCGTACCTGCTGCCCGAGGCCGGAGCCGAGATCGACCTCGCCGCGCTGCGCGCGCACGCCACCGAGGCGCTGCCGGGCTACATGGTGCCCACCGCCTTCGTGGTGCTGGACGCCATACCGCTCAACGCGGTGGGCAAACTGGATCGGAAAGCGCTGCCGGAACCTGTTTTCGAGGCCGAGACCGAATATCGCGCACCCGGCACCCCGAGCGAGGCGGCGCTGGCGGAGATCGTGGCCGAACTGCTGGGCCGCGACCGGGTCGGCGTGCACGACTCGTTCTTCGCCCTCGGCGGCGACAGCATTCTCGCCATCCAGCTGGTGTCGCGGGCCCGGCTGCGCGGGCTCGAACTCAGCCCCATGCAGATCTTCGAACACCGCACCGTCGCCGCGCTGGCCGCCCTGGCCGACGCCGCCGGGGAGAGCGTGGTGCTCGAGGAACTGCCCGGCGGCGGCGTCGGCGAGATCCCACCGACCCCGATCGTGCGGTGGATGACCGAACGCGGCGGCGACTTCGGCCGCTTCGCCCAGACCGCGGTGCTGGAGATGCCCCCGGGCATCACCCGCGCCCAGGTCGTGGCCACCCTCACCGCGGTCGTGGATCACCACGACATGTTGCGCGCCAAGCTGATTCACGACGACGGCGACTGGCGGCTGCACACCGGCGCGCCCGGCAGCGTCGACGTGGACGCCCTGGTGCATCGCATCGAGTTCGACGCGGCCTCGACCGCGGAACTGCGCGAATACGCTGTCACGGAACTGGATTCGGCACTGAACCGGCTCGATCCGGCCCGCGGCACCGTCCTGCAACTGGTCTGGCTCGACCCGGTCGACGCCACCCGCGCCGGACGGCTCATCGTGGTGGCCCACCACCTGGTCGTCGACGGGGTGTCCTGGCGCATCCTGGTCCCCGACCTGATCGCCGCCTGGGCCCAGATCCGCGGCGGCGCCCAGCCGATCCTGGCCGAGACCGGCACCTCGATGCGGCGCTGGGCGCACGCCCTCACCGAGGAGGCGCGCGGCCCCGAACGCAGGGCCGAACTCGACCACTGGCACGCGCTCGCGACCGCACCGGATCCCCTGCTCGCGGACCGCGACCTGGATCCGGCGATCGACCGGGTCGCCACCGTGCGCACCGTCGACATCCAGGCGCCCGCGGCGGTCACCACCGCCCTGCTCACCACCCTGCCCGCGCTCTTCGACGGCACCGTCGAGGACGCCCTGCTCGCCGCGCTGACCCTCGCGGTGGCCCGGTGGCGGGCGGACCGGAACCGGGCCGATGAACAGGATCCGGTCCTGGTGCGTATGGAAGGACATGGGCGGCAACAGGAAATCGTGCCCGGGGCCGATCTGTCCCGGACGCTGGGGTGGTTCACCACCCTGTATCCGGTGCGCCTGGAACTGCCCGGCGTCGACGTCGGGCAGGCGCTGGCCGGTGGACCCGCCATGGGCGCGGCCATCCGCGCGGTCAAACATCAACTGCTCGCCGTTCCCGGTAAGGGCATCGGCTTCGGCCTGCTGCGCTACCTCGACCCCGAATCCGCGAACCGGTTCCCGGCCCGCCTGCCCGGGCGCATCGGCTTCAACTACCTGGGCCGCTACGCCACCGCCGACATCCCGGCCGGGCTGGAAGGACTCGGCTGGCTGCCCACCGACGAATTCGGCGATCTGCACGCCACCGAACACCCCGGGGTGCCGGTGAACGCGGAGATCGAGATCAACGCCGTGGTGGTCGGGGACCGGCTGGAAGCCTCGTTCGGCTTCCCGGGCGGCCTGTTCGACACCGCGGAGATCACCGAGCTGGCCCAGCGCTGGCTCGAAGCGCTCACCGCCGCGGCGGAATTCGCCGCCACCCCGGCGGCCCGCGCGGCCGCCGACGCCGAGGCCGCGTACCTCGCCGAACAGGCCGCCGCCCGCGTGCTCGCCGAATCGTCCACGGGCGCGGGCGGTTCCGCCCTCGGACTCGACGTCGTCCTGCCCATCCGGCCCGGCGGCGACGAACCCGCCCTGTTCTGCATCCACCCGTCCTCCGGCATCGCCTGGACCTACCTGGGTCTGGCCGAACAGCTGCGGCCCGGACGGCCCATCTACGGCCTGCAGGCCCCCGACCTGTCCGGGGATCCGCACGCCCGCAGCATCGACGACTTCGCCGACCGCTACGTCGCCGAGATCCGCGCCCTGCAACCCGACGGGCCGTACCACCTGCTCGGCTGGTCCTTCGGCGGGCTCATCGCGCACGCCGTGGCCGTGAAACTCGCGGCCGCCGGCGCCGAGGTGGGCACCCTCGCGCTGCTCGACGCCGACAGCACCGACATCGACGGCGACAGCATCGAGAAGCTCACCGCCGGTTCGTTCATCGCCACCTTCGGCGTGGTGTTCGGCATCGGGGACATCCCCGCCGAATCCACCGCGCAGGAAGCCGCCGACCTCATCAGCGCGCGCATGGGCGGGGTGTCGCTGGTCGACGCCGTCACCCTCGAGCGCATGGCGGCCTCCTACAACGCCTCCGCCCGCACCCGCACCGGCTACCAACGGCCCGTATTCCACGGCGACGCACTGTATTTCAGCGCCACCGTGGACACCTCGGACATCTTCGGCCCCGAGGGCTGGCGGCCCTGGATCACGGGCGCCATCACCAATCACGACATCGAGGCCGGCCATGACGAGCTGACCTCACCGCACGCGCTCGCGATCATCGCCCGCGTCCTGGACGACCACCTGGGAGATGCGCGGTGACAACCCTGGAAGGGACAGTGACAATGGGCGACGGAGTATTCGTCGAGAACGTGGAGAAATCCTTCGGCGCGGTGCATGCCCTGCGGGGCATCAGCTTCACCGCCGCGCAGGGCGAGGTGCTCGGCATCCTCGGCCCCAACGGCGCGGGCAAGACCACCATGGTCAACATCCTGTCCACGCTCATCGCACCCGATGCCGGCCGCGCCGCCGTCGCCGGCCACGACGTGGTCACCGAGGCCGCGGCCGTACGCCGCAGCATCATGCTGACGGGGCAGTTCGCGGCCCTGGACGACGCGCTCAGCGGCTACGAGAACCTCGTCATGTTCGGGCGGCTCATGGGCCTGCGCAAACGCGCGGCCAAGGCCCGGGCCGACGAACTCATCGCCGAGTTCGACCTCGGCGCGGCCCAGGGCCGGCGGGTGGGCACCTACTCCGGCGGCATGCGCCGGCGCATCGACATCGCCTGCGGACTGGTGGTGCGGCCCGAGGTGGTGTTCCTCGACGAACCCACCACGGGGCTGGATCCCCGTAGCCGCCAAGGGGTCTGGGATCTGGTCGGCGGATTCCGCAAACACGGCATCACGACCCTGCTCACCACCCAGTACCTCGAAGAGGCCGACGCCCTGTGCGATCGGATCATCGTCATCGATCACGGCGTGGTCATCGCCAGCGGCACCGCAGACGAACTCAAATCCCGTACCGGCGGCAGCTATTGCGAGATCGTGCCGCAGCGCATGGAGGATCTGCCCGCCATCGCCGACGCCCTCGGCGATCTGCTGCCCGAGGCCAATCGCGACGCGCTGAACGCGGACTCGGACCGCATCGCCGTTCCCGCGCCCGCGGGCGCCAAGACCCTGGCCGAAGCCCTGCGCCGGCTCGACGGCGCGGAGATCGAACTCGTCGACATCGCGCTGCGCCGGCCCTCGCTCGACGACGTGTTCCTGAAGCTCACCGGGCACCTCGCCGAGGAGCCCGCCGTCGAGGACGAAGGAGCGCGGGTATGACCGCCGCGACCACGGCCCCCGCGGGCTGGCTGACCGCGGCCCGGGCCACGCCCGCCACCGTCCAGCAGTGGTGGGTGCTGACCTGGCGGCTCATCGCGCCGGCCGTCAAGACCGGCGAGATCGCCACCGCCATCCTCGCGCCCATGACCTTCGCGGCCAGCTTCTACATTCCGCTCAATCTCGTGATGACCTTCTCCGGCACGGGATTCAGCAGTTACGCGCAGTTCATGGCGCCCATCGTCATCCTGCAGGCGGCGGCGTTCACCGCCATCTCCGCCGCCTTCCGGGCCGCCACCGACATGGTCTCCGGACTCGACCGGCGCTTCGACGCCATGCCCGTGCATCCGCTCGTACCCACCGCGGCGCGCATGTCCGCCAACATGTTCCGCATGGCGGTGGCCCTGGTGTCGGCGCTGATCAGCGTGTACGTCATCGGCTTCCGCTTCGAGGGACCGGCCCTGCACACCGCGGCCTTCATCGGCCTGGCCATGCTCATCGGCCTGGCGTTCTGCCTGGGCGCGGACGTCATCGGCACCGTGACCAAGAGCCCCGAGGCCACCACCCAGATGCTGGTACTGCCACCGCTGATTCTGGGCATGCTCTCCACCGGACTCGCGCCGGCGGCCCAATTCCCGGACTGGGTCGAACCTTTCGTCCGCAACCAGCCGGTCTCGCAGTTCGCCTACGGGCTGCGCGCGCTCGGCGGGGACAGCCTGGGCAACGCGGGCGAGGTCACCTGGTCACTGATGCTGCCGCCGCTGCTGTGGGCCGCCGCGATCATCGTGGTGTCCGCCTACTTCACCGTCCGGCTCAACACGAAGAGGTCCTGACATGGCGACCCTGGACGCGCCCGCCGACGCCGACATCGTGCGCACCACCGAAACCTCCGTCCCGGCCCTGGTGCGCCACACCTGGATTCAGACCCACCGGCTGCTGCTGCGCTGGGCCCGCGATCCGATCACCCTGCTCGAGACGCTCATCGTCCCGTGCCTGCTGCTGCTCATGCTCGACATCGTGGTCGGCGGGCAGATCGAGAAGTTCTCCGGCAGCGACGCCCTCTACGGCTCCGCGCCGATGGTGACGCTCGTCGGCGCGCTCTCGGGCACGGTCGCCAGCGGCGTCATGCTCGGGCGCGAACGCGACGCCGGGCTGCTCGCGCGCTTCTGGGTGCTGCCCGTGCACCGCGGTTCCGGGCTGGCCGCGCGCATTCTCGCCGAGGGCATGCGCATCTTCGCCGGCACCATCGTCATCATCTGCTTCGCCACGGCCCTGGGCTTCCGCTTCCGGCAGGGACCCCTGGCGGCCTTCGCCTTCCTGTGGATCCCGGTGCTGTTCGGGCTGGCCTTCGCCACCATGGTCACCGCCATCGCGGTGTTCACCGCCAAATCCACGCTCGTCGAGGGGGTGGCGATCCTGTCCTCGCTGCTCATGTTCTTCAGCACCGGATTCGTCCCGCTGGCCGCCTATCCCGGCTGGATTCAGCCCGTCGTGCGGCATCAGCCCATGTCGGTGGCCGTGGACACGATGCGCGGGTTGTCCGCGGGCGGGCCGGTCGCGTGGCCGCTGACCCAGACCATCGCGTGGTCGGTCGGCGCGATCGCCGTCTTCGCCATCCCGGCGGCGTACGGCTACCGCCGGGCCAGCCGCCGCTGACAGCCGCCACCGAACCGGGCAATCCAGACCCCTTTCCGCGAATCCCGGCGCCGCCGCGCGCCGACCGGCCTCGACGCGGCGGCCGGACCACTATGCTGGCCGCCGTGCTCGAACCCCAGACCCCCGTCGAACCCCACCCCGCCATCGCCCATCTGGCCCCGCTGCTGGGCAGCTGGCGCGGCCGCGGCCAGGGCGAGTATCCGACCATCTCCTCCTTCGAATACCTGGAGGAAGTGCACTTCGGACACGTCGGCCGGCCCTTCCTGACCTATCGCCAGCGCACCCGCGCCGCCGACGACGGACGGCCCATGCACAGCGAGACGGGGTATCTGCGGGCCATCGGGGGCGACCGGGTCGAACTGATCCTGGCGCATCCCACCGGCATCACCGAGATCTGCGAGGGCGAGCTCGTCGCCGACGACGACGGTCTGCGCATCGAGCTGGACTCGACCTCGATCGGCCGCAGCAGCAGCGCGAAATCGGTCACCGCGCTCGGGCGCACCATCACCCTGTCCGGGGACACGCTCAGCTACACCCTGCGCATGGCGGCGGTGGAACAGCCGCTGCAGCATCATCTCGCCGCGACCATGCACCGCCAGAACTGACACCGGCCCGCGGGCCCCGCCGCCGCTCGATCCGCGTCGGCCCGGGGGCAACCGACAGGTATATCGCGACAATTCGATAACGGCCCGGCGTGGCCGAACGCATTCCCCCTGGTGATCCGCACCACTTCCCGTCGCGAAGTGTGCGGGATCACACCAATGGGTTGCCCCGCGCATGGCTGTCCGATTACCGTTCCATGCGTTGGCAAACAATCAGCCACCACTCATGAGCACCGGTTATCCGCGACAGACCGTTCCGGGTCTCCCGACTCATCCCCAAAACAAGGGAGTGGGATATGAAGCGTTCGGCTCTTCTACTACTCACCACCGCCGGCATGATCCTCGCCGGCGCCGGGGTCACCGAGATTCTCGGCGATGCCTCCACCGTCGGCCCGCCCGCCAGAACCCTGGCCCAGCAGCGATTCGTCTCCGACACCATCAACGGCAACATCCAGCCCGACGCCTGCACACTCTCGTCGCGCACCCTGCCCGCCGACCGCTGACCCTTCGCGTCGAGTTCGGGCCCGCTATCGATATCCCGGCGGCAGCGCCGTGAGCATGTCCCTGGTCACCGCCACCGCGTTGTCGGAACTGCCGCCGCGCACCACCAGCGTGGCGAAGGCCATATCACCGCGATACCCCACGAACCACGCGTGCGAGCCGCCGTCCACCTCGGCCTCGCCGGTCTTGCCGTACACCTCGCCCTGATCGCGAATGCGCTCGGCGGTACCGCCGAGCACCACCCGGCGCATCATCAGCCGCAGCCCGTCCACCACCTCCGGGCTGAGCTGGGTCCGGTCGCCGGAGACCTCGGTCGGATGGCCGGAGATCAGATACGGCACCGGCGTCGTACCGTGCGCGATGGTCGCGGCCACCAGGGCCAGCCCGAACGGGCTCATGAGCACCTTGCCCTGCCCGATGCCGTCCTCCGCGCGCTGCACGAGTTCGTCGGCCGCGGGCACCGAACCCGACACCGTCGGCAGGCCGACCACCGAGTAGTCCGGGCCGACGCCCAGCGCGGCCGCCGCCGTGCGCAGATCCTCCCCGCCCAGTTCCGAGGCGATCTTGGCGAAGGCGGTGTTGCAGGACCGCTCGTACGCCTGCCACATCGGCACGTCGCCGACCGTGAAGAGGTTGTAGTTCGGGATGGTCCGATCCCCCACGATGATCGTGCTCGGGCACGGCACCACCGTCTCGGGATCGGCCAGGCCCGCGGTCATCGCGGCGGCCGCGGTCACCGTCTTGAAGGTCGAGCCCGGCGGATACAACCCCGAGGCCGCGACCGGGCCGTCGGCGTCGGCGGCCTCGTTCTGCGCGATCGCCAGGATCGCACCCGTCGAGGGCTGCATCACGACCATCATGGCCTGCTCCTGGCGCAGATCCACCGCGCGCTGGGCGGCGTTCTGGATGTAGCGGTCGACGCTCAGCGAGAACGACGGCGACGCCTGCGGTTCCACCTCGGTGAGCACGTCGACATCGGCGCCGTTGGCGTTGACGGTCAGCACCGCCCACCCGGCCTTGCCGTCCACCTCGTCGATCACGGTCTTGCGCACCTGGGTCAGCAGATCGGGCGCGAAACGGCGATCGGTGGGGACCATGTCCCACTGCTTGTCGTGACTGACACCGCGCAGACCGGACAGCTCGGCGGCGACCTCGTTGTACTCCCACTCCGAGAGCGTGATCACGGTGAACTTGCCCTCGGCCTTGCGGGCGGCGGTGAGCACCGCGAGCGGGGTGAGGTCCTCGTCGAACTGGCGCAGGACTACCGCGAGGGAGTTGGCCACCCCGATCGGGTCCGATGTGCCCTTGCGGTCGAAGAAGATTCGGTAGATCGGGCCGGGCACGAGCACGTCCGAACCCGAGCGCTCGTTCACCCTGGCCTTGGGCGCGGGCAGACCGCGCAGCTGCAGGGTCTGGGTATTGCCCAGTTGCGGATGGATGTTCGCCGAGTTCCAGCGCACCGCCCAGGAGCCCTCGCTGCGACCCATCTGCAGTTGCCCGCTGTAGGTCCAGACGCGGTTCTTGGGCAGGTGCCACTCGTAGGTGTAGTCCACGGTGGCGGTGTCGCCGGTGACCCGGGGCGGCTCCGAATGCGCGATCAGTTCCTCGGCCTGGAGCTGATCCCACGCGGAAGACAGTGCGGGAGCGGCCTTCTCGGGCAGGTTGGTGAGATCGGCGGCGGCCTGCACGTCCTTGTCCGCGAAGGCGGACAGGAAGGCGTCGGCGGTCTGGGCCGGGCCCTGCGGCCCCGTGGCGCAGCCGACCGCGGCCACCGACACCGCGGTGACGGTCAGCAGGGCAGTCAGCAGGGAGTGCCGCCGCGACGGAGAGAACCGAGTTGACATCGGCACAGATCGTAGAGCCAACTATGGGCAAACCGGCGCGACACACTGAGCGAGAACGGATTTCACGCCGTTCTCACAGAAACCCGCGCTCAATCCAGGAGGACGGTGGCGAATGTCGCGATCTGCCGGAAGCCGACCTTCTTGTACGCCGCGCGCGCGACCTCGTTGTAGCAGTTCACGTACAGACTGGCGGTACGCCCCGAGGCCACCACCACATTCGCGACCGCCGCGGTGCCCGCGGTGCCGACCCCGGTGCCGCGGTGATCCGGGTGCACCCACACGCCCTGAATCTGGCCGGTGCGGCGGGACAGCGCGCCCACCTCGGCCTTGAAAACCACTTCGCCGTCCTCGAAACGAGCCCAGGCGCGCCCGGATTCGATGAGACCGGCAACCCGGCGGCGATACCCCCGGCCGCCGTCACCGGCGCGCGGATCGACCCCGATCTCCTCGGTGAACATCGCGACCGCGGCGATCAGATAGCGATCGAGCTCCTCGGGCCGCACCCGGCGCACCCGCAGATCCGGGGCGACACCCGCGGTGCGCTCGAGCGCCAGCAGGGGCTGATCCGCGCGCAGCTCGCGGGCGGGACCCCAGTGCTCGGACAGCAGTTCCCACAGCGGCAGCGCCAGCTCGCGCCGGCCCACCACCGAGGAACACACGCGCGGACCCCGGATGGCCCGGTCGGCGAAGGCCCGCAGATCGGCCCGATTGCCGCGCAGCGGCACCAGATTGGCGCCGGAGAAGCACAGGGAGTCCCCGGGGCCGCCCCGGCTCCACAGCTCGCCGTACACGCCCCGGGTATCGAGTCCACACTCCTGCAACCGGGCGGCCACCATGCAACTGGCGACCGGGTCGGTATCCAGGACACGCAGAACTTGCGTCAGATCGCGGTTCGCGAGCTGACGGGCACCGGACGATTTGGGCCGGCGCGTCGGCTCCAGCACACTCCGCACGATCACAGCCTGCCAGAACTTGCGTCGATGTGCCCGACTATTGGCCGCGCCCGCCAGTTGACCTGCGAATTACCCGGCGGTGACCACCGGCGAGCCGGTCCCTTCGCTGTCACCCATCTCCTCCGCGATGCGCATGGCCTCTTCGATGAGGGTCTCGACGATGAGATGTTCGGGCACGGTCTTGATGACCTCGCCCTTGACGAAGATCTGGCCGCGGCCGTTGCCCGAGGCCACACCCAGGTCGGCCTCGCGGGCCTCGCCGGGACCGTTCACCACGCAGCCCATGACGGCCACGCGCAGCGGCACCTCCAGGCCGTCCAGACCGGCGGTGACCTGCTCGGCCAGGGTGTAGACGTCGACCTGCGCGCGACCACACGACGGGCAGGAGACGATCTCGAGCTTGCGCGGGCGCAGATTCAGCGACTGCAGGATGCGGTCGCCGACCTTGATCTCCTCGGCGGGCGGGGCAGAAAGCGAGACGCGAATGGTGTCGCCGATGCCCTCCGACAGCAGCGCGCCGAAGGCCACCGCGGACTTGATGGTGCCCTGGAAGGCCGGACCGGCCTCGGTGACGCCCAGGTGCAGCGGGTAGTCGCAGGCGGCGGCGAGCTGGCGGTAGGCCTCCACCATGATCACCGGGTCGTTGTGCTTGACCGAGATCTTGATGTCGCCGAAGCCGTGCTCCTCGAACAGGCTCGCCTCCCACAGCGCGGACTCCACCAGCGCCTCGGGGGTGGCCTTGCCGTACTTCTCGAGCATGCGCTTGTCGAGCGAACCGGCGTTGACACCGATGCGAATGGGAATGCCCGCGGCGCCGGCCGCCTTGGCGACCTCCTTGACGCGGCCGTCGAACTCCTTGATGTTGCCGGGGTTCACGCGGACCGCGGCACAGCCGGCGTCGATCGCGGCGAAGATGTACTTGGGCTGGAAGTGGATATCGGCGATGACCGGGATACCCGACTTCTTGGCGATCGTGGGCAGCGCGTCCGCGTCCTCCTGCCGGGGGCAGGCCACACGCACGATGTCGCAGCCCGAGGCGGTCAGCTGCGCGATCTGCTGCAGGGTCGCGTTGATGTCATGGGTCTTGGTGGTGGTCATCGACTGCACCGAGATCGGGGAATCACTGCCGACACCGACCTTGCCCACCATCAGCTGGCGGGTCTTACGCCGGGGTGCGAGGACGGCCGCCGGTGCGGACGGCATCCCCAGTGTGATGGCACTGCTCACGATCAGCTGCCTACTTTCGTCTCGTGCTCACCCGTTCCGATCCCGAGCTTACCGACGCGCGGATACCGGTCGCCCTGTGACGGCGGCGACAAGGCTACCTGCGCCGGACGGCCCGCCCGGAGTCGGCCCGGGGCCTACCCTTCTTATTCGTTACAGATGGCGCGAAGGTATACGGTGCGAAATGTGAAGGTAGCGAACATCGATCCCTGGCCTGCCACACCGGAAGAAGCCATCGCCCTTCAAGATCTGCTGCGCACCCGGGTCGTCGCCGCGAACCCGCGCCCCCCGAAATTCGAGACGATCGCGGGGCTTGACTCGGCCTACGGCGACGACGGCACCGTGGCCGCCGCCATCGTGCTGCTGGCGGCGGGTTCCCTGGCCACCCTCGAGACCGCGACCGCGCGCGGGAACACCGGTTTCCCCTACGTCCCGGGCCTGCTGGCCTTCCGGGAGCTGCCGACCACCCTGGCCGCGTTCGAGAACCTGGCCACCACACCGGATCTCATCGTCTGCGACAGCCAGGGGCTGGCCCATCCCCGGCGCTTCGGGTTCGCCTGCCACATCGGGCTGCTCACCGGGATACCCACGCTGGGGGTGGCCAAGAACGCCTGGGGCGAGTACGACGAGCCGGGGACCGAGCGCGGCGCGTGGTCCACGATCACCATCGACGGCGATCCGGTGGGCCGGGCGCTGCGCACCCGCGCGGGGGTCAAACCGGTCTTCGTCTCGGTCGGGCACCTCATAGATCTGGACACCGCCTGTGACCAGGTTCTCGCCCTGACCCCGGAGTTCCGCCAGCCGGAGACCACGCGGCAGGCCGATCGGCTGTGCAGGCAGCTGCTGAACGCGGCGGCTGCCGAGTAACGCCACGGCTCGCGCGGCGCCACCCGTCTCAGATGCGGGCGCCCTTGCGTGCGTTGCAGCCGCGGCACAGGATCTGCAGGTTGTCCACGCTGGTCGCGCCGCCCTGGCTCCACGGGATGACGTGGTCGAACTCCAGGTACCGCTTGTCGCCGCACTGGACGCACTTGCCGCCGTCGCGCTGCCACACCCGGGCCTTCACGTCCTGGGGCACGGCGCGCGAATCCCGCTCGCCGGGTGCCAGGACCAGGCGTTTGGCCACGCGCAGCGCGCCCTCGAGGACCGCGGCCACGTATTCGGCGTCCGGGACGTGGTACGTCCCGCCGCCGCGGGCGGTGGTGGCCTCGACGACGACGGTGTCGTACTCGTGGCGGATGGAAACGATTTTGGTCCAGGACAATTCGGCGCCCGCGCCCTGGCCGACGAAGCGCAGCTTCTTGCTGCTGCCGATCAGTCGGCCCGGAATGTGCTTGGGGCCGTTGGCCAGATACTTGATGCGGGTACCGTTGACGTCGAGGTAGAGCAGCTCGTCCGACTCCAGGTGCAGGTCGGGGCGCTCGATGTGCGGCAGGTCGCCGACTTTCACCTGGGTCAGGCCGCGCCCGCGCAGCATGCGCCGGCGCAGACCCTCGACGTGCTGGTGGGCGGTGCTCAGATCGGTGCTCGCGCGCAGGATCTCGATGGTGCGCTCGAACTCGGCGAGTTCGCTCGCCTCGATCTCGCCGTCTGCGAAGGCGAACGCCACCACCCGCTCCAGATGCGCCAGGGCCAGCGGGCGCAGCGCCTCCCTGCCGGTGCCCTCGCTGATCATCTTGTGCCGCAGCGTGACCCACAGTTCGTCCCACTGCGGCCCACTGGGCCCGGTCGCGGACAGCACCTGCCACACCCGGGCGCGCCAGGCCTCGAGCAGACCGCCGACCTCGCCCTCGCACCAGCGGCACGCGCTCGGCGGGCCGAACCGCTGCACGTGCCGGGGCCGGCCGCAGCGCGGGCAGACGGCGGGATCGTTCGCGGGGTGGGCGGTGCGGTACTCCTCGGTCCAGCCGGCGCCGTTCCACCAGCGCAGGCGGTTCGGATCGGCGGGGACCGGATACCAGGCGGCGGGCATGGCGGACGCCTGCGGGGGCGCTGGGGTTCTCGGGTGCGCGGGGAGCGTCGGATCCAGTCGCCGTGCGGCGGCGGCCGCGGATGCGGATGCGGACGGTGCGGGCTGCGTCGGGGCGGGGTCGGACGCGGGCGTGCGACCGGGTGCGGGTGTGGCCGGCGCGGATGCCGCCGACCGAGCGGGTGCGGATGCGGGCGGCGCGGTCGCGGGCTGCCGGGCGGGCGCGGGTGTGGTCTGCCGGGTGGGCGCGGGCGCCGGCGGTTCCAGGGTGGGCGGGGACTCCGGTTCGTCGTCGACCTCGACGCCGAATTGTTCCGCCAGCCCGCGCAATCCGCTGTCCCAGCCCTGGCCGACGGCCCGGAACTTCCATTCGCCGTTGCGGCGGTAGAACTCCCCGAGCACCATGGCGGTCTCCCGGCCGGTGCCCTGGACCGCGTAGCGCAGCAGCCGCCCGCCGGAATGGCGCACGGTGAGGGTCAATCCGTCGATGTCACCGAACGAACCCTGGTCGACCGAGCCGGTGATGACGACCCGATCCACCGTCGCGTCGATATCGGCCAGCGCCAGGCGCAGGGTGGCCCGGCCGGCCGTAACCTCGGACAGCGCAACGGTTCCCGAGGGATGCGCGGGGGCGTTGAAGAAGACGAAGTCGGCGTTGGATCTGATCCTGCCGGTCTCGGCCAGCAGCAGCGCCTGCGGATCCAGCGCCCGGTCCGAGCCCCATTCCAGCACCAGCGATACCGCGGGCGCCGCGACGGCCGCGTTCGCCCCACGCGTCAACTCCACGACGCAACACCGTTCCTTCATCGCGCGACAATTCGTCGAGACATCCATCGCGCCAGGAACTTCGGATTCGCCGCCCCGGGCCTGTGGCAGCCCCGCTTCGAATCTACCGATTGCCGCCGACAGGATCGACACGCCGGCGGCGGGAACGGATCAGGGGAAGAGTTTGATCGGGTTCACGATGTCGGCGGCCAGGGTGAGGATCATGTACGCGCCGCCGAGTACCACCACCACGTATGTGGCGGGTAGCAGCTTGAGGT
Organism: Nocardia sp. NPDC055321; assembly: GCF_053645575.1. Classification (NCBI taxonomy): domain Bacteria; kingdom Bacillati; phylum Actinomycetota; class Actinomycetes; order Mycobacteriales; family Nocardiaceae; genus Nocardia; species Nocardia sp. NPDC055321. The sequence continues at coordinate 62,217 of NZ_JBSHMS010000037.1, forward strand.
AGTCGACCGGCGGACCGTCGGGCAGGCCCTTGCGATTGCGGAACAGGTTGCGCAGCTTCTCGTAGATGACGACCGCGATGTGCCCGCCGTCCAGGGGCAGCAGCGGCAGCAGGTTGAACACGCCCAGGAAGAAGTTCAGGCTGGCCAGGGTCAGCACGAACAGGCTCCAGATACCGCGTTCGGCGGTCTCGCCACCGATCTTGGAGGCGCCGTAGACCGAGACCGGGGTCTCGGGATCGCGCTCACCGCCGGTGACCGCCTCCCACAGGTCGGCGACCTTGGCGGGCATCTGCGCCAGCGACTGCAGGGTGCGCAGGCCGATCTCGCCGGTGAACGCGGCCGAGGCCGGGATGGCGGCGAAGAAGCCGTACTGCACCGGGCCGTAGAAGTCCTGGCCGACACCGACTTTGGAGACCATCTTGACCGGGCCGTCCTTGACCGGGTACGTGGCCGCCTGCTCGGGCGTGACGGTGACGGTGAGCTTCTCGTCGCCGCGCTCGACCGTGTAGGTGAAGGGGCCGGTCTGCTTCTCGGTCTGGTCGCGGAATTCCTGCCAGGTCTCGATGGCGGTGCCGTTCACCGCGGTCACGATGTCCCCGCGCTGCAATCCGGCCTTCTGCGCCGGGCCCTCGCCGCTGCACGGGATGACCTTCTGATCCGGGCCCTGGCTCGCGACGCAGCTCATGGCGCCGAGCTGGGTGGCCGGCGGCTGATCGAAACGCGGCAGGCCCCACACGACGGCGAGCAGCATGATCAGCAGGAAGCCGAGCAGGAAGTTCATCAGGATGCCGCCGGACATGACGAACAGCCGCTTCCAGGTCTTCTGCCGGTACATCGCCCGGTCGAGTTCCTCGGGTTCGAGCTCGTCCAGGGCGGTCATGCCCGCGATATCGCAGAATCCGCCCAGCGGCAGCGCCTTCAGACCGTATTCGGTCTCGCCGCGCCGGAACGAGAACACCTTCGGGCCGAAGCCGATGAAGTAGCGGCGCACCTTCATACCGGTGGCCTGTGCCGCCCACATGTGGCCGCATTCGTGCAGCGCGACCGACACGGTGATACCGAGGGCGAACAGTGCGAAGCCGATCGCGTAGACCATGCGGTAGTCGAACCCTTCTGCAGTCAGCCGCGCACGAGCGTGCGCGCGGTCTCTCGCGCCCACGAGTCAGCCGCGAGCACCTCGTCCAAAGTACTGGGTTCCGAGCTCCAGCGGTCGGCGGACTCCACGACCCGCTGCACGGTTCGCACGATTCCGGGGAATCGGATGAGCCCGTCGAGGAAGGCCTGCACGGCGATCTCGTTGGCCGCGTTGTAGACCGCGGTGACGCAGCCGCCGGCCTTGCCCGCCTGGCGCGCCAGCTCCACGGCGGGGAAGACCTCGTTGTCGACCGGTTCGAAGGTCCAGGTCGAGGCGGTGGAGAAATCGCAGGCCGCGGCCGCGCCGGGGACGCGGTCCGGCCAGCCCAGGGCCAGGGCGATGGGCAGCTTCATATCCGGCGGGCTGGCCTGGGCCAGGGTCGAGCCGTCGTGGAAGGTGACCATGGAGTGCACGATCGACTGCGGGTGCACGGTGACGTCGATGTCGTCGTAGGGCACCCCGAACAGCAGGTGGGTCTCGATGAGTTCGAGGCCTTTGTTCACCAGGGACGCCGAGTTCAGGGTGTTCATCAGCCCCATGGACCAGGTCGGATGCGCCTTGGCCTCATCGGGATTCACCGATTCGAGCATCTCGGCGGTCCAGCCGCGGAACGGGCCGCCCGATGCGGTGAGCACGAGCTTGGCCACCTCGTCGGCGCGGCCGCCGCGCAGGCACTGGGCCAGCGCGGAGTGTTCGGAGTCGACGGGCACGATCTGTCCGGGCTTGGCGACCCGGGTCACCAGCGAGCCGCCCGCGACGAGCGATTCCTTGTTGGCCAGTGCGAGCCGGCGCCCGGATTCCAAAGTGGCCAGGGTCGGCTCGAGGCCGAGCGAGCCGACCAGCGCGTTGAGCACCACGTCGGCGTCGGTGCGGCGCACCAGTTCGGTCGCGGCGTCCGGACCGGCCAGCGGCACACCGAGCCTCGCGGCGGCGGCCTCGTCGGCGACCGCGACGTTGGCGGTGCCCGTCGCGGCTATTTGCTGCGCCAGCAATTCGGTGTTGCCCCCGCGCGCGGCCAGGCCGACCACCTCGAAACGGTCGGGGTTGGCGGCGATCACCTCCAGCGCCTGGGTACCGATCGAACCCGTGCTGCCCAGCAGCAGAACCTTCACAACGTCGGACACGCGCCCATTGTCTCCTGTCCCGATCGGTGCTGTCCCCCACCCCGGCTCGGCGCACACCCCGGCGACGGCGTGCCGCGACCCTGCTGGCTACGACGCAGGGTCGTATGCCACGATATGGGCCAGCATTGGATTCGAGCCCCTAAGGAGCGAAAGTGGCCACCACGGAACTGGAACCCACCCACAGCGCAGGAGTCGTCACCAAGGTCGACACCGCCGAGGTTCCGTCCGCCGCGTGGGGCTGGAGCGGCGAATCGCGCCGTACCTTCCGCGTCGCCGGGTGGGTCGTCGTGTTCATCCTGCTCGCCATGATCATCGGCAACCACAAGGGCAAGGTCGAGGACATCTACCTCGTCGGCTTCGCGGCGCTGCTGGCGGGCATCATGATTCGCGACTCGTTCCTGCAGCGCAAGCCGCGCTAGCGAGTACGAATTCACAGGTCCCGCAGGCGGTTTCACCGCCCGGGACCCGCACACACTTCGGGCCGGGTCGCTGTCAGCGACCCGGCCCGATTGTGGGTTGTGCTACCCGCTACTACTGGTTCGCGGGATCGTTCAGGCGGTTCACCAGGCCGATGCCGATGATGATGGCGGCCGGCACGCCGGTCACGATCAGGCCGGCGGCAGCGCCCAGCGGGATGCCGATGGCCGCACCCGCGAGGCAGCCACCGATGCCGGTCGCGCCACCGAGGTCCAGGATCGGAATGCCCAGCACGATGCCGCCGATTCCACCGATGACACAGCCGGCGGCGCCGCCGACGATGGTGCCGACCAGGGTGCCGATCGCGGTGGCCAGGCCGAACTGGGTGGCGGCGGCGGAGATGGCGTCGTCGAAGGCTTCCTGGTTGGCGACCTCGTGCCGCAGGCCTCCGTCGGCGATCGGGCGGCCGGCGTCGGTGCGCGGGGTCAGGGTGGCGCGCAGGCCGTCGACGGCGGCGTCGATCGGGTACTCGGCGTCGGCGAGGGTGTAGCTCAGCGGCAGGGCGGTGACCAGGTTGCCCTGGTTGTCCAGGACCTGGAACTGACCGTCGGCGGTATTGAGCGAACCGGCGGTGGTGGTGACCACGATGGAATCGCCTTCACGGGCGACGTTCCAGCCGATGGAGGGGACGACCTGGTTGATGCCCTGGTTCACGCCGTCGAGCAAAGAGCCGATGACCGGCGAGGGGGCAGGGGCCGTGTCGGCGTGCGAGGTGCCGGTGGCAATACCCATGGCCGCGATGACCAGTGCCGACGTGGCGGCGACTTTGCTGAACTTCATTGACTTCGTGCTTTCTCCCGCGGGTGCCGCCCCTGTCTCGGTGGGGCGCAGGTCCTCGTTCGAGCACCCACGGACAAGTCTCCAACCGTTTGTTGCTGAGAAGTAACTTAAAGTTGCGTAAGAGTACAAAACGGACAGTGATCTACGTAACTCGATGTGAAATCCGCACGCCGAAGCAGACTTTCGGTCTCTTTTTCCCTCAGATTTCTCTCAGTGACTTGCATCACAAATCGGCAAAATCAACATAAACAGAGGTCACCCTTACGCTTCCTTTACACCTCGGAACGGCCACGACGCGACCACTGCGGCCTCACGAGTCACACACGCAACAGTGAGGTTCGATCGCTCTCAGTCGGTCACGTGTTGCCGAGTGGGTGCCAGGGAGTTGCGGCGCCGCGCGGCGGTGCCTGGTCCGCGATCCCCGCCCCGGCTCCCCCGGCTACCCGCCCGCACCGGGAGGCGGGCCGAGCGCCTCGCGCCGGACCCGAGCACCCCGGACGCGCCCGTCCCGGGATTACGCGCACGGCGATACCTCTCACCCGCGTGCCGCGCCGGGGAAATATGGTCGATGCGGGCGCGGAATCGCGTCGAGCGCACGAGGATTCACCGTGACCGCCCGCGCCGTGGCTCGGAAGAAGTTGACAGAGACGGGGATTGACCATGTCCGAAGAGCGATTGACGTTGAACGAACGCTGCGTCCTGCTCGTATTGCTGGCCGAGGCGCGCGAGCTGACCAACGCCGAATTGCTCGCCGTGGCGGGAATCAAACTCGACGGCCGGAACCGGGTGCGGCTCAACGCACTCGGCCTGGTGACCAGCACCAAGGTGAATCGGGCGTTCAGCCACGAACTCACCGACGCGGGCGCGGTGTGGTGCGCGCGCGAACTCTCGGCCCCGCGCCCCGCGCGCTCGGGCGCGGCCGGGGGCACGCTGTACGCGATCCTCGCCGGGCTGCGCCGGCACCTCGACGACACCGGGCAGGCGCTCGCCGACCTGTTCACGCCCGACGTCGCGGGCCAGGTGGCGACCGCGTACGCCGATATCAGCCGGGGCGGCGGCACCCCGGTCCGGCTGACCGTCCTGCGGGAACGACTCGGGACGCTCACGCGCGGCGAGGTCGACCGGGCGCTCGAGACCCTGGCCCGCCGGGACGGGGTGCACGTGCGCGCGGAGGCGGATCAGAAGACGCTGACCGAGCACGACCGCGCCGACGCGATCGTGCTCGGCGGGACGCCACGACATCTGCTCACCATCGAGGCCGCCCGTTGAACGAGGAACAGCATCACGCGCTCGCCTCTGTCCAGTTCGGTAGCGTGCTCGGCCCGGACGAGGTGTGGAGCCCGCTGAGCTATCACGTGGACGGGCTGCATCCGCACGCGGTGCAGGAGATCACCCGGCGGGTGGGCGCGGCGGCGAAGCGGCCGAACAGCACCCCGACCGGACTCGTGCTCAGCGGGGAACGCGGGGTCGGCAAGACCCACATGCTCGGCTGGCTGCGCCAGCACGTGCAGGGCGCGGGCGGCGCGTTCTTCATGCCGAAACTGATCGACGGGCAGTCCTTCTGGACCGGCGCCGTGCACGGGATCGTCGCGCAGCTGCTCGGCTCGGACGGCGGGCAGCTCGGTCGCATGCTGGGAACGCTCGCCGAACTCACCGGGTGCGGACAGGAATTGAGCATGCGCCTGCGGGGCATGCTGCAGGTGAGCCGGGCGGACATCGACGAATTCGTGGACCGGGTCGGGGACCTGGATCCCGGCGTGGCCCTGCACTGCCGGGACACGCTGCGGGCACTGGTGTTGTTCAAGGCCAAGGGCGGGCCGCAGGAGATCGGGCTCAGCTTCCTGACACTGGAGGACGGCATCGAGGAGGCGGATCGGCTCGCGTGGGGGTTCCGGCGGCCGAGCCGGTTGCCGCAGTTGATATTCGGGGACGTGTCGCGGCTGTTCGCGCTCGCCGGGCCGGTGGTGCTGGCCGTCGATCAGATCGACAGCGTCATAGCGCAATCGGGGTCCGCGGCCGGGGACACGCTCGCGGATCGGCTCGCGGACGGGCTCATGCAGCTGCGCGAGGAGACCACGCGCACCCTCATCGTGGTCGCCTGCATCCCGAAGTCCTGGGAGATCCTCACCGCGCGCGCGGTCAACTCGGCGGCGGACCGGTTCACCGTGGTCGAGCTGTCCACCGCCATGCCGTCCGCCGGGGTCGCGACCGCGATCGTGGAGCGGCACCTGGGAAGTCTGTACGGCGAGGCGGGTTTCGAGCCGCCCTATCCGACCTGGCCGGTGCTGCCCGCGGCGTTCGACGATCGCGCGGTCGCCGATCACACGCCGCGCCGGCTCCTGCAGCGGGTCGAGGAGCATGTGCGGCAGTGCTTGGCCGCGAACGAGATTCGGGAGCTGCGGCACTTCACCGATGCGGACCACGACCCTGGACCGGTGCCGGTCCCCTCGGATCCGACGGACCTGGCCGAACTGGACCGGCGCTTCGCCGAACTGCGGGCCGGGGCAGACGTGATCAGCCCGATGGACTCCAAATACGAGGACAGCCAGATGTTCTCGCTGCTGAACGCGGCGCTGTGCTGCTATGTCCTCGAACAGGGGGCGGCGGGACAGCAGTTCACCGTGGATCCGCCCGCGATCGTGCAGCAGGCGCTGCACGCGCGACTACGGCGCACCCTGGACGAGGCCACCGAGGACGAGGAGCACTGGAGCTTCCGGGCGATCGCGCACAGCAATCCGCGCGCGGTGCTGACGCGCTTGCGCTCGGCGAGTCTGGAAGCGGGGATCGGGGCCGGGGTCGCGAAGCGGCACCTGATCGTGCTGCGCAACACCGGGTTCTCGCCGGGACCCGTCACCAAGGCGGCGGTCGCGGATTTCGAGGCGGCGCGGGGGCTCGCGCTGCCGGTGTCGCAGGACGACCTGCGGGTGTTCACGGCGCTGGAGATCATGCTGACCGCCGCGACGCCGGGGTTCCTGGCGTGGCTGGCGCGGCGGCGGCCCGCGAGTGGGTCGCAGCTGCTGACGCGGGTGCTGGGCGCGGTGTCGGCGCGGGTCGAGTCGGATGGGGCGCACGCGGTCGCGGGCGGCCCGGGTGTGCGGGTGATCGGTGCCGGGCCGGACGCGGTGAGTGGAAGCGGCGCGGGTGGCTGGGAGCCGGTTGGGGTCGGCACGGGTAGCCGGGAACCGGTCGGGGTCGGCACGGGTAGCCGGGAACCGGTCGGGGTCGGCACGGGTAGCCAGGAACCGGCCGGGGTCGGCACGGGTAGCCAGGCACCGGCCGGGGTCGGCACGGGTAGCCAGGTACCGGCCGGGGTCGGTGTAGGTGACCGGGAGCCGGTCGGGACAGGCGTGAGTGACCGGCAGCCGGTCGGCATCGGCGCGGTCGGGATAGAAATCATTGCCCCGGAACAAGATTACCGGCTGCGGGCCGAGCCTCGTATTGCGGACGACGCGCGCGCGGACGCGGAGCCGTCGATACTGCTCGGGCACGGCGTCGACACCGGCGCCGCTTTCCGGGTGCCGCTCATCCAATTGCGCAAGCACACCGCGGTATTCGCGGGCAGCGGATCCGGTAAGACGGTGCTGCTGCGGCGGCTGGTCGAAGAGGCCGCGCTGGCGGGTGTCTCCTCGATCCTGGTCGACACCAACAACGATCTGGCCCGGCTCGGCGATCGCTGGCCGACGCCGCCCGCCGGCTGGGGTGCGAGGGATCCCGAACGCGCACAACGCTATTTCGACGACACCGAGGTGGTCGTGTGGACGCCGCGGCGGGAGTCGGGGCGGCCGCTGGCGTTGAATCCGCTGCCCGAGTTCGCCGATGTGCTCGAGGATCCCGACGAGTTCCGCACGGCCATCGACGCTTCGGTGGCGGGCCTGCTGCCCCGGACCGGGCTGACCGCGCAGAAGCTCCGCACCGGCACCGCCGTACTGACCGAGGCGCTCACTTACTTCGCGCGCCGAGGCGGGTCCGATCTGAGCGAGTTCGTCGCGCTGCTGGCAAACCTGCCCGAGGGGATCAGCACCATCCGCAACGCGGTGAAGCTGGCCGAGGGCATGGCCGACGAGTTGCACGCGGCCATGGTCAACGATCCGGTCTTCGGCGGTGCCGGGGAGCGCCTGGATCCGGGCGTGCTGCTCACCCCGGCCGCCGGGAAGCGGGCGCGGATCTCGGTGATCAGCTGTATCGGCCTGGCGACCGAGGAGCAGCGCCAAACCTTCGTCAATCAGCTGGAATTGGCGCTGTTCGCCTGGATCAAACGGCATCCGGCCGGTGATCGCCCGCTCGGCGGTCTGCTCGTGCTGGACGAGGCGCAGACGTTCGCGCCCTCGAACGCGACCAAGGCCTCCACCGAGAGCACCCTGAAACTCGCCACCCAGGCGCGCAAGTACGGTCTCGGCCTGGTGTTCGCGACGCAGGCGCCCAAGGCCCTGCACAACCTGATCACCGGCAATGCGGCCACCCAGTTCTTCGGCCTGCTCAACGCCTCGGTCCAGATCCAGGCGGCCAAGGAGCTCGCCCGCGCCAAAGGCGGACGGGTGGAAGACATCTCGCGCCTGTCGGCCGGCCGTTTCTACGGCGCCACCGAGGGCCTGGGCTTCAGCAAGCTGTCGGTGCCCATGTGCCTGAGCCACCATCCCGCCAGCGCGCTGACCGAGGACGAGGTGCTGGACCGCGCCCGCCGCTGAGTGGGTGTCGTTCGCCCGGGTTACCCGCGGACGACAGGGACTTATAAAAAAAAACCAGCCCCCCAGACCATGTACAAACTCGGATT
>NZ_JBSHMS010000038.1:0-64553 GCF_053645575.1 Nocardia sp. NPDC055321
CAACCCCTCCCCGCCGTCCCGCTGCTTCTTGGTGTGGTGCCCCCACACAAACAGCTCAATCTAGAACCCACCCTGGGGGCGGCGCCCGTGGAGCCCCCCCCCCTGGCCTCCCCCCCCTCCCCGGGGCCGATGGTCAAATCTCGCTGACACCGATGAGCGCGAACTCAAGTTTGTAGACCTTCTTGACATGGAACTCGGTCTTCACCTTCTTGAGGTCGACATAGGCCGCGAAATGCAGGAACACCGGCCCTACGGGCACATTCAGCGAGTTGGCGACAGTCTCGGCCAGGATGTACACGAACGCGAACACCTCAGGCAGCGACGGCGTCACCAGCACGAGAATTCCGGTGTCGATCTGCACAGACCCTGGTGTTTCGAACAGGTATGTGTTGTAGGTGTTGTCGGACGTCAAATACGCCTGTTTGGCGTCATCGAACGCCGATTTGGAAACGGTCGGGGTGTCCATCGATATCTCCTGGATGAAGTGACATTGGTTGCGGTGGAACCGCTTTCGACTCGACGAACGTATGCAGGGACGCTCTCGATGTTGCAGCCGATCCAGTGAGCGGACCCCTTCTCATCTGACTGGCGGCACGAAACCGCCCTGTTCAGGAGGGACGCCACGGGTTTAGGGCGCCTTCTGACCCGCGCGCGAGCCACGAAGCCGCTCGCGTGCCGATCCGAGCGGATCAGGCCCGCGGGTTACTCGGGGTGAACGGACAGCTGCGCGCCCGCAGCGCAGTTGCCGGCGGGACGCGCACAGCCGATGTCACAGGCAGAGGCGGAGCACGCGAGCCTCTGTTCTCGATGTACTCAGCTGGTGCTGGCTGGTCGACTGTTCACCGAAGCCGGTCAAGCTCGGAAATCAAGAGGTCGATGTGGGCTCGGACGGCGCCGGCGGATGCGATCGTCCGCTGGTCGTCAACTGCCCGGCGGACCTTCGTGTCGCGAGGGCAAGGCGGCGAGTACGTCATCGAGGTTCTCGCCCAGGAGTTCTCGGCTGATGGCCCGCGCGCGGACAGCCAGCTGTTTCAACGGGCCTTTCTTCAAGCCCGCCCGCAGCCTGCCGTGCACGATGTCGGTGCGGTCGTGCTTGCGGTCGTTGTCGATAGCGACGTCGACCGCTGCCACAGCCAGGTCGAGATCGCCGCGCAGGTACGCGGAATAGGTGAGCCGAAGCGCGGCTTGGGTTTGGTCTTCGCCGGTGAGTGCGCGCACCAACCGCGTCCACAGGTACTCGACGGCGGCAGCGTAGGGGGCGTCGGTGAACGCGAACATGACCTGCTGGACCTTGTCGTCACGCAACGCCAAGGCCAGCTCTGCCAGGTCCCGCGGACCGGGTTCCTGGCCCGCGGTGACACGAGCGATCACGGTCAACACCGTGCGCAGGTCAACTGCGGTACTCCCGCTCGCATTCCCCGCCAGGACAGCGGTACGCGTCTGCTGCGCCGTCGAGGCGAACGCCTCGACGGCTTCCCGGGCTGCGGGGTCCGCGGCGACGGTGGTGGCCGCGTCGATCCGAGTCATGCAGTGGCCGAGCGGGTTCGAGCGGATCGGGGACCGTCGGCGGTCCCGGCGACGAACTCGGAGAGGCCGGGGTAGGTCGGGCCCACGAGCAGGAAGTACCAGTTCGCGTTCTTCGGGTCATCGCGGGTGAAGGTCATCGCGCCGTTCACGAGCCCGCCGTCCACGACCCAGTACACGCCGCCGGTGGCGGTCGCGACCTGCTGCGCGTCTACGCTGGTGATCGTGGTGGCCACGATCGACTTCGGCTTGCCGGGTCCCTTGCGGGTAGAGCAGTGCAGCTCGTACCCGGTCTGATCAGGCAGGGCCCATTCGGTAGCAGGTTCGGTGGTCATGATGGCGCCTTCCAGATACAGCGATCCATGTCGCTGAGGGTGTGGAGCCCGGTTTCTTCGGGCTCGGCACCACCCTCGCAGCGTCTATCGATCGCTGTTGCGATCTTGGCAGAGTGCCACCAGGTGAGGCCAGGCGATTGCGGACAGCGAGTGCGAGACGGCGACCGCCGCAGGCGAGCCGAACTCGCCGATGCATTCGGCGGCCGTCTGACCGGCCGCCGAAGTCATCGGTCTTCGACATTCCGAACTCATTCGGAGTGCGCATGGGCGTGGATCGCTGCGTACTCGTCTTCGATAGCCCGCTCGAGCGGAACACTCGGATCCGGTGCGGCCCGGGCGAGCGCTGTCGCGATATCGAAGCAGATCTCGCACGAACTGTCCTCGTCGATCATCGTGCAACTCCTTTTCCTGTCAACATGTTTCAAGCTCTGCATGGCTTAGCCCGGTCGATCAGTCGCGACCGTGAGTGAGGCATCGCATCGATCGCAGGAGCGGCTCGTGGTGGATCATTCAGGCGCATGGGTGATTCGTATGATCACCATCGAGGCGTTGTCGGCGTGGTCCCCGCCCGCGGCGACAGCCTTCCCGGTGACTGCGATGGCGGCGTTGTGCGCTGACGGTGACGCTGCCGCGATCGTGCCGATCTCGTCGTCGGTGAGTACACCGTGCACACCATCGGTGCACAGCACCACTTCGACGACCCGATCGTCGGTGATCGGGCAACTGAATTCGCCGGTGCCGGCGGCGTCGAGAAGGGATCGAAGCAGTTGGTTCGGAGCGGCGGGGTCGTTGTGGTCCGCGGTTACCTGCTGCAGGCGAGGGTTGGAGGTCGTACGGATGTACGCGCGGCTGTCACCACGCCAGCCCACGCTCAATCGACCGGTCGGGGTGATCACGGCAACGACCAGCGTGGTGTCCGGGCAGGTTCCGGCGCAGTGGGCGAAGTCGTCGAGTGCGTGCGCATGTCCCAGTTCGGCGTAAGACCGCAGACGGCGGGGGAGTTCGGTGCGGGTGTAGTCAACGATGTGTGCTGGGGTGAGCCGGAACTCGGAGTAGACGGCGAGCTGGCAGGCGACCGAGACCGCGCCGTGGGCGATCGTTTCCGAGCCGAAGCTTTTCCCGACGCCGTCGGCGATCGCGACCACGATCGCGTGTTCGGTGGTGTGGTCCGGGTGCGCAGCCCAGGTGTAAGCGTCCATGTTGACGCTGCGGGCGCCGATTCGGCTGGCGCCACCCAGCTCGAAGCCACCGATCCGAGCACTGCTGTCCATCGTCATCGTGTCGTCGAGCATGGCAATCTCCTGAATACGCTGAGGTCGTTGTCGAGTTCGATCGTTCCGGCGCAGCAGCGCGGTGTTTCAGAACTGTGCCTGGGATCGGTATCAGGTCTTCGGCGGAATGCCGGTGCTCAGGCAGCAGGGCGCAGGCTTCGGTCGTCGGGGGCGGAGGTGGGTTCGCTCTCGCGCTGGCCTGTGTATTGGCGGTCATTGACTATCAAGGAACTGGCGGCCCCAACTGACGGGAACGCCGTTCTGCGCGAGCTCGATGGCCTTGACCAGCTGATCGACGGAGAGCTCCGGCTTGTCGGTGAGGTACTGGGCGAACAGTTGCGCACACCGCTCGGCGTCGTCGGTCGGGGAAAAGGGTTCGTCTACACGTTCACCGCGGGCGCGTGCGATAGCCCTGATCTGCAGGCTCTTGTCTGTGATCAGCAGGACGAGATCGTTGATGCTGCGGTCTGCAAGGAGCGGACCTAAAAATGCAGCGCCCAAGTCTTTCTCGAATACTCGCCACGCGACTGCGCGGGCGGCGCGGCGCCGCGCCTCAGCGACGTTCGCAAGCTCGGTCCTCTTCGACTCACCTGACATGACTACTTCCTCGACGATTGAACGCGATGAACCGCCATCTGCGCCGATGGTCAATCCAAACTGTCTGTGTCGCAAGTATTTCCGGCAGCGCAGCACTTTACCCAGATGCCGTGGCAGATCAGAAGGTCCTGGATCCTGCGCTGACTTACCCAGACGTCGGGGTCGTCGGGGTCAAGACCTGCGTCGAGGAGAGCCTGTCGGTCGATGGAGTCGTCCATGTTCAGTTCGACGAGGTGACGACTGCGGCGGTTCCGGAGGTGATCTGACCGTCCGGTGGTTGTCCTATGCGTGGTCACTGACCGGAGTCATCAATCATGGCGTGTTGCGGCTGGAAGCCGCCTAGATTGGCGTGGTGCCTGTTTCCGGTTGGAAGCTGCACTGTTTCCCGGCTGAGTTGCCGAAGTCGACGAGGACACCCGCGTTCATGCCGCTGATCGCCGATGACTGGCGAGGGTTGAGGCCAAGGCTATCGAGGCGAAGACCCCTTCCTGCTGCCGCCTGGATTCGATTGCGATGTCGCACTGAACAGTTTCTTCCTGTCCGCCGCGGTCGACGTGGTCGCGCCCGATCCGCCCGCGAATGTCGAATCGCCGCCCTCGGGCCGACACCGACATGCTGATACCGCCGGATCGCCGTGGTCGCGCGTTCGGATTCGAGGCCACGAACAGGCCGGGCCCGTGGGGGAACCCCGAGGGGAAGGCTGCGACCCCACGAGCCCGACACCTGAACCCTCGCAGTGTCCGGCCCGCATGTTGCACGCCGACCGAGGGCGAGATCGCCCGCGCAGCGAAGGTGTCGACGCCGACCGCGTTCGGTTCCCTGCCATTCGACAGCAGTCGAGGTACTCGGACAGGGTCCGCGGTGTGGTCTGTCGAACAGGGGCCGGCCGTGCCCAGGTGTCGGCGGCCGCACGGAGTGTGACATTGACTATCTATCGGCTTCTGCGGGGCCGGAAAGGATGGATCCACAAGTCCATTCGACCCGCCGGCCCACGGCGGAACAGGAGGTTTCGATGAGCGAGCCGACCCCCATGTCATCACGCCGGCGGCGGCGTCGTCCGCGCCCGGCGGCGGCCGCCGCGACCCCGGTATCGGCCTCGGCCGTGCCCGGCCGCTGGGCCGGGGCGGTGACCACGATGTCGCTGGCTGTGGCCGCGCTGACGAGCTTGAGCGTTCAGGTCGCCGTCGGTGTCGATGTCGTTTCGGCCACCGTTGCGGTGACCGGGGTGTTGATGTGCGTCCACCGGATCGCAGGCGGTCCGCGCGGCCCGGAACCGGTCGGGCGCGCAGTCGACCACCGCACCCGGGACCGGCCGTGATCCGGCAGACGCGGGTCCTGGTGCCCGAGTCCGCGATCAACGCACTCGAGGTGATTCGAGAACGTCGAGGGCTGCGGTCCCGCAACCGGGCCATCGTCGCACTACTCGAGGAGTACGTCGAGGTCCAGCGAGTGCTCGATCCGCCCGCGCGACTGACTCACGTGGCGACCGTGATCCGGTACCCGCCTCCGCGCTCGGATCGCTGGTCCCGGACGGTCGGCACGGGACGGTCGCTGGCCCTGCGATGCGATCGAGGGCTGTGGGAGGCAGCGTGCGCGTTGGCCTTTCGACTGCCGGGGCAGTTCGCGTTCCGCGGACACCGCGACTATCAATCTCGCCCCGGCACGGACGCGGTACTGACCGCGATCGCACGCGTGCAGCCACTGGACGATCGTCTGCTGGGCAACCACCAGCTGTTGACCGTCCGCCAGGCGTCCGGGCTGTGGCACCTGGTCGTCGAAGCCACTCGCACTCACGCGGAACGCCTGGTGACCGAACGCGCCGCCGACCACGCACACCAGCGTGAGCGCGAGAAGTCCACGGGGGACAGGACCGACGCGGAACGGGTCGCGGACCAACTCGTTTACGATGTGGGCTGGCTGGGACCGCACCGGTTCACCCTGGCCCGCGAGATCGTGCTCAAGCGCTTGTCCTCGACGTACTCGCGTGCGTACCTGCGGCTGCTGGACGACGACCGCGAACCTCGTTCCAAGGTCTGGACCGAAGAGGTCGAGCACTGGAACCGCGTCGCAACCGGCGGAGACGAGGGCGACCTCGTGCAGGCAGCGCACCGCGGCGCCACCGCGGTGTGGCGCGCCGAACGCGCGGTACGCGCCCACGACATGCTGGCGTGGATTCGCGCGTCCGGAAAGGCGTCGACGCCGGAAACTTTCGTGGTCGATCCTCCGGGCTGGCAGCTGCGCCACCCTCGTGAATGGTTCGCGAGCATGGTCACGACCGAGAAGACGCTGACCGAATGGCACCAGCACATTCGGTGCGGACGTGTCCTACTCATCGACCACAGCGCCGGCCGGTTCGTGTGGCCCACGCGCGCCGCGGCCGACGAGTCCACCGAACCCGTCCCGGGCTTCGAAACGGTCATCGCGCACATGCACGCCCGCGAGGCCCGCGAGGTCATCGAAGTCGTCCTCATGGGCGGGCCGGCCCACGGCGCGATCCACCGGAGCAGGGAGATCGACCTGCGGGTGAGGGTGCCCGCGCCTGTGGCCCACGACCTGGGGCTGATCACCGCCGCCGAACGCGACACCCGGGTCGAGGCGGCCCGGCGGGCCGAATCCGACCTGCGACCACGACCGGGCTGGGAGTTGCCGATCATGAACCACGACATCGTGTTCGACGATCTCGAGCACAGCTATCGGTCCGGCGACGACCGTGCCGCGGCGCGAATGGCCTACGCCGGCGGGCTCCGATCGTTCGTGAAGTTCCTGCGAGAACGACACCACCCGTCGGTGTCCTCGCACTGGTTCTCGTGGCAGTCGTCGATCCCGGATCCGTGGACATGGGACGCGCCCTCGGTCGCCGCGGTGATCGCCGACGGCCGGCTCGGGCAGGACGTGGTCCGCTGGCTTCTGGTCTACCGGGTCGAACAGCGCCGCCGAGCCCTGTCCGTCGATGTCGAGTACCGATGGCGTACCGCCGCTACCTACTCTGACGAGCCGACACCCGTCAGTCAGGCCGAGGTACACGACAACGCGCGGGGAGAGCCGGACCTGCCCGCGCCATTCTGAGGTTCGAGCGGCGCGAGCGATACCGATTGGCGGCCCGCCGTCGGTCGGTCGGCGGGGTCGTGAGCTAGGTGGCGGTGGGAGTGGCGGTGCTCCAGTCGAATTGGAGTTCGCCTTTGGTGGCGATGGTGGCCTGCCACCAGTCGCGGTTCGCGACGTACCAGGCGACGGTCTCGGCGATGCCGCTCTCGAATTCGTGAGTGGGTCGCCAACCGAGTTCGTTCTCGATCTTCGCGGGGTTGATCAGGTAGCGGCGGTCGTGGTTGGGTCGGTCGGGGATGTGTTCGATGGAGTCGGCGGGGTCGAGTCCGAGCTCGGCGGCGATGCGGTGGGCGATGTCGAGGTTGGTGACTTCCTTGCGAGCGGAGATGTCGTAGATCGGCAGCAGCCCGGGGTCGGTGGCGGCGTCGGCGCGGACAGGGTCGAGTTCGGCGTGCAGGACCTGGTGGATGGCGGCGCAGTGGTCTGCGACGTGGAGCCAGTCGCGGCGTTGCAATCCGTCTCCGTAGACGGGGATCTTCTTGCCCCGCAGCAGGTTCGTCACGGCGAGGGGGATGAGCTTCTCGGCGAGCTGGTAGGGGCCGTAGTTGTTGGCGCAGTGCGTCATTCGCAACCGCATGTCGGGGTAGGTCTGCATGTACGCCCGAATGATCTGATCTCCCGCGGCCTTGGACGCCGAGTACGGGGTCTTGGCATTGAGGGGGCTGCGTTCGGTGAACCACTGCTCGCCCTCGGGAAGCTCGCCGTAGACCTCGATGGTCGATACGTGCACATGCGAGGTGACCGGGTGGAGTCGGCTGCATTCGGCGATCGCCTGCGCGCCCAGGGCGTTCGAGCGCATGAACACGCTCGGGTCCAGGATGGCGCGGTCGTTGTGGGACTCGGCGGCGAAGTTGACGACGTAGTCGGGCCGATAGCGTCGGTAGAGCGTTTGCATGGCGGGGAAGTCGGCGATGTCGGCCTGTTCGAAGGTGATTCGGTCGGCGACGGGGGCGAGGTTGGCGGTGTTTCCGGCGAAGCCGATGTAGTCGAGGGCGACGATGTGCGCGTCGGGTTCCCATCGGGTGAGGTGGTGGACATAGTTCGCGCCGATGAATCCGGCAGCGCCGGTGACGAGGTAGACGGGAGCCATGTCGGCGATGCTAGCGGGCGGGTTCGCCGCCGCAGCCCGGTTGTGCGGGGCTGCGGCGGCGGTACCGGTGAGGGTGAGCGTCACTGCTCGGCCAGCGCGCGGTGCACGGTGGCTATCACCTCATCGACGATCGGCGCGCTCATGCCGCGCCACAGGGGCAGGCAGATGTGCCGGTCGGCGAAGTCGTCGGCGAGCGGGTAGAGGTGGCCCAGGCCGAACCCGTCCAGCACCGGCAGGGTGTGCAGCGGCTGGTCGTAGACGCCTTTGCCGAGACCGACACCGCGCGCGCGGAGGTCTTCGCGCAGGCGGTCGCGGTCGATGCCGGGACCGAGCACGGCGATGGCTTTGTGCCCGCTGAGTCGGCCGTGGCGGTCCGGGAAGGTCAGGCCCGCGCCGGTGAGCGCGTCGGTGTAGCGGTCGATGACCTGGGTGCGGGAGTCGATGTCGCGGGAGAGGTGTGCGAGTTGGGCGTTGCCCAGCGCGGCACCGATTTCGGTCATGCGCCAGCTGCCGCCCCACAGGATGTGGGTTCCGGCGTGGTCTTTGCCCTGGTCGCGATACTGGCGGGCGGCGTGATCCAACGCGGGGTCGTCGGTGGTGATCGCGCCGCCTTCCCCGCCGGTGGAGACGACTTTGGTGGTGAAGAACGAGAACGCTGCGGCGTGACCGTGGCTTCCGGCGGGCCGGGTGCCGAGGCTGGAGCCGTGGGCGTGCGCGGCGTCCTCGATCAGGGGAACTCCGGCGGCTGCGCACAGTTCGACCAGGCGGGGCAGTTCGGGGGAGAGGTGGCCGCCGATGTGTACCACGACCACGGCCGCCACGTCGGGGGTGAGCTTGTCGTGCACGTCGGCGAGGTCGGGGTACAGGCCCGAATCGTAGAGTCGCACGCGCGCTCCGGCGTTGATCGCCGCCGCTGCGGTGGCGTAGTTGGTGTTGGTCGGCACGAGCACGGTGCGCCCGTCCACGCCGAGGCTGCGGAAGATGATCTCGAGGGCGATCGTGCCGGAGTTGACCGCGATGGCGTAGCGGGTTCCGGCCATGTCGGCCACGGCGGCTTCGAACGCGGTGGTGTGCTCGCCCAGGATCAGCTGTCCCGAACTCAGGATGTCACGTACGGCAGCGACGGTGGTTTCGATCTCGTCGGCGGGGATCTGGGCGGTGAACGGCGGAATCATCGGATTACCTCTTCGGTGTCGGTGGCCCAGGGGGCGCGGGTGACGTTGATGGTGTCGGGGTCGGTGAACGGGGAGTGCGCGGGAACGGGCAGGGGCAGCGGCTGCGGGCGGCCCGTGATTGCGGCGGCGGCGTCCCGCGAGGCGTGCAGCGCGAGCGTCATCTTGCCGGGAAGCACTGTCCACCAGCCTTTTACGCCGTCGTGGGCGTCGTGGTCGATCACCGAGTAGTTCGGCTGCGTGCCCCAGCTGTCGGAGGACTTTCCGGCGTGTTCGGTCTTGCTGCACACCCACGCCAGTCCGCTGTGCGGGTCGATCGTGTCCTCGCCGAGCAGGTCGAGGACCTCACGGGTGAGTTCGGCCGCGTACGCCAGCGGCACGGGCCACCGGCCACGTCCGGTGATGAATTGCTGCGGCGCGCCGTATCGCGAGGCCAGTACCGTCCCGCCCACAGCCGCCGGTGCCAGCGCGGGCAGTCCGAATTCCAGGCCGATGACCGGTCCGGCCACCTCGCCGCGAAAGGCCATGAGAACCTCGAGCCGCGAGCGGAGTTCGTCGGCGACGACGGACCGGGAGTTGGTGAGCAGTTCGTGTGTGCCGATTCCGCCGCAGACGATCACCGACGATCCGGCGATGAAACCGTCGGCGGTTTCGACGCCGATCACACGGCCGCGTTCGGTGACCACGCGGCGAGCGTGCGCACCGGTGAACAGGGTGGCCCCGTGAGCGAGAGCGTCGGCGGCCAGGTCCGTGAGCATGGAGCGGGTGTCGATGACCAGTTCGCGTACTGCGGCGACGTGGAAGTCGCGCTGGGGCATGCTCGCGAGCAGGGCAGCGGATTCGTCGGGATCGACCGTGCTCGTGGTGAACCCGTGTTCGCGCCACAGCCGCTGATACTCGCTCAGCGTCGCCTCGGTGCCCACGTACCGGCACTCGCGCGGCTCGACGATGCGTGCGGGGAACGACTCGTGGAATGCGTGCTGGGCCTCGGCGCACAGGGCGGCGACGTGGGGGTGGTGGCGGGCGTAGAGCGCGCCGCTGTGAATGATGCCGTGGTTGCCGGTGGTCGCGCCAGCGCCGAGGGCGTCGCGCTCGACGAGGGCGGTGCGGAGTCCGGCGTGGCTCAGGCGCACAGCGGTCATGAGTCCTGCGATGCCGCCGCCGATCACGATGGCCTCGAATGGGTCAGACACTGACATCTCCTTTTCTATAAAGACGTTTCCTACGTTTCGGAGTCGTGGTGCGTGACGCCCCGTGCATCTCCGTCGGTCTTGCTGATGTCTCCAGTCTCCGAGCCCTCGAACTCGATGTTGCAGATCGTCGAGCGTCGATAACGTCTGTGCAGCACCACCTTTCGAAACCGCCGGACAGCGCCGCGCTCGCGCGTGCACTGCCGGGCGACGTGGCGGCGCACTCGGCGCACGGCTCACCGGCCAGGAGCACCTGCCCGCTCACCACTGCTGACGTGCAGGTCACCGCCGCCGAGAGCGCATCCATCGGCCCAGGTGCGCGCCGCACAGGATCGAGCCGTACCGTCGGCCGGTGGAGCCCGGCATTCCCGATCGACCAGAACCCGCTGTGCCGCAGCAGATTCGGACAGCCCGCGTCGACGACTCACGCACCGACAGCGTTCGACAGCTGCGGCCACCGCCGGCGCCCTTCCGCACGAGGGCACCGCCCGGGCCCGATCGGGCACAACTCGACCTCTGCCCGCGCAAGGCCCGCGGCGGTGCCGCGAACTGCCCCTGGCTTGGCCCTGCGCCGCGCGGCCTGGGAGATGAGGGACTTGTAGAGTTCGGGCCATGGGCTCGGGTGTGGAGATCATCGAAACCGAGGTGCTGCGCGATCATTGGTCCGCGATGTGGAGAAAGGCTGCGGACGGACAGGTCGTCCAAGTGAACCGGTACGGCCGAGCCCCGTCCGCGATGCTGATATCGACCGGGCTGTGGCGCGAAGGCCAGCACGCGCATCCTGAACTGGCCGTAGCGGATTCGAGAGTCATCGAACGGACATCGACCACCGCGCGGATCGCGGTCAGCGAAATCATCGACGATCTAGAGCAGGGCAACCACACGCTCGTGCTGTTCCGCGGCCGCCCGCAGGCGGTGTTCGCGCCCTACGACTGGGTGCGCGCCGCGTTCCCGGAACTGAGACTGGCGGCCATCGAGGACCGGGCCGGCAACGACCTCGTCGACCAGGTGCTCGTCGTATATCGCAAAGCCCGCACCGAACAGCGACTGATACGGGAATTCGCGGCAGAAGCGGACCCGGTCTGGGAAGCCGACCGGAGACTGACATCGTTGAGAGGGCCGATTCCCGTGCGCCGGCGCGAGATCCTGCATGGCGTGGTCTACGTCGTGGACGGCAGGGTCGCCCGAGTGCGCGCGCTCGAGCCGTCGGGACACTGGCACGAAGCAGGGGCAGCGGTGAGCCTGGCGCCGGTGTCGAAGATACTGTCGCGCAAACAGATCGACGAACTGCTCCCCACTCTCCGCATGTATCCCGGCGATGCTCGGGCCGCGTCGGTAGGCGCGTCGCGCGAGTACGTGAACCTGTAGAGGACCCGCCTCGGCTCATGGGCGTGCGAACCCATGCAACGGCGATGGTGTGCGCTTCGGCGGCTGCGGTGATCGCCGAAGGCCGACTCGGACCAGGCGTGGACTGCTGGCTCCTGCCCTACCGAGTTGAACAGCGACGCAGCCGCACCTGGACCAGCGTGGTGCATCGACGGGCGCCGGGTCAGAACCCTCGCGGTGCGCACGGGGGCGGGAGTGAACGGACGCCCTGAGATGCGGTGTGCCCGTGGACCGGACAGTCGAGGACACGGCCGCTTCTGATCACCCTGGAACACCCGCATCTGGTAGCGGCGAGAATCTCGGCCATGACGAACTATGCGGGTGTGCCGGTCACCGGCCCTGGTTGGACGTTGGCCGAGCACGGCGTCGACGACCCTGACACCTGGTGGCGCACAGTCGAGTTCCCTCGGTTGGCCACCGCGATGCTCGCGCGCGACCCGCTCATCTCCCAGATCAGTGTCATGGCCCGCAACGTCGAGCGGTTCGGTGTTCCGCTGGTCGGCAGGACACGCGCGGTGTTCCGGCCCAGCGACGGCTATGTCATCAAGGTCGCTCACACCGAGGAAGGTCTGGAAGCGAACGCGTTGGAAGCAACGGTGTCACAAGCACCGAACCCGGCTGTCCCGGTCACACCCACCGAACTGCTCGATGACGGATCCGCACGCGCACAAGAGGTCCAGGTGTTGGTGGTAACCGACTATCGCACCGTGCCGAGCTGGGTAGGGTCGGTCGATTGCGCTCAGGTCGGGTACCTGGCTGATGGCCGGCTGGTCGCGTACGACCTGTGACCGTGTCCGGCAAGCTCGTTCGTTCCGCCGCGGCACGCCATCAGGGGGTCGGCCGGGTGCGGGGCAGAGCAGTACGCGGCGTGGACATGGAAGTCGTTCGCTGAGGTCGGGCCTCGACGTATCCGACTTCCCAGTCGGGGTCGGGCACTTCGTTGACGAGCCCGGCTACCTGGTGCGTGTCTCGGTCAGCAGTTGTCGAACTGCCACCGACCATCGATGACGGTCCATGTCCGCGGCGCCATCGCCGATGCTGGTGCGTTCGGGTCCGAATCCACGGTCACGACCTGTCCGGATGAGCCGTCGACCTTCACGACCCAGTCGGTGTATGCCGGGTTCCGGCCGGCGTAGAAGAGGTCGAGCATGTGCCCGTACGCCTCCTGAGACACCAGTTCGTTCTTGCAACGCTGGGAGTAGAAACTCCACGCTGTCGCCACATCGCGAGCCGACGCCGCACGGTCCAGCTTCTCCGCAGCGTCACGAAGCGAAGCCGAATCCGCCGCAGCTGCTGAGGGTTTGACCGCAGCCGAGGAGGTCACGGCCTGGGACGACGGGGCCGGAGACGGTGCCGGCTCCTGGGAAGAGCAGCCGACCAGGGCGAGTGCTGCCACACCCGCTACGACGTAGTTACGCATGCCGGGGACGATATCGGACACTTCGGACATTCGATAATCAGCCCAGCGAACCCCGTGAACCGAGTGGTTCTACCCGGCACGCCAGACGTTGCAACGCTCCGGTCCCGGTCCCGGTCCCGGACTCGAAATCGGTTGAGGCATGCACGAACTGCCCTGCTTTCGGATGAGGGCCCTGGTGGGTGCCGGCATGATTGACCCGCGGTCGACCGCCCGGCACCGAACGACCGATGGTGGTGGACGGGACCGGGCGGCGTGTGTCGTGGTGCCGCGGATCTTCGGATTCGGGATCTGCCCAATCGATTTCGCTGCGACGGTTTGTCGGGAAGGATGATGGACACGATGGGGCGGCGGATACGCCGACGACGATGGGGTGGTCATGGAGATCGAACTGGGCGACGCGGTCGCGGCTCTGCGCGATGAACTGGTGCGAGCGGCCGCGCGCCGCAGCGAGTCTGATCTGGCGTTCGCGGTGGGACCGATCGAGTTGTCGTTCGAGGTCGAACTGCGCAAGGACGCCAAAGCCAAGGCGGGTTTCAAAGCCTGGGTGGTCACCGGAGACGTCGAGGCCGGTGCCGGGCGCACACGCAAACAGCGTGTGAGCGTGACCCTCACCCCCCAGGCACCCGGCGGCGGGGACGTCCTGGTCGGTCGCACACCCGATGACGACGATCACGGTCAGGGCGTGCCCGACCGGATCGAACCCTAACCGAAACACGGCGTGGGCCCGGACCCGCACGGGCGGTAGAGGATTCCAGGACGGAGCAGCCCATGCCCATGGAAGAGACGCAGCTGATCGAGGTCTCGGGCGTGCGGACCGGTTCGGGGTACCTGATCGCGGCGCGGCTGGTCCTGACCTCCGCGCACGTGGTCGGGAGCCTGGACGCACGGGTGCGTCTGTCCCGGCCCACTGTCGCAGTCGGCGACCGCTACGACGGCACGGTGGTGTGGTGTGGTCGTGCGGGTGAGCGTGACGACGCCGCCCTGGTCCACGTCGATGACCCGCGGTGGCGGCCGCCGAGAGTGACGCCGGTGGTGTGGGGGCGTCTGGTGACCCACCGACCCGGCACCCGGTGCCAGGTATGGGGATTGCCGGACTTCGCGCGCCACCACAACAGGTCCGAGCTGCAACAAGTACTCGGGACGATAAGTCCGGGCAGCGGGCTCGTCGGTAACCGCCACATCGTCGAAGTCGCCACACAACCACCCGCTGATCTGGGGGACTCCCCGTGGGCGGGGATCTCCGGGGCCGCGGTGTACTGCGGTGACCTGTTGACCGGCGTGGTAGCCGCCGACCCCGAACACCGTCGCCACGGCGCGCTCGTGGCCGTCCCGGCCTACGTGCTGCTCGCGGATCCCCGATTCCGGGCCGCCCTCGACCTTCACACCGGACCGGGCGGAACGCGCTGGGAGCCGGTCGAGTTGCAGCCGCTGATGGACGTGCAGTCCTCACCGCGTACAGGTACAGGACCGGCCTCGCCGTCGTCGCTGCTTCTCGCGCGGCACGCGGTGGTGCCGTTCCGGCCGGGCCGCGAGGAACTCCTGGAGCAACTCCACCGCTGGGCCCAGACCGACGACGGTGCCGGGGCGTGGCTGTTGCACGGGCGCGGCGGGCAAGGAAAGA
This sequence comes from Nocardia sp. NPDC055321, assembly GCF_053645575.1. Lineage (NCBI taxonomy): Bacteria > Bacillati > Actinomycetota > Actinomycetes > Mycobacteriales > Nocardiaceae > Nocardia > Nocardia sp. NPDC055321. The sequence goes on from NZ_JBSHMS010000038.1 coordinate 14,712, forward strand.
CACGACTCGCCCAGCAGTTCGCCGACCAGCTCACCGCAGCGCGGTGGAGCGTGCTGTGGCTCGCCCGCCGGCCATCGGGCCCCGAGTTGGCGGTCACCGCCGAGGTCAGAACTCCGCTGCTGGTGATCGTCGACTACGCCGAAACCCGCACCACCCAGATCAGGGACCTACTGACCACGCTCGCCGGCTCCAGGAGTCAACGGCCCGTGAAAGTGCTGCTGCTGGCACGCTTTCTGGGGGAGTGGTGGAATCAGATCGCCTACGGCAGCAGCAACGCCGGGGACATCATCGAGCGCGCAACCGTGACCGAACTGCGAGCGCTCGACGATTCGCCTGTCGCGCGGCAGGACACCTACCGAGCCGCGGTCACCGCGTTCGCGGCCGCGCTACCAGCGCTGCCCGGACCGAACACCGACGTGGACTGGCCGGGCACCGCGCACCAGATCATGCGCGCACCTGTCCCGGCATTCGACACCGCGGCCACCGCACTGACGGTGCAGATGGGTGCCTTGCTCGCACTGCTCGACACGACTATCACCTCACCGAGCACGCCGGTGCCCGGGCGAAGTTTCGAGGACCGAGTCCTCGAGCACGAACACCGGTATTGGGAACACGCCGCCGCCTCCTACGGCCTCGTCGAAAAGCTCGGTCTGCCTACTCTCAAGGACGCCGTGGCCGCCACAGCGGTCCTTGCTCCGACCACCACCGGCGAACTCGACGACGTCTTGGCCAAGATGCCGGAACTGACCGATCAGCCCACGCATATCCGGAAAAGCGTCCACGCATGGCTGATGGGTTTGTATCCCGGCCACACAGTCGGCGGGTTCTCGGGACTGGCACCGGACCGGCTCGCCGAGCACGTCGTGGGGCGTCTCATGATCGACTCACGCCGCTGCGTCATCGACGACGTGATCAGCACACCACTGGTCGATCCACAGATCCAGCAGCTGCTGACAGTCTGTACGCGCGCGAGCGCGCATCCCGCTTTCCAGCCCACCGCAGGGCAGCAACTCACCGACTGGTGCCGCCGCCACCCCGCCACCTTGCTGATCAACGCGGTCACAGTAGCCACCCGCGTCGAAGTGCCCGGCCCCCTCATCGACGCTCTCGAGCAGTCCATCGAAGATCCCGCGACCTCGCTCGAGACCTTGGAGCGGCTGCGTGGAGCTGTGCCCCGCTCCACGCACGCACTCGCGTCGCTGGCCGCCGATCTCACTGGGAGGCTCACCGAGCGCTACCGCAGCGACGGCCAGTCACCCGCAACCAACCCCCGCCTCGCCCTCGCCCTGAACGACCTCACCGCCCGGATGGGGGAACTGGGACGACTCGAAGACGGGCTGACTGCGGCAGACGAAGCGATCCGCATCTACCGGACATTGGCCGACGCACGCCCCGACGACTACGTGCACGACCTCACGATGACCCTGATCAATACAGCTAACCTGCTCGGTCTACTGCAGCGATTCGACGACGGGCTGACCATGGCCGCCGAAGCCGTCAGCGTATGTCGAACCCAGGCGAGAGCCCCCGCCGAAACCCGCCTGCCCGACCTGGCAGCGAGTCTGGCCACGCTCACCGCCCGGCTGGGTGACCTGGGGCGGTTCGAGGAGGCGCTGGCCGCAGCCGAGGAAGCCACCCAGCTCTACGGCAGGCTCGCGGACGCAGATCCCGGCAGACACCTGCCCGACTACGCCCTTGTCCTGAACAGCCTCGCGATCCGACACCGCGAGCTGAGCCGGTTCGAGGAGGCGCTGGCCGCGGCCGAGAGAGCCGTCGAGATCTACCGCGGACTCGCTGACGCGGATCCCGATGCCTACCTCGGCTTCTACGCTCGGAACCTCACCCACCTTGCGGAGTATCGAGGTGCCCTGAACGGGTTCGAAGAGGCGCTGGCCGCTGCTGAAGGCGCTGTCGAGATCTACCGGAGACTGGTCCGTAGCCGTCCCGGCACCTACCTTCTTCCCGACTTCGCTCTGAGCCTGGTCGGCCTGGCGATCCGCCGACGTGATCTGGGACAGCTCGACGACGCGCTGACCGCAGGAGAGGAGGCTGTCGAGATCTATCGGACCTTGGTCGACACCCGCCCCGACGACCTCTACCGTCCCGAACGCGCCGTGAGCCTGGGCGTTGTTGCGGACATACACACTGATCGGGGACAGTCCGACAACGCGCTGACGGTGGCTTACGAAGCCTCCCAAGTCTTTCACGGGCTGGCCGTGGACAGACCCGACCAGCACATCGCTGACTACGCCGTGAGTCTGAACAAACTCGCAGCTCGGCTCGATGACGTGAACCGGTTCGAGGACGGGCTGACCGTAACCGAAACGGTAGTAGGGATCTATCGGAGCCTGGTCGATAAGCGCCCCAACTACCTTCCAGACCTCGCCACGACCTTGATCAACCTCACCGCTCGACGCGGTGCCCTCCGCCGAAACGAGGAAGCGCTGACCGCGATCGAGGACGCGGTGCAGATCTTGCGGAGACTGGCCGCAGTACATCCCGATACGTACGGATCTGACCTGGCCACCAGTCTGTACAACCTCGCAGTGGTGCTGCGTAGCCTGGGGCGGTTCAAAGCAGCGCTGACTGCGATCAGCGAAGCCGTTCAGATTCTCGGACGACATGTCGCAGCACAGCCCGCAGCCGTCCTTCCTCTCTTGTCCACCGTGCTGGTACAGCAAGCGATACAGCTCGGTGAACTGCACCGTTTCGGTGAGGGGCTGTCTGCTATCAAGTTGGCGGTCAAGGGCTATCAGAAGCTCACCGAGATGCACGGTAGTCCGCCACCAGAGCTCGACCAGGCATTGGCAATACTGGCCTGGATGAAATCCCAAGCTATGGCCTAAGCTTCGGTCGCCCTGACGTGAATCGATCGCCTTTCGAAGGTCGGAAGCGAGCAATCCGCGTCGGGTGCCGCCGCCGCGGTAGGCTTCGCTGTCACGCTTTCGGTGTGTTGCAGGGCTACGGGATGTCACCGGTTCCAGAGTTCGGTGAGGCGCGGCCAGAGCTCTTCTCTGTGTTTGGCCGCAGAATAAAGCATGGCCTGCTCGACGAGCAGGCGCCGACTGCTGCGGTTAGGCGCGGCGGACGCGAGGGCAAGAAGCGTTGCGACATCCACCTTTTCTTTCCACGCGAAAGGAATCAAATGCCCTTCGGGAGTGGTTCCAGTTGTCGCGATGTGTGTAGCAATGTCGAGAACTACAGACCTTCGATCATCATCATGGCCGCCGATGGTTCTCAATCCCAATATTGGCGACCATCCAACCTTTGGGATGAACTCCTTGGCTGCATCCCAGTAGATATCCCATGTCATCTTCGTAGAAATCGCATGGCCAGGACTGCGTAGCAGTTCTATTGTGTTCATTTTACTGACCTCAAAGGAGTAGGTCCAATATCGATCGTCATTGGCTTCGTATAATTCGACAGCGATCGGGATGATTTCCGGGCAGGGGTTGTTGTCGAGCCATCGGAGTGCGTGATTGGCTTCGATCAGCGGACCGGGGTCGGTGGCAGGCCGATGCAACTGGCCGCGAAGAGCGGTAATGGCCCGAATGGCACGCTGAAGATCCCATCGACCTGGTGGGGGTTTCAGGGGGCGATCCTGCGAACTGATCGCTCTGGACTCGCTTCCGAAGGCATGTCCCAGTAATGCCCACGGGCTGGCGTCATCGAGTTGAGTTCCTGGTGCAAATCGTCCTGCCGCGAGGGCGAATTCGGGCCCCTGGTTGCCCAATAAGAGTGAGGCGAGCGTTGTCAGGGGAGGCAATTCTCCCCCGTTCTCGAGAAAACCTTCCGGGTCGGTCGCTGTGATGTGCATCCGCTCGAACAACTCCAGCACCGGTGCAGATACGACGCGGCGTACTCGGTCCATGCGATGGCCTGGTTCGAAATTGGTCAGATTGGACACGATGTTGTTCTGGACAACCAGCTTTGCCTCACGCAGCTTATCGAGCAGGCGGGCAACGGATTCCTCCCTGAAATTCCGGAAATCTCGATATATGAGATCATCGCTCACAACCCGATCTACGATAATCGTCTCGACCAGGTCGGGGCGCGCCAACGACAGTGTTTCGAGCGAGTCTACGACTACCTGAAAATTTGCAGGCACCTCCCTCGCTATGTATTCGAGAATTGTTGCGCTTTTCAGGTCGAATGGGTCCAGTCGTTTCGCAAGGAGGGTGTGCTCTTCCCACTGCACCGACCCGCGCGGACCGCGGAAGATGTGGTCGACTGTCGTGGCGGGGTCGATCTGATGGGCCAAGAAGTAGTTGGCGTTGGCGAGAGCGGCCAGGACTCTGTGCTCGGCTGTCGGGATCGTTGGATCGGCGTGTGGGAGCAGGGCTGTGTCGATGGTGTTGCGTAGGTAGTTGTCGGGGTCGCCGGCGGCCGCGAAGTCTTCAAGGTCGGCGAGCAGAACGTCTTGGTGGTCGGGGGCCAGTTGTCCTATGGCGTGTTGGAGCGTGGTGAGCCATTCCGGTCGCAGGACGGCGGTCCGAGCGAGCGCTGTCGCGGCGGTTGCGTCGCGGGTCATGAGGTCGGCCAGATGACGTCCGGCGAGGTGCTCGTGGATGGTGCGGTGTAGCCAGCGGTAGTGGTGCTCGAGGGGGCTGAGTTGGGGGTTGGGGCTCCCGTGCAGGGTCAGCAGTCCGTCGGCGTGTAGGAGTTCGGACAGGTGTGGGCGGTGGTGATCTGGGGTGTGGTTCAGGAGTTGGTCGACGGTGTTGGTGTCGTGCCACTGACCGAGCGGGCTGCGCGTCCCGGTCATGGTCGCCATGCCCCAGGCGATGTCGGTGGCGGTGGTTTCGAGTTCGGCGATACGAATCGGGTCGCGGCGTTGCTGCGCCGCGGGTTTCCATCGTCGTTCCAGGAAGCGGGTGATGTACCGCTTGTACAGGATGTGTGTGCGGGTGGGAACGGCCTCGTCCTGGGCGACGAAGGCGACCAGACCAGCCATGACCGGGATCGCGACCAGGTCCCGCACTTCCTGGGAGGTACGGCGTGCGGTGGCGACTCGCTCGAGTCCGGCGCCGGGGTGGTGGGTGAACCAGGCTGCGAAGAACGCGTCGGCTTGGGCGGTGTCGAGCTCGTCGGTCAGGTACTCCACTTGCTGGTGCAGGGGCCGGTCGTAGCCGGTGATCCGTGAGGTGAGCACGATCCGTCCCGGGATCGGGTCGAGCAGCTTCAGCAGGCCGCGAATGTTCTCCCGGTCCGCTGGCTCGTACACCTCGTCCCAACTGTCGAGTGCGAGCAACGTGTGTGGGTTCTTCACGATCATCGAAGCGATGGCCTGTGCGCGGGCATCCGAGGAGTGCGGTCCCACACCGGGACCGTGCGCGAACCATCTGCCCGATCCGCAGTCGGCGATGAGTTCGGCTGCGTGTGTGATCGAGGTGGCTCGCTGTGTCCTCAGTGCCGCGGCGAGATCGGGCAGTGTGAGCGCGAGTGTGGGCCCGCGACGTTCGGAGCGGGCGCGGTGCGTGGCGAGCGCGGTCAGGATCGTGGATTTTCCGCTGCCGGGGTTGCCGAGCAGGACAGCGCGGTGGGCCTCGGTGAGGGTCCGCACCGCTGGAGTTCCGTCGGCGCGAACGATGTCCGCGTACAGCTCGGTCTGCGGTGAATTGCCGGGATGCTGTGTGAGCCAGTCTGGCTGGAGCTGGGTGATGCTCATCGATCCCGCGAGCGCGGTAGGTGTGAGCTGGGGCGGGTAGTAGATCGGGGCGGTATCGACCGCATCGTAGGCAGCCAGGAGCGCGGTATGGATCTGCTGGTCGAGTTCGGGGCCGCGGAGCTCGGCGCGGATCGCGAGGGCGATCGCGGCGCGAGGTAGAGGATCGAGCGCGGGCCGGGGGGCGGTGAGCAGTTGTCTCAGGTGCGGTTCGTTCTCGAGGCCGACTCCACGCGTCAGCTCGTCGGCTAGGTGTTCTGTGAGCGGTTCCCCGCGGGTGAAGTAGGCGCGAAGTTTGCTCTGGCGGTGCCGAAAGCGGTCGTGCAGCGACGCGCGCGGGCGGGTGCCGGCATGGATCGCCGCGATGTCGTTCACGGTGAGCGGGCCGGCGTTCTGCGGCTGTTGGGCAGCGACCATGAGCAGCGCGAGCGTGCTCCAACCGGGGACCACCACCGTGTCGATCGTGTCGTAACGGTCCAAGTGCGCAGCGGCCGCGAGGACGAGCTGTATGCGGTCGGAGCATCGAAGGGCGATGGTGACGAGTACACGAGCGGAATCTGGCAACACCAGCTCAGGCATGAGATGAGGGTAGTAGTCCTGGGCTGCTCAGTCGGCTGGGATGAGTATGCAGTATGTGCAGTCGATAGGTGCCCCGCATGGGCAGTGCCAGGACGGTTCGCTGACCGCAGTCTCGATTGTGTTGATATCCACCATGATCGGGAAGGACGACAGTGTCGGAACAGGACAGCGAACGAGGAGGAACCGGACAGTCGGCGGGGGAGCCAGCGCCCCCGGCGCGGGCTTCACGGCCACGCTTTCGTCACTCGCGGCAGGTGAGCGTGTGTCTGGAAGCGGTTGGGCTGGCGTTGCAGGTCAGCGGCCACGAGGAGCTGGGATCGCTCGTGCAGCAAGCAAGTTGGCTGGTGCGTCTGGCCGGCATCGTCGCTGGCCTTGTCGACACGCTGGAAAGGTGACATGAAGGGTGTTGTGAGCCAGTTGGTTCCGGCCAACCGCGCCGATCCGGTCGCTGCAGGTTTTGTCGGCGCGTGGACCCAGCAGCCGCATGCACCCCCTGTCGAACCCCTCCGAATAGCGTGTATCGGTGAGGTGATCACTGTGACGGCGCTGGTACCGAGGCACGTGCGTCGGTACCAGCGCTCACGACGGTCAGCACGTTGCAAGGGCGGCAGCCAGTGCCGTGCTGTAGACGGTGCCGGATCCGGTCAGCCCGACGACGATGTCGATCGCGGCGTGGGAGGGCGGTTGCGTGAGGGGGAGAACGCGAACCAAGGCCGGGTCGACGGGCATCGCCGCGGGGACGCGGAGACCGTACCCGAACATCCCAGTGACTGTGAGCGAGAGTGTGTCTCGCGCATCTCGACTCGGCACGACGTGCAGCAACGCGCGGGTGTCGAGGTTGTACAGCCAGGCGTCGCCGTACGGCGACCGGTCGGTGACCGGGCCGGAGCGAACATGCCAGGGCTCGCCCAACGATCGACTGATCGCGCTCACATAGGCGTCCAGCGCCGCGAGCACGAACGGTGCATGGCCGCCGGTGAGTGCTGCGTTCACTCGTGCGGCTACGACATCGGGAGAGGCGTCCGCGTCCACGACCACCGTGTGCTCGGTCTCGACGAGGATGGGTCCCCAGCCGAGCGCTCCGGTGACGGTGATGGATTCGGTTCCGTTGTGGCCGGGCGCGATGGCCACATGCAGGGCAGTCGAGCGGTCCAGGTGGTGGATGCGGACGTATCCGTTGGGGTAGTCGCGGTTGGGCTGTTGACGTTCGCTCGCCCAGTCGGGTCCCAGGCGGGCAGCGAGGTCGTCGGCGAGATGGATGAGGTGTCGAGGCATGAGCGGTTGTCCTGAACTCGTGTTCGGGTTGGCGGCGCGTCGGCCGCCGAGACGGGATGAGGCGGGTGTGGCGGCCGAGCCGTTCGCGGTCACCAGCGGGTTGTGTGCGTGAGAGTCAAGTACGGGCATCGCAGCGAGAGCCGGCGCTGCAGCCGACAGAGGTGCTTGTACGACCTGAACGGAATCTCTGGGGCCTACGCATTCACTTCCGTCGGTCGGCTCCGCGCCGGTCCGAGATCGGGGGAGTGAGGAGGGCGCGATGTCTTTCCGGCCGCTCACTCGACTGGGTCGGGAATCGCTTCATGCTGGCCGCCCTCGTCCCACGGCGTGCAGTACGGGCACCATGGCCGGAGACGATGATGTATCCACATCGAGAACATCGTCAGCGTGAGGAACGAGTCGACCGCGATCGCTACCGGCAACCAGCTGTAGAAGATCACTCCGACCGTCATGACCAGCGCGAACGCGATGATCGTCCGGAGCTTGTCCGACCAATGATCGAAGCGAAGGAACCACCTGTATCGCTGAGCCTGCCTGGCCGCGTCCGGGGGCACATCTTCCATGCAGCGAATGCACAGACGTGCGAGTTCGTGATGGACGGGGGGACCCGCAGCAGCCAGCACGGTCAGGCCGACCCCGATCAGCGCCAAAGGCACACTCTCGTACCCGAAATAGAGCGGGATGTGCACCAGAACGTTGATGGCGAGCAAATACGGAATCGCGTGAGCTGTGCCCCGGAGTACCCGTTGTAGTCGAGAGTCGTAGTTGTTGAAGGCATGGTCGATGACCGCCACCAGAAATCCCTTTCTGCCAAGTACTGAAATCGAAGTCGACCGAGATCGTGTCATCGGACTTGACCGTTGTTGCAAACCTCGGTGATCGATGCGCCTGGCCGGAAGTCGCTGTCCCACAGCCTGTTTGCCGACCGCATCCGATCGGCAACCTCGGGTGCTCCTCGTAGTGCTCGAGGTGGTAGGCGCGGTGCGCCGGCAGTACGCCGCGGTGGTCCCCGCTGGCGGCCTGGTCGCCCGGACAGCGCGTGGCGCCGAGGCTGCAGTTCGCGAGCCTGCTACTTGGCGGGCGCAGTCTTCTGCCGACTTTGGTCGTGGTTCGCGGCTCTGATCTGGTGGACAGCTCGGATCCTTCCGGGAGCTCGTCAGCCCAGATCGATGAGGCTTCGCGCCGGCCGGTGACCCCCGGCGACCTGCGGTGTTGTCAGGTTCAACTATCGCTGCGGCTGCAACGAGCCGGTGGCGGTTCGACAGTGTGGATTGCGCTCGCACCAGCAGGCACCATCCAAACAGGGCCTGCTCAACGAAAGGTCTCCCATGTCAATACCTCGCACACCGGCCCGCACGGACGCCCTGAACTCGGCGAAATGGATCGCCAGCGCAGTATCCGCCCTCTACGAACTCGAAGTCGCCGAGTGCGGTTGCGGCTTCCATATCGGGCTCGATGCCACGTTCGTCGACCAAGTGGCCGACTTCGTCATCATTTGTCCCGCATGCCATTCGGTGATCGACACCGCTGCGACTTTCGGCGCCGAACCGTCCACGATCCATCGAGTTGTCACAGGTGACCTGGGAAACGACATCTCGAATTCGACAAAGGCGCGGCGGTCTGTCGCGATGTAGTTGTCGTTTCCGGACGCATTCTCAGTTGTGCCGTCGCTTTGGCCGCTGTCGGTCTCGCCGGGGCAGCAGCGCGGGTCCGGTTGATCGAGAGTGGTGAGCGGACCTGTGTCAGTGTTCGGGCCGGTCGGTCGTGGTGGTGCCGGGTCCCCAGATGTCGTTGACTGCATTGCGGGACAAGGGATCTCGGTCGCGGGCGTATCCGATCACGGTTTTCGGGTCGCGGTGCCCGGTCTGCTTCATGATCTCGTCGAGGCTCTTGCCGTTGCGCAGGCTCTGGGTGACGAATCCCGCGCGCAGCGAATGGCCGCCGAGCAGGGCGATGACCGCCTCGTCCAGGCCCGCGACGCGGGCGCGGTCCCGCAGGATCAGGTTGACGCTCTGGTCACTCAGGGCCGCGTCGCCGAGGTTGCCGCCCTTGAGGATTCGCCGGAACAGCGCCGACCGGGCAGGCACGCTGGGCAGGGTACCGCGGCAGAGGTGGTCGTCGAAGGCGTGGGTGTCGGCGATCGCGCGGATGATCGCGGAACGGCGTTGGCGCGGGGTCCGCCCGGACTCGTGTGCGGCGAGCACGTGCATCCATCGTACGAACGCGCACGGGGTGCAGAGCCGGTGGTCGTGCGCGTAGGGGAAGGCTTTGAGGTTGCCGTGGCCTGCCTGGTCGGTCTTGGACACCGCGATCGTGACGTGGAGTCCGTCTTCGCGGTCACGAACGAGGTCACCGACTCGCAGTGAGGTCAGTTCGCCGCGGCGGAATCCGCCGGGCCAGCCCAGTAGCAGCAGGAGCGCGTCGCGTCGTTCGGCGACCGAGGCCTGCCAGCTCATCTGGCCGGCGGTCCGGGTCGCACCGAGCACGGTGACGATGTCGCGTTGGAGCAACGCTACCCGTTTGCGTTGTGGGCGGGCCTGCTCGCGGGCGTAGACGCGGGTGATGGCCGCGAGGGCGATCTTGACCAGTTCGTGTTCGCCGGGTTTGAGATACCCGCCGGTGGCGTGGATCCAGTTGATCGCCGCGACCCAACGGGCCAGGGTGGCGCGGGCGTAGACACGGGTGCCGTCCCGGGGGTCGCCGGGCAGGTCGTGGCGTTGCTCGGCGCTGGTGAGCAGGTAGTCGGCGACGGTGACCGCGCTCGCGGGCAGGGCGATGAGATCCTTGGCCCGGCACCAGGTCTCGAACTGGGTCCAGGCAGTGCGGTAGCTGCGGACGGTGCTGGTGGCGCGGCTGTCGACCAATGCCGCGCGGATCCGTGCCTGGGTGTCGGCCGGGGCCGCGGCGAGTTCGAGGCGCCAGTCGCGATGATCGGTGCCGCGGCCGGCCAGATCGAGCACGAGTTCGGTGACCGTCGGCAGCCGGACGAGTTCGGATGATGTGATGTCCTCGGCGTCGGTCACCGTGCACCCGCCGTGTGGGCGTGAGATACTTCGATGATTGGACGGGTCGGCATATCCTCGACTTCCGTCACTGTGACATAAGCAGCTAGCTGTACGGAAAACGACATGTGGATCGGCGGCGACGAGGTGGCGCCGGGGCCATCATCTTCGTGTGAGATGTTCTGGTCAACGCTGACCAGGCGAATGACAGATACGTCGCGACACATTCGAGCGTTCTCGGAGGAAATCATGTCTCGACCGGCCACCTTTCGGTTTTATTAGTGAGAATTCCCATTCTCACTAGTAAAACACAGGAGACGGTACTCGACCCGGCAACATGCCTCCGGATACGTCCTACGCACTGGACTGGCTGCGAGCGAAGGCCGAGCGCCGCAGGGAAAGACACGGCCCTGAACGATCTGGCCGTTTCCATTCGACTTTCGGCGAGTCCGAGCTGCTGACCGTACCCGTTTGACACCTCCTGTGACCTGCGGCGTTGTGCCGTCACTGCACAGACCTCCTTCCAGCCATCCCCCAGAACCTGGGGACACCTCCAGATCGGGTTATCTGCGCTGGTCAGCGAGTTGGACAGACCTCGAAGGTTGCCACAGTCCACTCATTACTCCCCGGCGAACTGAGGATCGCGTCGAATTCTCAGGGCAAGGGCGATGGAGCCAAGTTCGCCGACTGTCTCAGGTCACCAACTGTTGCTGGCGAGGGCTCGGTCTGTGCGGTCGAGAACGGTCTCGGCGAGGCGGTCGATGGTGGCATACGGGTGGCGTGGTGTGAGTCCGCCGACGACGGGGCCGGAGTTGATCTCGAGCAGAATGGAGTAGACGGCTTGAGACCCGCTGATACGCGAGATGCCGCGACCATACCCATACCTCACCTCCGTCGTACGCCCCAAACGGTGAGATCGAGCCTCACAGGCTAACGCTCAGAAACCAGCCGCCATCATTGATGGTGCCACCACCATCCAATCGCCGACAAAGTCGAGCTACGTATCCCCTTCAAACAATTGGGACTGCCTGGGGCACACTGGGTCCTCCCGACATTCATCCTCGCCACTCGACAGAGTTTCATTCGCCTGTCGGCACGAGCGGATCCCCGACTTCACGCTGAAGTTCAATGACGGCTTCGTGAAGGAGTTTCCATTCGCCTGTCGGCGAGAGCGGGCCTCCGACAACATGCTTCTGCTGTTACAAGGATACTGGAAGCTGCCTACGAGTTTCCATTCGCCTGGTCGGCGAGAGAGGGCAACCGACCCTACCCCTGTGGCACGCCCTTCGACCAGCCGTCTTCCGATCGGGTTCCACAGACCCCTCGGCCGCGTTGCGCGTGTGCCGACGAACTCCGGCACCGGGGCGCGTTTGCGCTGTTAGCAGCGGTGCACAGACCTCGCCCTTTCCTCACGTCCACTCACCACCCCGATATGTCTCAGAACACTGCTCAGAACAGCTCCTGGGTCGGCCGTGGGGATTGACCGATGACATGGCGCTGGTCCCAGCATGACCCGCCCGCACTTGACAACCGGAATCGCCAGCCGTGCGAAGACCTGCTACGAGCCGGCACCGGACCCCGCATGCCTCTCCCAGCACACGGCACGGGTCAGCGGAACAGCGGTCTCCCCTTTCGCATCATCCAGCCATCGTGGCTGCTGACATTCTTCATGACGAGAAGCCGGTGACATTTCCACGACAGCCGGTTCGCTGCTGCGGTGCTTGGACCGGCTGCCCGATCACGTGGTGGCACAGCCAGGTTGGTGGGAACGGCACGTGGTGGAGGTGCTGACCGGCCTGCCTCCCGATCCCGCGTGGGGCGCGGCACGGAGTCAGCGAACGGACCGTCCATCAAGCACTGAAATCGGCATGGCCCCAACCCCGCAAGCAGTATCCACTGCGGCCCTTACGCCTGGATGCCTACCTCCCCGCCCCTCGAGGAATCCCTCGCCCAGCACCTCCGTGACGGGATCGCTCCCCACGGAACGATCCAGAGCCTCTACAACCGACTCGTCCCCGGGCACGGCGCGACCGGGTATCAGCTACAGCATGGTCCGCACCTACCTCAGCCGCCGTCGCAGCACCACGCCCGGGCGTCGCCCGGCGAATACGCTGAGGTCCATGATCATCTGGTTGAACGGAACCTTCGGAGCCGGAAAGACCACCACAGCAAAGGAATTGACCACGCTCTTGCCCGGATCGCGCGTCTTCGACACCGAGGAAGTCGGGGTCATGCTCCGCCACGTCCTGTCCACCGAGACCGTCCGCGACTTCCAGGACTGGCAGCCCTGGCGCGTACTGGTCGTCGCCGCGGCAACCCAGATCCTCGACTACGTCGGCGGAACCCTGGTCATCCCGCAATCGGTTCTGGTCCACCAATACTGGCAAGAGATCCGTGCAGGACTCGAAACCGCCAGCATCCCGCTACAGCATTTCGTCCTGCACGCCGAACGCCGCGAACTGCTGCGCCGCATCGAGACCGACCCCACCATGCCCAACTCCGCCTGGCGTCTCGAACACCTCGACGACTACGAAGACGCCCGCTCCTGGCACCGCCAAGAGGCCCACATCATCGACACCACCGATCTGAAACCCGCACAGGTCGCGACGCGCATCGCCACCGCGGCGACCCCCACACAGACAGGCTGGAAGCCATGACGTTCCACGCGGGTATCAGGTGGCCGCCGAACTGATGGAGCCCGGCCAGCACCGGCTGGCCGGACGCCTCACCCGCGCGCTCAGCGACATGAGTCAATCGCTCAAGGCCTACTCCATCGAACCGAACGCGGTGGGCACGCGACCCGGCGTCGAACCGGCCAGAAAATCCGACACCGGCAAGAAACCGACCGTGATGAGCAGCGCCCCGGGCGAATACGCCAAGCACCTGCGCCAACTCCAGGGCCTGTCCTCGGAGAAGGCGAGCGATGTCCTCGGCTGGGAAACCTCCGACATCCGCCTGTTCGAACTCGGCTACTTCGAACCGGACAAAAGCAACATCCGACGCCTGCTCCAACTCTACGAAGTCACCGAACAGAAGATCCACCGCGAGTTCATCAGGGTCGCGGAGAACGCAGAGTAGCGCGCTGCCTCCGCCAACAGATGCTGGCGGAGGCAGTCGATGTTCGGCACGTGTTCTCAGCGCGTGGAGGTCGGCAGGACGAGCTGGTCGGCCAATTGGTTCACCGCCTGCAGACCCTGATACACCACATCATTGACCTGCGACACCGCCGTGGCCGGCACGAACGCCGGGACCTGCGCCGCGAAACCCGCGACGGTGGAATCGACCGTGCCGACCACACTGTCGATCACAGCGGACACCGGTGCCGCAACCGCGGCATCACGTTGCTGCGCATCGCCGGGAGCAGGTGAAGCGATTCGCTCAGGCATGTCGAGGGCGGCGGCTGCCGATTCCCGAACGACGTCGGGCGCAGGAGCCGCGGATTCGCGGACCGCGTCGGGGGCGGGAGCGGCCTGTTCGACCTGGCTTCCGATGAAGGGCAACAGCCCGGAGCCATCGGCCATACCCAACCCGCCTCCGTATGCGGCACCGAGGAAGCCGCCGATGGTGGCGCCGAGAACCGAGCCGATCACCATTCCGATCGGGCACCCGATGAGAAAGAACGGCAACCCGACCACACATCCCACACCCATGCCGACGAAACCGCCGAAAAGGCCGCCCTTGAAACCGATTTCCACGCCGCGCTGAATGGCCAGTTCGGCCATCCGGTCGGAATTGGGTCCCGGGTTGCTCACCGGGGTGACACCGGCGACGCTGTCCCGATCCGAGGAATCGGTGGTGGCCGCTCGAGGCTCCGCGGCGGGGTTCCGGCGCCCGGCCGTCTGCGGGAGCGAGTCGATCACCGCCTCGATCGAAGCCCGCGGCAATGGCAGGAGCGAGGTGGTCGTGATCGATGCCGGGGCGGCGGCTGCCGACGCGACGGGTGAACCGGCCCCTGCCAGTAGCGCTGATACCGTGACGATCGCCGGTACGACCAGCGATACCGACACTGTCCTTGCGGTGGCGATTCCGAAACTCATACTCTGACCCCTTTTCAATCGTTGACCCGATGAATCAGGCAGCCTGAACATGCGAAGGCCGCACATCGACGTGCTTTCCTCTGCGGAGATATGACCGGATCTGCGGGTCGTATCTCGTGAATCAGGCTGCCCGCGGTGTCGGCATGCGGTCATCACCTCATCGGGGCGAAACAGCGATCAGGTCGCGCGAACACGGTTAACTCGCAAGCGGTTTCACTGGCCGAACCAGCCGGTCACGGCACGCACACCAGCCGAAGAGACTCAGTCGGCGCACATCACGACATGCCGGCGCGGCGTCCAGTGTGTGGGTTCGCCCGTTTGAGGTGAGGCCCCCGACAGGTGGGTGCCGATATCGTCCGAACGTGATCGATCGGTGCAGTTCAGCGCCGATCGGATGTGGATCGCGGCCCGTGTACCCGATCACACCGACGGCAGGCGTCGGCACGCGCTCGCCTGTGCCCACCGTTACGAAAGCCCCTCGCGCCGAAGCACATCGGAAAGGACCATTTGCTCATGCCGACCATGACCGACGACCAATGGCGAGCGTTCGTCTCCACCGGCACTCGCACCGGCAAACTCGCCACCGTGAGCGCCGACGGCGGCCCGCACGTGGCCCCGGTGTGGTTCGACCTCGACGGCGACGACCTCGTCTTCCACACCCGGAAGGGCTCGGTCAAGGCCCGCAACCTCGCACGCGACCCACGTGCGGTGATCTCGGTGGACAACGACCGGCCCCCATTCTCCTTCGTTCTGCTGCGCGGGCGCGCCACGACCTCGGACGACCCCGGCGACGTGCGGTACTGGGCCCGGCGCCTGGCAGTCCGGTACGTGGGCGAAGCCCGCGCCCGGGAGTACGCGGTGCGCAACAGCGGACCCGAGACGGTCGTGGTCCGCATTCCGATCGAGGAGATCACCTCGTTCGCCGAGATCGCCGACCGTGCAGCCGATTCGGCGTAGCTCGGTGGAAACGACGAATCGGGGCGGACCGCGGCGGTGTTTCTGTCATGATGTGCTCGAACGAACTGAGACCACGAATTCTCACAATTCGTTCGGCTGAGTCCGACACCGTCACCGCTGTCACCACCCGCCGCGACGCGGGACTCCGCCCGCGCCCCAGGATCACCCGCCGAGTCGGGCCGATGTCAGCGAGCCCGCGCGCAAGGACCATCCCATGACCGTTTTCAACACCGGCGCAAGCCTTCTCGCCATCTCCGGACACCCGGTGTCGACGCCGCTACGCGATGTCCACGCACTGTCCCGGGAGATGGTTCGCCACTTCACCGAGCACTCCGGCCCGTGTCGGGCGTTGCCGGGCCGCGACGCCACCACGGAATTCACTCGCCTCTGTCTCGAGCTGGCGGTCAGCAGACTCGACGGGACCAACGCGCCGGGTCTGGCGGATCAGCTACGCGACATCGCGACTCGTTGGGTCCGGGCGGGAGTGCCGGTGAGCGGCGTCCTGCGCACGGTGCACGAAGCGTTCCGCGCCGGATTCACCCTGGTGGTGCAGTCCGCGACCGAGCGATGGCCGATGCCGACCTGGGGTGAGACACCCCACGCCGGATCGGTCGACCCCGCCGATGTCGCCGCGTTCACCCACAGCTGCACGGTCATGGTCGAGGTTCTCGAGGCCGTGACCACGATCATTTCCACGGCCTACGCCGGGAACATACGCAATCCCGGCACCGCGCACGACGCCGCCGCACGGACGGTGACCGCCGCACTGCTGGGCGGACGGCCCACCGCGGCGATGGCCCGCGAACTCGGTATCGCGATCGCCACGCAGTATTCGGTGCTGGCCATGTCCATGCCTCCCCTCCCGGGCCAGGACTGCCCGCAGGCCCTGGCGTACCGGCTGCGCCGAGTCCGCGCCGAACTCGTCGAACAGTGTGGTGAGCTCGCGCTGTCGATCCTGAGCACCGACGGCGGAACGATCCTGTTGCCGTGCGCGGACTTCCAACACAGCGGTATGCAGGATCTGGTGACCGCGCTGTCGAACGCCGCGCACGCTCCCCTGACAGCTGCCGTCATCACCGCAGCCCCCGCGAGTGTTCCCGCGGCGGCCGAACTTGCACACGAACTCCTCGATGTCATCCAGCGCCTACACCGCCCGCCCCGGCTCTACCGATTCCACGATCTCGCGCTGGAGTACCAGCTCACCAGGCCCGGGCAAGCCCGCGACTCGCTGGCCGCGCTGCTCGATCCGCTCGCCGACCATCCCGAGCTGATGCACACCCTGCGTGTACATCTCGGCAATCACCTCAATCGTCAGCGCACCGCGCACATGTTGGGTGTACACGCGAACACCGTCGACTACAGGCTCAAACGCGTGCACGACCTGGTCGGCTTGGACGCGACCCGACCCGCTTCCCAGCAATACCTGCACGCGGCGTTGATCGCGCGCGACTGCGAAACCCCGTGAAGCGGCCCGATCAGCAGTCGAACGACGACGGTGAACTCCCCCTCACCCCGAGCACGACCGCGCGAGGGGATCGGTCGATCAGGCGTACCGCTCGACCAACGTCGATATCGCAGCGCAGCACTTTCAACACTGACACCCGGGCGCCCGGAGTTCGGGCTGTGACCACGCACCCAAACACCAGACAGGTCCGTGACCGCACCTGGCGCCCTGGATACTTCGCGTGCACGGGCAGCGATGCTCACAGGCCGATGGCTTCGACCACCGCAAGACACGGTCACTTACCGTGCTGCTTGCGCGAAGACCGTAAGGTGCACCGGATCAGGTAGGGTCAAGCGCGTTGCGTGCGTTCGGAGTCGTTGCCCGGCAACAGCATCGGGACGAGGAAATCGCGGGCGAGCATCGCCAGCTGCTCATCGTCGTCGATGTCGACGACCTGGCTCGGGATCGCCAGGAACGAGGCGCAGATCCGGACCATCACCTCGGCGACCATGTCGATACGCACATCAGGGCAGATCGCGCCGGCGCGCTGTTCCCGGGCCAACTGCAGGACGACGAACTCTCGAACCACGGCGATCATGTGCCCGGGACGGCCGATGTGCGAGGGATCGAGCCGGTCGGCGTCGACGCCGATCATGGTGCCGATCAACGGGTTCGCGCGCAGCGCGCGCAGGGAGCCGACGAAACCCCGGACCACGCGTTCGCCCGGGGTGTTCGCCTCGGCGACCTCGATGAGGAACCGGTCGAAGTACCGACCGAACTCGCGCACGATGACCTGCTCGACCAGATCGTCCTTGGACGCGAACCGGCGGTAGACCGTCACGCGGGAAACGCCCGCCAGGCGGGCGACATCCTCCATCGTCGAGCGCTGAACTCCCCAGCGCCGGAACTGTTCCCCCGCCGCGTCGAGGATGCGCGTGCGGACCGGGTCCGCGTCCTGCTGCCCGTCGGCCGTCGTCGCGGCCGGGTACGCGCGCTCGAGCAGAGCTTTCGCGAACGCCGTGTCCGATCCTTGCCCCGATACCACCGATGTCCTCCTGTCCCAACCGACCGCCGCGCACCTACGGGCATCCGCATGCAGAGCACCAGCGCGGGGCCGCCTCGGACCCGGTTCGGCGACAACGACCGCGCATCATGCTCCCACATTGTTAGACGTCTATGACTAACGATTCGATCGTGGAGGACACCGCACCGCAGGTGGTAGCGAGCACGGTATGAGTCGGGCTATGAGTGGTGTCCTGGCAGTGCGTGGCCGGCCCGCGAGAAGATCACAGTCCTGTCCGGTCATGCGCCCGCAGGTGGACGGACAGGCTCGGAGCAAGGGCTGTTCTCGATCCCTCAGTTCAATCGCCCTCGTGGACGGCCCTTCTCCCCTGCCCGGTGCACGCCGGATGTTCGACCACAGCGCCCGGAGGCCAGCCAACCGGATCCTCGGCTATGGCCGGGGCACTTGGCCGGGACCGCGTACCGAAGGTGGAGCACAGTCGATGTGGCACACCCTGCAACAGTGCTCGGCCGCGCGGGTACCCCCTCAAACGAACGCCTGCTCACCGCGGCCGCGGTCGAAAGAACTCGCCGCGCTCCATGCGCGCGACGAGGAGCGAGACTCGCGTGAACGTAATGAGACATGGTCGAACCGAGCGCCGGTTCGCTCGCCGGAGGTTCGCATTCCGAGGTAACAGGCCACCACCGGCACGCGGTGACCTGAAGCGGCCCGCCGCGTGCGATGCAGCGGGCGTGTGTGCTCAGGGTGGATGTCGCCAACTGGGCGCGGGCTGGTGCACCGAATAGTCGCGGGGCACAGGACGATCGACGCCCTACACTTCTCTCAGCAGGTGGATCTGCGCCCCGTCGGGCAGCGCCCGGAACGCTCGAATCGCACTGTCGACGAAGCCCGCGTACTTCTTGCCCCACAGCTGCACCAACTCCAAAAACTCCTTGGCGGTTGCGAAGCTCACGGTGTCCGGCGCCGCGGCCGCCACCGCAGAGGTTCTGGCCATCTCCGCATAGGTTTCCCGAAGATCGGCCGGGCACCCCGGCCACAGCGTCGTTCCCCAGAAAGATGGAGTCGCAGAGGACAGGATCGACTGCGCCAGAGCGAAGATCCCCTGTACCGAGTCCGCCGGCACCACCGTCATGGCCACGTCCCCGTAGTCCAGATCGGCGAGCTGGATGATCTCTCGCTCGAACCGCGCGATGTCTGCGGGCGAGCATTCGGTCAACGCGTACACATCCGGACTCACCCGTACCGAGAGCTGCTCGCCACTGACCGAGGGCATCTGATGATCGAGGTCGATGTGCTCAGCGGTCTCCAGAACCTTCGGCTGCTGGACTGTGATTTCCCGAACTCGCTCCACGGCTTCGCCCACACTGGTCTCCAGAACCACCCGCGTGTTGCCGGGGCCGGTGAGGTCGACCTTCTTGATCCGATCGATCAGGCTGCCCAAGCGTTCTCGGAACAGCAGGACGACTCCACACACCAGGGCGGGCCATCTCAAGGTGTCGATGTACTCCAGAACCAGCTCGGGTGTACCCACCCAAAGATCGTAGGTACCGTCACCGTCCGACCACCGGAATTGGGCGAGTGTCGCTACCGCATCGGACTAGTCGAGACCGAACTCGACCAGTCGACCGCTTCAGTGTCCCTAGCCCCGCTGGTGACAGGCCGGTCCATCTCAGCCGATGCCTGGAAGATAATGAGTCGGTGACCGAACTGGGTGGGCCTGTCTCCTCGACCGCGGCTGTCGCTGACATGATCGGATGGAGTCCAGAATCGGTGGGCCGGTTCTGGTTCTGGTTCGCCGATCAGCGCTGGCAGTGGTCCGACCAGGTCGCGATCCTGCACGGTTACACTCCCGGCGAGGTGTCACCCACCACCGAACTGTTGCTCTCACACAAACATCCGCAGGACCGACCGCACGTCGCGGACGCTCTCGCGACCGCGGTACACGAGGGCGAGGCGTTCTCGAGTCGGCACCGGATCATCGACACCAATGGCGAGGTCCACCACGTCCTGGTCGTGGCGGATCGGCTGCACGACGCCACCGGCACTACCGTCGGGACCAGCGGCTACTACATCGACCTCACCGCCGATCGCGCCTACGATCGGCAGGTCGTCATCGAGGAAACGATGTCCGAGATGGTCAAGGACCGCGCGGCGATCGAGCAGGCCAAAGGCGTACTCATGGTCATGTACTCGGTCACCGCCGATCAGGCCTTCGACGTCTTGCGGTGGCGGTCACAGGAAACCAACACCAAACTCCGTGACCTGGCCCGCAAACTCTTGGCCGGGATGAGCGACGTCGGTGGCGGGTCACCGCGTCAGCGCACCCGGTTCGACCATCTGCTGCTGACCGTGCACGAGCACCCGGACCCTGTGGAATAGACCACAGGTCCAGATGTGTTGGGGCAGAACCTTTCCGGGTATTCGCGCGGTATGGCCGCAGGGTGGCGGGAGATCTCTCCCGGAAGAACGACGCTCATGAGCGTGCTGCTGATCATCGCGACGCCGGTACTGGCGGTCACGGCGGGATTTGTGATGGTGGCGGTGAGTTCGTGGTGGGCCGCACGCGGCACCCGCACCGCGTTGTACCCGCCCCGGTTCGGGTACGTGCGGATCGAGGAAGTCCCCGCCGGCGACCGCATCCGGTGGCCCTGAAGCCGGGACACCGGCCACCACCGGCCACCCTGTACCGCGCGCTGGCCGCATCGACGAGGTTCGGGCCCGGGCGGCTCGACGGGGTCTACTCCGATACCGCCGCGACAGCGTCGATTTCGACCAGCGCGCCGGGTACCGCCAGTCCGGCGACCTTGGCCACGGTGATGGCGGGCGGGTTGGGGCGCTGCCCCCACACCTGCTGGAAGGCCGCGAACCCCGCGCGCACGTCATGGCCGTCGACGATGAGGATCGTCCACTTCACCACGTCCTCGATCGTGGCCCCCGAGGCCGCCAGGCAGGCCTGAAGATTGGCCAGCGCCTGCCGGGATTGGGATTCGACATCCGGTCCTGCCAGGTGCCCGTCGGCGTCGAGGCCGTTCTGGCCTCCGACGTAGATCAGGTCCGCGCCCGCCCGAACCCGCACCGCTTGAGTGAAGGCCGGATTGTTGTGCATGGTCTCGGGATTGATGTGCGTCGCGATTGCCATGAACCGACTGTAACCAGTTAAACTAGTTTCATGCAATCCCGAGCGGAACTTCCACCCGCACTGCGCCGCCGGTTCAGAAGCGGCCACGCCGCACTGGATTTCGTACACACCGGCGGTGACGGGGAACTGGCCGCGTGGGAGCTCGTGCACACCGTCGATGACCTCCGACGATGGATCTGCGTCCTTCTCGAACTCGACGAGGTATCCGCCACCCCAGCGGATCTGACCGCGCTGCGCGCCCTGCGCACAGCCGTCACACACATCGCCTACGGGCTCGCTACCGGCAATCCCCCACGGCCCGAAGATATCTCGGCGGTGAACACAGCCGCCGCCGCACCGCCCCTGGTTCCCGTGCTCGACACCGACCGCACCCGCACCTACACCGCACCGTCCGCTCGAGCGGCGCTGTCGACTCTCGCGCGCGACGCCATCGACCTGTTCACCAGCCCGCTGGCGGACAGGATCCGGATCTGCGCCGCCGACGATTGCGGGCTCCTGTTCGTCGACAGCTCACGCCCGGGCCGCCGCCGATGGTGCTCGATGGAGCGTTGCGGCAATCTCACCAAAGTCCGCAAACATCGAGACGCTCAACTCCCCTGACGCGCGGGGCGGCCTCCCAGGAACTGGGATCGGATGACCCTCGAGATGTTACCGGTCGCCGACATCGACCGTGTCCGTCGCGTTCCAGGTAACCGCGACCGACGGCAACGACGCCCGCCGCGGCTCGGCTTCGGGGACGCCCGTCAGTGTCCGAGCCGCCGCGAACGCCGTGGAATCACGCGGCCATGTGGGTCGTGCCGCACGCGAATCCGGATCTGGAATCGACTCTCTCGCCCTGGACCGTTCAGCGACGATGCGGAGTCCGCTCCGTTCGGTGGGACAGTCTCTCGGCGAATGTCTCGGTCCACGCCTGGGACTCCGATTCGAGCTCATCGCCGGACGGCGGTCGGGTGACGAACGAATCGCCGTAGTCGGCCCGCCGCGACTGGGTGCCCGAACGTGAGCGCGCGGTCACAATCCGCACACACCAGCAGATGTAGTCCTGCACACTCATTCCCGCCGTGTCAGCGGCTTCAGCGAGCGCCTCCCAGTCCTGCTCGGTCACCGACACCACAATCTCCCTGTCAGCCATACGAGACGACGGTAGTACCTCTCATGCCCGCGGGCGCGAGCACGCGCTGACCGCCCACCTGGACGGCTTGTCACGGATTTCCGAGAATCCCCGCTTCCCTGCCCATCCGCTGCCCGGTCCACGCAGTGCGGGTGTAGCGGCAAGGGAGCTCAAGTGGTCACAACGCGGCGCACGGGAGCGATCATGCGAGCGGTGACCACGACAGCTCGCGATCGATCGGGTGAGGCTCACCGGCTCATGGTTCGTCAACGCGTTCTTCACCGAACCGATGGGGTCTTCGTTTCGGCGAGAAGACCATCCGCCCGATAGATGGCTCGCGCCGGCCGTCTCGGCGGTACTGGTGTCGCAGGGAAGCTGTCGGTTAAACCGGGCGCGGGCGGCCGGGCAGAGCCGTCATCTTGACTGCGAGCACGACCGCGATGCCCAGGCCGAGTCCTCCCGCGGTGGCCGTGGTGTAGGAGCCGGTGAGTGCGGCCAGACCGAGGAACAGCACCAGGCAGGTCAGCGCGGTGAGCGCGGCGGTGGTCAGATCGGTCCGGGAACGAGCGAATCGGTAACGCGCGGTAGGGCTGATCATGTTCGCTGGTTATCCTGGGTGCTGGTTATGAAACCGTGATCGCCGGGTACGTTCCGCCCATATCCACGCATCGACGCTGGTGAAGGCAAGGAAAGTTTCTGTGCAGTCGGGGGACGATGTGGGCGAACCAGGCACCGCGGGGGTTCAGACCGCCAGCGGGCGCGGTAACAGCGTTGATCGTCCGAGGGCCAAGACCTCGTTCAGGCCCGGGAAGCTCGCCACATCCACATAGCGCGGACGCGGACGTGTGAGGCGCTGGCGTCCGGGCTGTTGACACATCACGACCAGGTTCGCGTTCGTGGTCACGACCAGTTCGCAACCGGGTCCGCAGCCGCCCACCAAGCCTCGGCACCCACCCACGCTCCAGCCGACCACCGTGATCGAGGCCCGCCGACGTGTGCTCGCGCCATGGAAATGCTGGGTCGGGCGAACCCCGGCGGCAACCAACTCACCGATGAATCCACGAATCCTGGCGCGTGCGGCGTCTCCGGCTCGGCGACGGCGCTGACCGCGTGAAGTGGAAGTGGTTGTCATGACAGGCCTTTCGGTGAAGCAACCAGCCCCGCAGACGGGTATGCGTGGGTAATTGCCGCGAACACCCGCTCCAAACCTCGCCGTACCGCTGAGCGCGGACTGACCCGACTCTCTGGACTTCTGCTCCCCGACAAGACATTTGGGCAACAGCCCGCCCGGATCGATCCCACGAGATGGGCTGGTTCGCGGCCACCTGGACCGCGCTGCACCCCTGAACCGTTCGTACAGCAACGCAGATCTCACGCGATCCCGGCCCCGAACGCGCGGGCGCGCTCCGCGATACCTCCGATATCTACCGGATCCGCGGGCCCGAGACGTTGCGCCCGCGCCCTGCACGTGTCAGCGCGCCGGCGAGCGGGCGACGCCGACCGCCTTGGGCCGGCACGGTTGACCGTTCGATATCGAGGTACCCCGAGATCACACCGCAGATCCGACCGGATCCACCGACCCGAGGAGGACATCGTGCCCGAGAAAAGTCACCGATCCGCTGAGACCGGGGAATACGTGAGCGAGGAAACCGCACGCGAGAACCCGAGGACCACGCTCGGAGAGAACGAACCCCACGACGGCGACAACCGGCGAGATCGCTCCGCGATCAGCGGACACTTCGTCACACCCGATACCAGCCGTCGTCACCCCGACACCACCGTCACCGAGAACCGCTGAACCTCGACCGCTCGGGCCTCGACTACCGGCAGCGGCGGGTGGAACCGAGACCTTCGGCAGGGTCGGTCGAGGCCGACTCACCCCCTGGTCTCGGGTGCCCGGTCGCCGGAAGCTCGGTGGTCGGGTAGTCCAACATCAGGTACAGGTGCGCGCAAAAGGCGTCGATACTGCCGTACCGGGCCAGCACCTGCGCCGCGAGCTTGTGCAGATTCGCGCTGGTGCGGGAACAATCCACCACACACCCTCCTCGTCGAGGTCCATCACCCGGAATCGCTCATTGACAGGGCGGCCCCTGGCGGGAGCAATGTAGAAGTTGGGTGGCTCCCGCCAGGGGCGCGTATCCGCTGGAGTTCCCGCCGTCGCGGCACAGGTGAAGGGTCGCTTGGGCATACGACCGATTCACCCGCACCGTCGCCCCTGACCGGGCAGAAGACTCCAGCGCCATGAATAACCCCGAACCACACCCCCCAAACATCATTCAGCAAATCTGTCGCGAATGTCCGACTAGTGCTGTTGTCGCGCACGAACACTGACACACGTAGCATCGGACCGCGCATCGCCACACGGCCCGAATCAGAGCGCCAAATCCTGAACATGCGCTACGGCAAGAACATGACCCAGACTCAGATCGGCAAGGACCCGAGCGTCGCACAAAGATGCAGGTCTCACCCCTGCTGTCCCGCATCCTGACCACTCTTCGAGGCCAGGCGTTTGATACCGGTCCCCGAGCCGCCTGATCCCGACTGCGGGGGCTGGTTCACGCTCGCGCGGCGTCGAGAGCCTCGGCGAGTGTGTCGTGGACCTGCAGGACGGTGTGCAAGCCGGTGACCTGGATCGGGCGCTGCACCGCGGGTGAGGCCACCACGTGCAGTGGGCACTCCTGAACGCAGGAGGCCAGCACCGCGAGCCCTGCCGAGCCCAGGAACGCCACCCGGGACAAGTCCACCACCACGGTGGGCGGGTCCGCGCGCAGTACTTGCCGTATACCGCGCTCGAGCAGCGGCGCGGACAGCACATCGACCTCACCGGTCGCGGACACAACATGGACCTGGCCATGTGTGTGAGCCTGGATCTCGAGCAATTGTGTGGGATCTGTCCCGTTCATCGGGGCCCCTTCTCCGGCATCCTCGCGCGCCCGTTCGGTTCGAGCGCCACAGACGCGAGTCCGGCAGGACTCGGCCTCACACCCATCCAGATTTTTCTACCACGCCCGCCGGTGGAGACGAAGCTGTGGGACACACGGGCGATCCGGCCCCGGGTTCGACCATGTGCTCTCACCCGGATCGAGGCGGGGCGAGGCTCTGACGTGCCCGGTGAGCGTGGCCGAAGCGTCAGAACAACCAGTCACCTCGCCACTGTCGCAATGGATGCGCAACCGGTTCAATGCTGTGGAGTCTTCGTCGGCACGGCCACCCTTGCGCGCCGGTGACGATGAAAGCTGCGCCACTGTGGTCACCGCGATCCCGACAATGACGAGAATGCCCCTGTGTGGGACGTACCCCGACCTTGCACCGCTATTCGGCAGCGATCCAGGATCGGGCAGTTCGCGCAGCCAGGACGGCCGATGATGCTGCCAGGGGTGCGCGGTCGTTTACGCGCACGCGCGCCGGGCATCTCCGATCGTGAAAGCGTTCGTCCGCAGGTGATGCTCGAGAAAGGTCGTCCCCGTGACGAAGGCGGAAGAGGTGACCTTCGGCGTCGAAGAGGAATTCCTTCTGGTCGACCCGAGCACGGGCGTCCCCGTCCCCAAGAATGCCGATGTCGCCCGCACGGCGCGCGAGTCGGGTCTGGCGCTGCAGTTGGAACTGACCCGGTGTCAGGTCGAAACCAGTACGAGTGTCCACACCGACACCTACTCGCTGCTGTCCCAGCTCGCGGCGCTGCGCGGTGGGGCCGCGGACTGCGCGCGTCGCAACCACGCACGACTGCTCGCTGTGGGTGTGCCTCCCACCGAGCCGGAGGAATTTCCGGTCACCGACACCCCGCGCTATCGGCGCATCGCCGATCGTTTCGGGATGCTGGCCGGCGAACAGGGCCTGTGCGGCTGCCACGTGCATGTCGGGGTGCCCGACAAGGACACAGCGTTGCAGATCAGCAACTACCTGCGCCCATGGCTCCCGGTCTATCTGGCGTTGACCGCCAACTCGCCGATCTATCGCGGCCGTGACACCGGGTACGCGAGCTGGCGCAGCATTCTGTGGCATCGCTGGCCGAGCGCGGGCCCCCCACCCTACTTCGAGTCCGTCGCCGACTACGGCGCGCTGGTCGATCTGATGATCTCGAGCGGCAGCATCCTCGATACGAAGATGGTGTATTGGGACATCCGGCCCTCGGAATCGTTTCCCACGATCGAAGTCCGGATCAGCGACATTCCCGCCACCGTCGCCGAATCCGCCCTGCTGGCCACGTTGATCCGAGCAACCGTCGCCACCGCCTGCACCGAGCTCGCTCGCGGTGCGCGCGCACCGGCGGTTCCTGCGGAGGTACTACGAGCCGCCTACTGGAACGCCGCACGTTACGGTCTCGACGGAAAAGGTCTCGATCCTCGTACCCGCCGGGTCATGCCCGCGGCCTCGCTGGTGTCCGACCTGGTCGACTACCTCACTCCCGCACTGGAAAGCCTTGGCGCGCAATCGTTCGTCGCCGACACCCTGGCAGGGGTCCTACAGGTCGGCAACGGTGCACAGCGGCAACGTGCGGTATTTCGCGAAGGCGGCGATGTCGCCGCGGTCATCACCGATCTCACGCGCACGACCGTGCAAGGGTGCCCGCGGACGGGCCCCTCGGAACCGACAGCACCGACAGCGCCGTTGCACAGCGGATCCGAACCCGCACCGAGTCAACCGGGTGTGGACGGGGTGCGGTGATCACCTCGACCACCGGACCCCGTCCACATCGACAGCGAGCGCCGCCCAGATCGGCGCAGGCCCCTGCCTCGGAGATCTTCTGCACCACGGCCACCACCGTCTTCCGTTCGCGCGAAGAGGGTCCGGTATCGAGTGTTGCGTCGTGGTTCACTCCTCACAGGCACGAACCGACCGCCCAGAGGGTCAGGCATCGTGCTCGGCCGCCCGAAGTCTGGTCAGCAGCGGGGCAGCGACCTCGGCAAGGAAACGGTCCTGCTGGTCATCTCCGATCTGTACCAGCGCCAAGTCCGTGAAACCCGCGTCCCGGAACGGACGAACCGCCTCGACGACAGCGTCCAAGTCCGGTCCACATGGAATCGACTCGGCGAGGTCCTGCGGACGCACGAATTCGGTCGCGGCGGCGAAACCAGCCGGTGTCGGCAGATTCGCGTTCACGTCCCAGCTGCCGACCGACCAACGGAACTGCTCATGTGCACGGTGGATCGCCTTGTCTCGATCGCTGTCCCAGCTGATCGGCAACTGGCCGGTCACCCGGGTCGGCATGCTCGAATCATGCGCGCGCTGCCAGGACCGGACGATTTCGGGATCCGGATCGGTACCGACCATCTCGTCGGCCAAAGGCGCGAACAGGTCAACAGACTTCGCGCCGGAGACCGCGACCGCGATCGGCACCGGCCGCTGTGGCAGATCCCAGAGCTTGGCGGCGTCGACCCGGTACCAGCGACCGTGCAGGTCCACCGTCTCGCCCGTATGCAACGCGCGAATGATGCCGATGGCCTCGGCCAGCCGATCGTGGCGCTCCTGCAGCCCCGGCCAGCCCGCGCCGACTACATGCTCGTTGAGGCTCTCCCCGCTGCCGAGCCCGAGGGTGAAGCGCCCTTCGGCCAGAATCTGCAGGGTCGCGGCCTGCTGCGCGACGACCGCGGGGTGGTATCGCAGGGTCGGGCAGGTCACGTAGGTCATGAACGGGATGTTGCGGGTGGCCTGCGCGACCGCGCCGAGGGTGGTCCACGCGTTCGGCGCGTGCCCTTGCTCGGCGAGCCACGGCGAGTAGTGGTCGCTGCTGACCAGGAAGTCGAAACCGGCCGCCTCGGCCGCGACCGCGTAGCGGACCAGCTCACGCGGGCCGCTCTGCTCCGTCATCAGGGTGTATCCGAATTTCACTGTCGCCTCCTGGTCATTCGGAAAACGTGATGTCGTCGGTGCCTGCCCAGATGGAGGTGCCCGCTTCCGTGCCGAATACACACCGCCCGACCATCAACCGGGTCCCTGGTCATCGGGACCCGATTCAGGGCGGCACCGCCCGGGATTGCCGCGCCGGTGCTAACACCGTGCGGAGGGCGCCGACGTCGCGGCTTCGTTCCGGAGTCCGGGTCACTACGTTCGGATGGTGTGTGGGTGGATGCCATCGCCCGGCACCGAGGCTTGCGGTGAACGCACCCGCCCTCACCTCGGGACAAGCCCGACCGGAAAGCTTGTCGAGTGTGTGGCGCGCGCGGTCCGATCCAACCGAACTCGTGCGGTTCGCGGAGGTCTGTGTGCCCCTCAACCCCCAGGGAGCGTCGTACACTAACCGAATTTGGCAAGTCCACAGCAAACACTGTTCTCGGGAAGAGAGACACATGCGTGTAGGACTGATCGGAACCGGTCGCATCGGCGGCACTCTGGCTCGGCTCCTGGTCGCCGCAGGCGATCAGGTACTGCTCAGCGCCACCGACCCCAACGGACCAGAACGGCTGGCCGCGGACCTCGGCGACCACGCCATCGCGACCGACCCGGCGGGGGCGATCGCCGAGGCCGAGGTAATCATCATCGCGGTGTGGTGGCCCGCGTTCGAGCAGATCGGGCGCGACTACGGCGACGCGTTGCGCGGCAAGATCGTCATCGATCCGTCCAACCCGATCGTCGAACGGGACGGTCAACTCCTCACCCTGCCCATTCCCAACGGGCTCACCAGCCCGCAATACCAGCTCACCCGCCTGGGCGATGTCCGTTTGGTCCGCACCTTCGGAGACCGCTTCGCCGCCGACCTGCTCGCGGACGGCCAAGCAGGCCAAGCGGGCGGACAACGCACGACCATGCGCTACTGGAGCGACGACCCCGACGCAGCAGCGCAGGTAGTCCCGTTGATCGACGATGCCGGATTCCACCCCGTGGCCGCGGGTGACCTCACGCAGTCGAAGAACGCCGGCGAATAACACGCACCTTGTGAGCCTGGCGAACCACAGACACCGACCCGTGAGCGTCCGGCACCGGACGCGGGCCCAGATCACCTATTTGGCACACCCACAGTCACGGGCCTGCGATGGTGGCACCCACGATGTCGACCAGCTCCTTCCGCCGTTATCCGGGGTGCAATCCAGCACCGCCACGAGGCGCTCCGCGGTCAGAGCGGTGTCGTGCGCCCGTCGGGTTCGTCCGGACCTGGCCCGGGTTCCCCGAGCACCGGTGCAGCCAGGGCCGCGCCGAGGGGCATCGGCCATTCCGGTCACCGCGATCGGCCGGAGTACAGGCGGGGAACAGGCCACCACGTGTAGCGGCTGCGCACAGGCTCTGATGTATCGGTCCAGCACGGCGAGCCCGCTGGACCCCAGAAAAATGACCGCGGACAAGCCCACCACGATGGTCAGTCGGTCCTGGCGCAGAACTCGGGCCAGCGCGCTCTCGAGCCACGGGACCGTCAACCCATCGATCTCTCCGATCGCGGTCACCACCGGGCAACCGCGCGTCGAGTTCGAAGGATATGGCGATTGGGCAACGATCGAGCCGTCGGGCTGGCGCGGGAGCCCGACAGTGGTGTGCGATGAAGCGGTCGGCGCACGATGGAGCCTGCCCGGGTGTCCGAGCCGATACGAGGGTCGCGCTCCACGTGCCTCTCCGAGACCTGGGGCGAGACCCTTGTCCACCGCGTCAGGACAACCGTATGACCGTCACAACGACGAATATCCTCGCCGCCCGATGGCGTTCGGTCAGGGCATATCTGCGCGCCTTGCTCGCGGCACCGGACGATAGGAGCCGCTGGAACAATGACCGCGCCGGGCGTCCCAGAACTCAGCGGCGTGCGCGTATCGCTCGGCGCTGACGGCGACCACCGTCGACATGTCGACCCGTAGTTGGGTGTGTCGCAGACGACCGCGTGGGCCGTTGCGGGCAAACATGGAACCTATGGCCGATTTCGAATCGTCGAAGAGGTCCACCAGTCGGTACCGCGCCGGTACACCGACCCCCAGCGACATCTGCCAGGCTGCGGCCTGGGACGCGATCGGGCACGAGGTAGACCTGTATTCCGAACGTGAGCTACAGCAGGCTCTGTTCGACGAGCTCGCGCTCCCGCCCACTCCCGATCTGGTCACCGACACCGCCTCGCTGCGCGCCTTGGATCGAGTAGCCACGCATCCGTTCCTGACTCATCTGCTGGCGTACCGTGATGCCCGCGCCGCGGTCGGCGACCTCGGCTGACACACCACGCCGGACGAGCGCGCGCGACCCGGTCGATCTATCGGAACACGTTCCAGCCCTTGAGTGCTCGTTCGCCGGTGGCCACTTTTCGTCGAATCAACGCGGCTTGGGCATGGAGCTCGGAGGCCGCGTGTGCCAAGGGAATCATCACTTCCCACAGCACCAGCGGATGCCCGTCATCCCAGAACGACTCGCCCGGGACCTCCCACAGCTCATCAGAATGCGCGGTCTTGGTGCGGGCGTCCTGGCGGATCCGCACCGCCAGCTCATCGATTGCGGAGATGATTTGCGCGCAGGTCCCCGCGTGCTCGACGCGCCACCAGGTGCCCCCGGTCGACGGTCGTACGACGATATGGCACTTGAACTCCCGAGGTGCGTACCGACTCACGCGCCTACCCTGCCACCCCGAGAACCTGATGCGGCCGATCCGCGGGAATGTGTCCTGCACCGACGGTGCCCGGCCCGTCCATGAGAAGTCTGTACCAGCGAGGCGTACACGAGTTCGTCACCGCGGGCCGGTCCGCAGCATCAACAGCGCGCGAAGCGGCGCGGCGCGGGCAGTTCCTCATCTCGGCGCCGCAGGAAAGAGCTGTTCTCGATCCCTCACCATCGTGGACCGCCCATCTCTTCCTTGGCCCGCACGCGCCGCCACAGCGCGCCGGCCCCTCGAACACCCGAAGGGATTCGATCGAGCCGGCCGCGGATTCGACTGCGGTTCAGGCGAACTTGTCGAGGATCGACGCGAGTTCGTGGGCGTGGAACACCAGATCGATGTGTCCGGCGTCGAGGTAGTGGACATCGAAGCGGTTGCCAGGGGTCAGCCGGTCGGCGTCGGTGATCATCTTGGTGGCCAGGGCCTCGGGGACGAGGTTGTCTTGCGTGAGGCGGATGAAGCTGTGCCGAACCCGGCCCCAAGTATCGGGGTCGATGCGTGCGTCGGCGAGGGCGGGTTGAGCCGCGTCTTCGGGTTGGAAACCGACATTGAGGAGCGCGAGCAGTTGATCCATCGTCCCCGCGGGCATGTTCGCGACCCTGAAGTCCTCCAAGCCAGCGGGATCGGCCGAGCGCAGGTTGTAGCGCAGGAACCCGCGTGAGGCCGGGTCCACCTCCATGATCAGGGCTTCGCGGTCGAAGTCCGGAACCCCTGTCGATGCTTCGGGCGATTCGAGCAGAGCCACGGCATTGGGGGCCTGCTCGGTGGATGGGCACAACGCGGAGAGGTAGACCAGGTGATCGATCGCCTCGGGGATCGCGTTGGCGACCTGGCCGATCGTGATGCCTCCGAGGCTGTGTCCGACAAGAATCACCGGTCCGTGGCGGCGGGCCTGGCGCACGACCTCGATGACATGGTTGACGTTGTCCTGCAACGTGATTGCCGCCATCGGTGACGGTTCGTTCAGGTAGGCGTCCAGGTCCTGAGCCTGATAGGACAACGGCGTCGAGGCATCGAGGCCGTGGCCGGGCAGGTCCACCGGCAGGCTTCGGTGGCCGAGCAACGCGAGTTCACGAACGACCGGGGTCCAGAAGAAGCTGTTGCCGATCATGCCGTGCACAAACACGAACGTCGGCGACGCAGTGGCCGGCGGGCCGTCGGGGCCGGACACGGGGCTACCGCCGCCCGGGGCAGACTCCGGGGCACCGCCCCTGCGTAAGGAGTCCACCGCAACCGCGCCGCCCCCGACCACCGCTCCCGTGACCGCGGCCGCCGCGGCCCCCAGCAGCGCCCCTCGACGCGAAACCGTCGTACCCGGGTCGGCCGGGGGCTCATCGTGTGTCTGTCCGGTTGTCATACCTCACGATAAAGCTGGCGAACTATTGGCTACCTCACCCTGATGAGGTGATTCGCCGAACCCGGACGCGCGCTCTTCTCGGGGTTTGCGACCTCACCGACTCGGCGATCAGGAAATTGGCCGAGGCCTTGTCACACAACCGCATTCCGGCCCACCGGCTCCCAGCGGCGATGCTCAGGCGGGATCTGGGAACAGAGCCAGTCGTTCCGGCGGCATGCCGGGGCCGGGGCGGGCTCCGATGTCGGCGGGATCGACCGGGCCGCAGTGCGCGCAGACGACCTGCGCGGCGACCGGGTGCCCGCAGGTCGAGTGGGTGTACAGGATCGGGGGTTCGCCGTCGGTGGCCCAGCGGTCGCCCCAGTCGGTCAACGCCACCAACGCCGGAGCGAGGGCTCGGCCCTTGTCGGTGAGCAGGTATTCGTACATCTCGGGCTGATCACTGTATTTGCGGCGGTGCATGATTCGCGCGTCGACGAAGCCGTCGAGGCGGGCCTTGAGGATGTTGGGTGCCACCCCGAGCGAGCGCTGGAAGTCGGTGAATCGCGTGGTGCCCACGAACACGGCGTCGCGAATGATCAGCAAACTCCAGCGTTCGCCGATCAGCTCGAGTGAGCGCGCGATCGAGCACACCTGGGAGTCGTAGGTCTTTCCTAGCATGATTCCAGTCTATCAAACCGCTTGCATGATGAAAGTTCGCTGGCTATCGTCGCTTGTGTGATGCAAGTACGCAGGTGCATCACCTATTCGATAATCCGAGCCCGGGCAACGGTGCCCGCGAGCCCCGAACCCCCTTCCTCCACAGCAAAGGAGATCGCTATGTCCACCCTCACAGTCGGCAGCATCCTGTTGGGAACCACCCGCCCGCAGCAACTGCGCGAGTGGTACCGCCGGGTCCTGGCACCCGAGCACACCGGGGACGGCCCGTTCGATCTGGGCGGTGTGTTGCTGGTGATCGATCAGCGCGACGATGTCACCCCGGCCAACGTCGAACCGGGCCGGGTGATCGTGAACTTCCACGTCGAGGACTTCGACGCCACCGCTGAGCACTTGCACGCGGCGGGTGTGGAATGGGTTGTGCCCGTGGCCGATCGGGCGATGGGACGCTTCGGCACCTTCGCCGACCCGGACGGCAACCTGCTGCAGGTCATCGAATTCGCCCCGAACGCACACGCCGCAGTCTCGGCCTGATCACCCACTCCCCGAGGCTCCCGCACTCGGGCGGGAACCTCGGCCGAGAGCGGAAGGAAAGTGCCATGCCTCAGAGATATCTCGTGCTGGCGGTGATGTGCCTGGCCGAATTGCTGGTCATGATCGACAACTCGATCGTGAACGTCGCGTTGCCGACCCTGGCCCGCGACCTCGGCGCCGACGGGTCCGGGCTGCAATGGGTGGTCGACGCCTACACCCTGGTCTTCGCCGGATTACTGCTCACCGGCGGCTATCTGGGAGACCGGTTCGGGCGGCGGCGGATCCTGCTGACCGGCGTGGCGGGATTCACCGCGGTGTCGGTGGCGGCCGCGCTCGCGCCGTCGCTGGCGGTACTGATCGGCGCGCGGGCCGGGCTGGGCGGGTTCGCGGCCCTGGTGTTCCCGGCGACCTTGGCGATCATCACGGTGAGTTTCCGCGATCCACGCGAACGCGCGACGGCACTCGGAATCTGGGCGGCCACCGCCGGTGCCGCGCTCGCGATCGGCCCCGTGGTGGGCGGGGCGCTGCTGACGCACTTGTCCTGGTCGTCGGTGTTCTGGATCAACCTCCCGGTCGGGGTCGCGGTCACCGCCGCCACGCTGGCGTGGGTGCCCGCGGGATCGCAGTACGCGGTGGGCCGCTTCGACATCGCCGGTGTGCTGGCCTCGATCGTAGGCGTGAGCGCGCTGGTCTGGAGTCTGATCCAAGGCCCCGAGCACGGCTGGACCTCGAGCACGAGCATCACCGGATTCGTTGTCGCAGCGGGGTTCCTGGCCGCGTTCGTGGTGCGTGAGCTCACCGCGCGCGAGCCGATCCTGGATGTGCGCCTGTTCTCGAATCGGGCCTTTTCCGCGGCGTCGGTGTCGATCGCGGTGGCGTTCTCGAGCCTGTTCGGGTTCATCTTCCTGGCCACCATGTACTTCCAGGCCGTGCTGGGCTACAGCACCCTGTCCGCGGGCGTGCGCTTGCTGCCGTTCGCCGCGGTCATGGCCGTGTGTTCGCCGCTGGCGGCCGCCGCGAGCAGGATCCTGCGCCCGGCGGTGATCGTCTCCGCGGGCTTGGCCCTGATGAGCGCAGGATTCTTCATCATGACCACCGTCGGGGTCGACGCCGACTACTGGCCCACGATCGTGGTGTCCATGGCACTGGTCGCTTCGGGCCTGGCGTTGGTGCAGACCGCCGCGACGGTAGTGATCATGAACGCGCTGCCCGAAGCCCGCGCCGGGGCCGGGTCGGCGGTCAACGACACCACCCGCGAACTCGGCGGCGCCCTCGGGGTGGCGATCCTGGGATCGATCCTGGCCGCGACCTACACCCACCGTGTTCATACCGGTCTCGGCGCGCTCGGGCTGTCCGCGGACCAGCAGGAGGCCGCCGGCACGTCGGTCGTCGCGGGCGTGAGCGCGGCCCTGCGCCTGCCCACTGAGCAGTCGTCGCGCGTGCTGGCGGTGGTGCAGCAGGGCTTCGTCGACGGAATGCACACCGCCACCATGGTGTCGGTGCTGATGTGCCTGGCCGGAGCCGTGTTCGCGCTCATCACCCTGTGGCGGCCCACCACACCCAGCGAGGTCGGCACCGTGACGGACCCTGGACCCGCGACCGCGCCGCACATCGAACCCGCCGCCTCGGGCGCACGCTGAGGCCACGCGCGCTCCGCCCTCGCAATCGGGTTGTGAACGCACCACATTCGCTCCGACCGCCGGACGGCGTCGAGTCTTCGAATTCCCTTCTCGAACAAAGGAGTACATCCATGTCCATGGCAACCGTGATCAGGGCATTGGCCCCGAGCGAGGAATCGTTCACCTTCAGTACCGGGCTCTATGTGGGCTACGGCGTCGAGACCATCGGCGACCTCGATATCGCCGGGCTGAGCCGGGCGGTGCAGGTGGTGAGCGAACGCTATCCGGTGCTGTGTGCTCGCCTGGACGGCGACGCGCGCGGGCACATGCTCGCCGAGGGCCACGCCCCCACCGTGATCGTGCACGAGGCCGATAACAGCAACTCCGATGTCCTCGACGGGTTGACCGTGACGCAGTCGGAGGCGGTGGTCGCGGTCTATGTGCAGCGCTACCCGCACCGGCGTCAGGTGGTGAGCGTGGTGGCCCACCACGGCATCGCCGACGCGCGGCACGCGCTCGCGCTGCTCGAGGAGATCTTCTCGACCTACACCGACCTGCTCACCGGCACGACCCCCAGCCGCCGGGACCCCCGCCCGCTGCCCGAACCGGTCGAGCAGTTCCTGCACAGCCGCGGTATCGACCCCGCCCCCGACAGTGAACCCCCACACGCGCCCACGACAACCGCCGTCGCGCCCCCCGACCCCGGCCAAGGCCCGCCGCCGGCGACGATTCCGATGCGGCGCGTGCAGCTCTCGCGTGAGCAGACCGCCGCCCTCGTGCGGCGCGGGCGCCGGTACGACCTGACGATCAACGAGCAGATCTCCGCGGCGTTCGTGCGCGCGGCCGCGGCCACGCACCAGGTCCCGGCCTCGCAAGTGGGCTACGTGTACATGGTCGACCTGCGCGAACGGGTCCAACCGGCGGCCGGGTACACCGACATCACCAACGCCCTCGGATTCGCCCACTTCCGCACCCGCACACTCGATCCCGCGAGCATCGACCTCGCCGCCGAGATCGGCGCCGCGTTCCGCCACGACATGGACACCGGCGTCATCACGCGCACCCCGTTCCACGCCCAACAGGTCTTCGACAGCCTCGGACCGGTCCCGGTTCTGCTGACCAACTGGGGACGCGTCCCCCACCTGCGGACCCCGAAATCCTTGACCGTCACCGGATTCGAGCCCCGATTCCACGTCCGGTACTCCCCTGCGAACATGGCGAGCCCACCCCACGCCAGCTTCGCCATGTTCGACCTGCTCCAACACCTGCACGCCGGGGTGATCTTCTGGTTCGACGACCGGCTCGCGATCGACCTGCTGGCCACCTCACCCGCCATCGAACCTCTCGCGACCCATCTGAGCGCACTGCTGGACAAGACACTGCACTGACCCCCGCGCCGACACGACCGCGCGAACGGTATCCGCGACAAGCGGGCATCTCGCGCGGGCCGCGGCGCACAGGTGACCCGGAACCGGGTGCGGCGCACGTGAGTCGAGAGCTGTTGTCGCCGACAGTTTTCGGGTAGAACGGCGAGAACGGCCGCAGCGCTGCGGGAACCCCCTTCCCGAAGGAGCCGCTCATGACCTGGACCGTGCTGATCATCGTCGCGGCGCTGGTGCCGGTGCTGGCCACCGGCGCAGCGTATGCCACTGTCGCGGTGGCCTCGTGGTCCGCCCACACCGGCTCGCGACCACGCCGATTCCGAACTCGTGCTCCTCTCCGCGCCCCGCCCACCGGCCCGGCTGCCGGTCACCGCGCGACGCGGGTGGGCGAGGGATCGATCAGTGGCGGGGTCGAGGTCCGCCAGCGCCTGGGCGGAGCGCCGAATCGGCGGGCGAAGGCCCGGCTGAACGCGGCCTCGGAGTCATATCCGACCAGCCCCGCGATCGCACCGACCGAGCGATCGTCCGATCGCAGCAGGTGGGCAGCGCGATCGAGCCGACAGTCGGTGACATAGGCGCCGGGTGAGCGGCCCAGCACGCGGGTGAACCGTTCGGTGAACCCCGACCGCGACACCAGCGCGAGCTCGGCCAGCGCGGTCACGGTCCACCGGCGGGCCGGATCACGATGCACGGCACTGAGTACCGGCGCGAGTACCGGGTCCAACGCGGCGGTGAGCCAGCCCGGTGGAGCGTCTCGGCGTGCGGCCCATTCGCGCAAGGTGTGGATGAACAGCAGATCCAGGATGCGGGAAATCATCACCGCCGCACCGGGACTCGGGGTGTTCACCTCGGCGAGCAGCAGTCGCAGGCTGACCGCGAGCCATTCCCGCTCAGGTGCGCCCGGCACGACGATCGCCGGCGGGAGCACACTCAGCAGCGGCACCGCGGCAGTGTCCTCGACCGCGAAACGCCCGGTGACCCACCGTGTTCCATCGTCCGCCTCGAGGTCATCGCAACGGTCCCGCGGTGGCTCCCCCGCGGGTGCCCGGGTGCCGGCGCGCAGCGTGTGCGGGTCCGCGGTGGGCAGCAGACACAGATCTCCCGCGGTCAGCGTGAGCGGTTCGGGGAGGGTGTCCACGCACAACTCGACGCCGCCGTGCTCGACCAGATGCATCACCCGCGTCCCGGCCCGCATGCGGACCGCGAACGGCTCGGACGGGGCCCAGCGCACCACGCCGTCGCCGCGCAGACGCACGGTATGCAGGATCTCCGACAACGCGTCGATCTCCGAAGCCGCCGCGAACACTTCTCCACGCTCTGGCTGATCGGCAAAATATCTCGGTAATTCGGTCATGGTTCATGCCTCATCGTCCAAATATGGTGGGTAGTGCTCGCGTCGGTCAAGGCGCCCGCACTCTCATCACCGGGGCGAAGCCCGTACGACACCGGCCCTTCGGGGTCGGTGAGAGGTGATATCCGATGCTCGTTCCAGGGAAAGGAAACACGGTGGCGAACAAGCCGACGATCGTTCTGGTTCATGGTTTCTGGGGAGGTGCCGCCCATTGGGCGAAGGTCATCGTCGAGTTGCGCGCACGCGGCTACACCTCGCTGTTCGCGGTGGAGAACCCGCTCACCTCACTCGCCGATGACGCCGAGCGCACCCGCAAGATGGTCGCGCAGGTGCAAGGGCCGGTGTTGCTGGTCGGGCACTCCTACGGCGGCGCGGTGATCACCGAGGCCGGTGACCTGCCCAACGTGGTGGGACTGGTGTACATCGCGGCGTTCGCGCCCGATGCCGGGGAGAGTCCCGGCGCGATCAGCGAGCAGCTGCCGCCGGCCGCGATCGCGAACCTGGCTCCGGATTCGGACGGCTACCTGTGGATCGCGCAGGACAAGTTCGCCGAGAGCTTCGCCCAGGACCTGCCCGAGGACCAGACCCTGGTCATGGCCGTCACCCAGAAGGCTCCGTTGGCCTCGACGTTCGGTGACACGGTCACCGCGCCGGCGTGGAAGGTCAAACCCACCTGGTATCAGGTCTCGACCGAGGACCGAATGATCAACCCGGACAACGAACGCCGCATGGCGCAGCGCATGAACCCGCGCAAGATCATCGAGCTGGAGGCGAGTCACGCCTCGCTGGCCTCGCAGCCCGGCGCGGTGGCCGATCTCATCGACGAGGCGGCGACCGCGCTCACCCAGTCCTGATCCGCGTCCTGTGTCTTGGCTCCGAGACGGAGCCGTGAAGCCGGGCACCGGTATCGGTTGTGAGCCGCCCACCGGCGCCCCCGGGGTCTGCCGATCCATCCTGCACGCGATCACTCGCGGGGATCGGCAGACCCCTTTTCGTGCCGCCGGGCGGCCTTGCCCGCATGGGTATGGGGCGTGCAGTGTCGGATCAAGCGGGTTCGATGTCGGGCAGTGTCCAGGTTTTGTCCAGCAGAGCGGGTTGGGGGCCGTAGAAGCGGGCCATGATCTCGATCGTGCTACCGGCCTTGGTGGGAAGCCAGTTGCTGGTTCCCTTTCCTGCGGGAGGGGTGGGGCCGATGTAGATCCGGACCGATCCGTCGCTGTCGGTGACCAGCCCCGGAGTGTTGGACGCGCGGCTGGGCCAGTCCACGTCACGGATGAGGGTGTGGGTGCCGCGATCGTAGGCGGTCAGTGACCAGTACAGGCTGACCGGCGCGTCCGCGGGGACGGTCAGGGTGTAGTTCTTGGCGCCGTCGAGGTCGTGGCCGTCGCGGTCGGTGATCGTTTCGAGGTAGAACTGGCCTGATCCGAGAGTTTTGGCGGCGAAGTAGATGAACGAATACGTCAGCCCGCGCGCATCGATTGGGTAGACCGCGGGATCGGCGTAGCCGTTCTGCAGGGCGGCGATCAGGTTCTGGTTCACCGGCACCGCCCAGTGCGAGCCCGGGTAGAAGGGCGGGTCGAACGCGGCGACGTATTGCTGCTCGAGCCAGTCCCGGGCGCGGACCGCCGCGGCATCCAGTGTGCTGGTCAGGGTCGGATCAGGTTGGTACGTCGCGCCTTTGACGATGCCGATGGTGCGGAGTTGGTCGATCATCGCCATGTCCCGGGCCAGCCACGGCTCGGCCTGCACCTGCCGGTTCAGTGCGGTGAAGAACTCGCGGTCATAGGGAATGGTCGCGTCGAATTCCTTGCCCGAGGCATCGACGTAGGAGGTGGCGGTCGGTGCCGCGCCGAGGGGGTAGAAGCCGATCCGGGTGCCGTAGGCGACCGCGCGCGCGAGGTCCGCGTCGTCGCCGGTGGTCAGATTCGAGCGCAGCAACGCGAACCCGGCGTTGGTTTCCGAGCGCAGCACGATGTACCCGTCCGGGATGTCACCGGCATAGCCGGGCGGCAGGATCAGGTACCGTCCGCCCGCGCCTCGGTCGGTGCCGGCCGGACCGACATCGGCCAGCGGGGTCTGCCAGGCGGAGTCGATCGACCCGGTGATCGTCGAATCACCCTGGGCGGGTGGGATATCGAGCACCATCGGGCCGGTGCTGGTGTCGTAGAACGGCATCAGGTAGATCGCGTTCGGGTTGGGGGTCAAGGTCTGGTTCTTCCAGTCCACCAGCCGAGACCAGTACACGATCGTGTTCGCGCCCGCGCCCACCGCGATCGAGGCCTGCAGCATCCGATCGAAATTCACGATCGGCATACCCCACACCACCGCCTCGAACGCGCGGGAGCCGACCAGCGCGTCATCGACCGACTCCCCGCCCGGGACCGGCGTACCGCCCCCGGACGGAGAGTCCTCACCATCGCGGGTGGACACCGCGATCGCGCCGCCCCCGACCAGCGCTCCCGCGACCGCGGCGGCCGCGGCCCCCAGCAACGCCCCTCGACGCGAAACCCTCGAGCCCGGGTCCGCGGGGACCTCATCGTGTGTCTGTCCGGTTGTCATACCTCACGGTAAATCTGGCGAATTACCAGCTACCTCACCTGGATGGGGTGATTCACCGA
This sequence comes from Nocardia sp. NPDC055321, assembly GCF_053645575.1. Lineage (NCBI taxonomy): Bacteria > Bacillati > Actinomycetota > Actinomycetes > Mycobacteriales > Nocardiaceae > Nocardia > Nocardia sp. NPDC055321. Next base: position 55,017 of record NZ_JBSHMS010000038.1, read on the forward strand.
ACCCGAACCCGAACGCGCACACTCACTGCCCGATGTGGGCCAGGCGCACGCTGGCCGCGGCCAGCGCTCGAGGGTCCGCGCCGACGAAATCGGGGGCATCGAATTCGAGCGTGCGGGTATCGGTCAGCGTCCCGAGATCGGACGGGGCGAAACCCGCGTCCCGGATCAGGTGCGCCACAGCGGTTTTGGATGCGGGGTCATCGCCGCCGAAGAACATCGCGGCCCGTTCGGCCAGCCCGTTCTGGCCGTAGCGGCCCAGCCGCAGCAGGTCCGGGGCCTGGAAGTGACCGAACGCGGTGACCACATGCGAGCGGGGCAGGCGCGATTGCTGGAGCTGGGCCGCGGTGATGTTCGGGGGCCGGGGCACCGCCTCGATCCCGGTGGCGGTGCGGATCATGGGCTGGGTCGGGTCGATCACGATCTTGCCCGCGAGCGCACCACCGTAGCGGGCCGCGAGAGCGTCGACGCTCTCGAACGGGACCGACAGCACGACGATCTCACCGAACTCGATCACTTCGCGCGCCGACCCCGTGCCGGCGGTGACCGCCGCGGCGGCGGCCGAGGCGACCATGCGCGTGTCGAGACTGGTGAAACACACCCGATGTCCCGCGTCGGCCAAGATCCGCCCGAGTGCGGACCCGAGCGCTCCCGCGCCGATGATCGCGACCCGGCGGGCCTGCCCACGGCCATCGATGGTCGCCGCCTGTGCACCTGTGGAGCGGGTGGGTGCGGCGGGCGGGGTCACAGCGACCCCCACGCCTGCAGCATGTAGGTGATGTTCGACATGATCGAGGTGACCGTGTCGGCGAGATTGATCGCGGCCGAGCCCAGGTCGATGATCGGGAAATTCATGATGTACCTCACATGGTTGTCGTGCCAATTCCCTTGCACCATCGCCGCATTCGGACCACCGAACCTCACCCGCGCCGGGTGATACGAGCACCCGGCCCCATGAGACAACTCACGCCGCCACCCGCTGACGCGGCCCGCCCGAGAGATCACCCCGGCCAGGTGAGGTCCGCTCCGCGTTGCCACTGCAGCATCGACACCGAGCGAGCCATCGCAAGGGGACCTGCCCGATCGCGCACCGCTCCCCCACCCAGAGAAAGGACGCGCAGCATGGCATCGGACACCGGATTTGTCGGCAAATCGGTCATCGTGACCGGAGCGGGGTCGGGAATCGGGCGCGCGAGCGCGCTGCGGTTCGCCGCCGAGGGCGCTCGCATCCTGGTGGCTGATGTCAACGAGGACACCGCCATCGATACGGCCACGCAGATCCGCGTAGCGGGTGGGGAGGCGGTCACCGCGATCGGGGACCTGTCCGACCCGGCGGTGGCCGACTCGGTGGCCTCGGCCGCGGTCAGCGCGTTCGGCGGCATCGATGTGCTGGTCAACAACGCCGGGGTCATGGACAGCATGTCCGCTGTCGCGGACACACCACTCACCGAATGGGATCGGGTCCTGCGGATCAACCTGCACGCGCCGTTCCTGCTCACCCGCGCGGCGATGCCGAGCCTGCTCGCCTCCGGTGCGGGAGCGATCGTGTTCACCGCCTCGGAGGCATCGCTGCGCGGAAGTGCCGCGGGCGCGGCCTACACCAGCAGCAAACACGGGCTCCTGGGATTGATGCGCTCGATCGCGGTCATGTACCGCGACAGGGGAATTCGCGCGAACGCGATCACTCCCGGTGGCACGGCCACCAACCTGCGCGTGTATTCGGACCCCGACGCACTCGGGCCCACCGTGCTCGCCCGGTACGGGGCCAACATCGGACGGGTGGCCACCGCCGAGGAGCAAGCCGAAGTCATCGTGTTCCTGGCCTCGGCCCGAGCCGGCAACGTCAACGGCGCCGTGCTGGCGGTGGACAACGGGTGGTCGGCTGTATGAGCGATGCCGCCCACCCGCGAGTGTCAGCGGCCGGTGCCGGGGACGCGCGAGCGGGTCGTCGCCCGGCGTGGAATGTGGTCGCGGCGATTGCGGCCGCGGCCGCGGTCGCGGGGATGGCGGTGACCACTCCGATCGATTTCGGTTGGGCCGCAAAGGGTTCGACACCGAATCTGCAACTGATGTTGTTCAACGTGCCGCGCACCGCCGCGTGCGCGGCACTGGCCGCGGTCCTGGTGGCCGTGCTGTGCGAGTCGGTCACCACGCGCACCGCGTGGCTGGCCGCGGGCGGGCTCACCGTACTGCTGGCCGGCAGCCATCTGCTGGCCCGCGTGGCGAGTTCGCAGATGTATTCACTCGCCTTCGCCGACACCATCATCGCCGGAGCGCTGTTGGGCGCGCTGCCGACACTGGCCGGCCGCTCTCGGGCCGGGCGTGGGGCGTTGTTGCTGGGCGCGTTGTCCGGCATCCTGCTCGCGGGCCGGTTCTCGGTGGCGGGAACGCAGAGCGCGGCCAGACCGGTACTGACGTGGCTGGTGCTGGACCCGCCGCCGATGGCGTTGATCGTCGTGGCGGTGGTGCTGGTGTGCTGGAGTGCCTGGACATTCCCGCGCGGTGAATCCGCTCCCACCCAGGACCTACCGCTGCGACCCGTCGCGGCGGTGATGGTGCTGGTGGCGTTGTCGCTGCTGCGCACCGACTGGCTCGCCGCACATGATGACTGGTTGTTCCGCATGATCATCGGGATCGCGTTGACCGTGATCGCCACCGCCGCAGCGGCATTGCTGCTGCCCGGACGCGACGGTGTGCTGCTGGCGGTAGCGATGGCGTTCACCATCGCCGCGAGCGCGGTGGTGGTGTCCGCGCCCCTGCCGGCCTGGACTATCGCCCTGCTCATCGGGGCTGTGGCGGCCGGGGTGATCGTGGGTACCCGCCACCCGCACCCGGTCGTGGCGGTGGTCGCCACGATCGCGCTGGCGGTGGTGGCCACGACCGTCTCACTCCACACCCAAACCCAGGCGGTCCTCATCGCGGTCGTGGTCGCCGCGATCGGCGGCTACTGCCTCACGGTCATCGTCCCCCAGGACCCCGCCACCCTGGTCATCGCGCTGCTCACCTTCATCACGCCCTCGATCGTGGCCGCGCTGGTCAGCCGCCATCACCACGGTCTCACCGCGTCCAAGGTGTGGTTCCACAGCCCGCCCCAGCAATCGTGGGCACCGGGCTGGGCCGCGGTGCTGGTCACCGCGCTCGCCGCGGCGATCGCCCTGGTCCTGCCCCACCTCCGCGGCCCCGCACCCGACGAAGACCGGACAGACGCCGCCGACAATCACGAGCACGAAACCGCACAGCATCGGTGACCCTCCACCAGGACCAGGCACCAGAGTGTTGAGGGATGAACGCGACGCGGCATCGACAGGCTCCGCAGCGAATACCGTTGCCGCGCAATCGAATCGAATGCTCGGGTGATGCCGCGCGCACGCGGGAACCACAGACCGGTGTTTATGATTCCCTGGTACGCGGTCCCGGTCAGGACGCGGGCGTGGTGTGCGCGTCCGGGGCGAACTGGATGATCTGGAGCAGGTTGCCGTCGGGATCGGTGAAGGTCCCGAACCGGCCCACGGGTCGATCGTGCGCAGCGGCGACCCAGTCGACGCCCGCGGCGGTGAGCTGGGCGGCGGCGGTATCGAAGTCCTCGACGTGGAAGTTCACGATCACCCGCCCCGGTTCGAGGTTGGTGTCGGCGACATCGTCCCGGTCTTCGATGATCAGCAATGTTCCACCGAAAACGAACGGCCCGTCACCGATCTGCTCGGGTGCCAGGACCCGGCAATACCAGTCACGAAGCTCCTGGGCGTGGGCGCTGCCCACCAGAACGCTGCCTGCGGTGTAGGTGTTCATCGGAATTCTCCTTTGCGGTTGGGTTGAATGACTCCGCGCCGAGCGAACACCGGTGCGGAGACGATGGATCGCGACCGACCGAGCGCTTTGTCCCCATCACCCGAGCGATGGCGGCTCGATGGGCTGATCACCTCGCGATCGGTGCGGGTGGTCGGCACGGAACACGATCTCGGCTCCGACCAGCAACGTCCACGCCGGCAGGAGCCACCACACCGGCCATCGCAGCCCCGATCCGGCCAGCAACGCGATCGCCGCCAGCACACCGACCACCACCAGCCAGCGCGGTAACGCGCCGGTGCGGCGAGCCAGCGAGGACAGTGACGCGATGAAGACCGCTGCCACCCGCGGCGCGAGGTCGGTGAGCAGTTCCGAGGCCAGCGCGTGCGCGAACGGTGCCGTCGACGCGGCGGTGACCGGATCAGCCCACTGCGCCAACGCGTTCGGCGTGGCCAGCACGGCGAAAGCGATCAGCAGTATCGCGATCAGGATCAGTCCGCTGCCGAGGAAGACCGTGGCGAACAGCTTGTCCTCCCGGTCGCCCAGGCGGCGGCGCAGTGTGCCGATGAACCACAACAACGCGATCGCGGCGAACACGATCAAATACCCCGACACGACCACTTCGGTGTGGTGCGTGCCCCCGCGCAACAGAGCCGCGCCCGCGTCCCGGGCCGGTTGGTGCCCCGAGAGCGGACGCACCAAAAGCACGGCGACACTGCTCAACACCGCGAACGCGATGCCGGTCAGCCCGGTCGCCTCGATCGAGGTCGCCCAGGAACGTCGTCGCGCGGTGCGCGGGTTCGGTGCATCGGACACCTCGGCCAGTGTCGTGCTCGCTCGCCCCACACCAACTCACCTGATCGGGGTGAAGCGCCGCCACCAGCGCCGACACCATGCTGGGACCTGAGCGAGCGATCATCGAGAAGGAGTCTTGGATGTCCCCGGATATGTCCGACCGCACCGATTTCGACAACGCCGAGCGCAGGTTCGTCGCCACCCTCACCGAGCCCCGGATCCTCGCCGCCGACGGGCGTGTGGTGTTCGACCTGTCCGCCTACGACTTCCTCGACGGCCAGTGCCCGGACACGGTCCACCCCAGCCTGTTCCGCCAGAGCCAACTGTGCCGTAAACACGGCCTGTTCGAAGTGGCCGAGGGGATCTATCAGATCCGCGGCTTCGACCTGTCGAACATGACCCTGGTCGAGGGCGACACCGGGGTGATCGTGATCGATCCGCTCATCTCGGCCGAATGCGCCGCGGCCGGACTCGCGCTCTATCGCGAGCACCGCGGGGACCGGCCGGTGACCGGGGTGATCTACACGCACTCGCACGTCGACCATTTCGGCGGCGTGCACGGTGTGCTCCCCGACGGCCCCGGAACCCGGCCCGTCGTGGCGCCCGCGGGGTTCATGGCCGAGGCGGTCTCGGAGAACGTCTACGCCGGTCCCGCGATGAACCGCCGCGGGAACTACATGTCCGGTGTCACCCTCGAAGTAGGCCCCCACGGGCACGTCGGAGTCGGTCTGGGCATCGCCGGCTCGCGCGGCACCGTCGGATTGATCGCCCCGACCGTGGACATCACCCGCACCGGTCAACGCGAAACGATCGACGGGGTGCCGATCGTGTTCCAGCTCACCCCCGGCACCGAAGCCCCGGCCGAGATGAACTTCCACTTCCCCCGGCACCGGGTGCTGTGTGTGGCCGAGAACGCCCGCCACACCCTGCACAACCTGCTGACCCTGCGTGGCGCGCAAGTGCGCGACCCGCGGATGTGGTCGCGCTACCTGGACGAGGCGATCGAGATGTTCGCCGCCGACACCGATGTCGCCTTCGGATCACACCACTGGCCCACCTGGGGAACCCAGAACCTGACCCGCTTGCTGTCCCAGCAGCGCGACCTCTACATCTACCTGCACGATCAAACCCTGCGCCTGATGAACCAGGGACAGACCGGCATCGAGATCGCCGAAACGATCACCCTGCCACCGGAATTGGACTCGGCGTGGAACGCGCGCGGCTACTACGGCTCGATCAGCCACAACGTCAAAGCCATCTACCAGCGCTACATGGGCTGGTTCGACGGCCATCCCAGCTCGCTGTGGCAGCATCCTCCCACCGAACTCGCCCACCGCTACGTCCACGTGCTGGGCGGGATCGACGCGGTCGTGGACCACGCAACCGTCTACGCCGACGCCGGCGACCTGAGGTTCGCCGCCGAACTGCTCAAACACGCCGTCTTCGCCGACCCCGCCCATCACCGGGCCCGCACCGCACTCGCCGCGGTGTACACCCGCCTGGGATACGGCGCCGAGAACGCGACCTGGCGCGGGTTCTACCTCACCGGCGCGAAAGAGCTGCTCGGCGAGATCACCGCGCCCGCCCTCGAATTCGGTGCGGGCATGGCCGCGGCGCTGAGCCCGAGCCAACTGTTCGACACCCTCGCCATCCGCGTGGACGGGCTCCGCGCCGCCACGCAATCACTGTGCATCGACTGGCATTTCACCGACAACGACACCGTTATGCGCACCGCCCTGTCCAACGGTGCGCTGATCCGCACACCCGACCCGCGCACCCCCGCCCCGACCGACCTGACGGTCACCCTCACCACCACCCAACTCCCGGCGCTGCTGAACGGTGCCCCCTGGGACCATGTCACCCTCGTCGGAGACCTCCGCGCCTGGCACCGGCTCCGGGCACTGCTCGACGCACCCGACCCGGCATTCGCGATCGTCACCCCGTGAACGACACACCGCATTACCCCACCCAGCCGACGAAACGGGTGACATTGCGTGCCAAACATGTTGCGCCTCAACGCCATACCCTTCGATTCCCAGGACTCGATGTGATCGTCGCCCTACCGTGAAAGACAGGTCCACACGCGGGAACGGCCACCGGGAACACCCTCCGGTGCCGGTGGGCTCGGATGTGATCGGCACCGGCCCGCCCGATGGCGGGCCGTTTCGAGAGGATACGGCTATGTCCGACACCGGAATCGTTCCCGACACCTGGGGCTACCTGGTCCTGGCCAAACAGCCCACTCGCGGTGTGACACACGAGATCTCGACGAACTGGGATTGGGCGATCGTGTGCACCGACGCGGACAACCGCGGCTCGTGGTTCAAGTTCCTGCCCCGCGGCAACGGCTACGTGGTGTGGTCCCAGGGCTGTAACTGGGGCGGCTACCAGGGCTGGAAGTACACCACCAGCGGCATCAAACAGGACACCGACGCCAACGCCGACGTCTGGACCGCCGAACCCTCGGGCAGCGGATTCCGGCTCCGGCACGCCACCTTCACCGACAAGCTCATCTCCTACTCCCCCGCCCAGTCACTGCGCTGGCTGTTCGCGATGGAGAAAGAAGGCATGGGCAGCGAATTCATCACCTGGCAATTCCAGCCCGCCTAGGCGGTGTCTCGAAGGCGTTGATGGGGTGGCACCGCTACACGGTGCCACCCCATCATCATGTTCGGTGGAAACCGTTGCCCACAGTTCGCATACAGGTGAAGCCCCGGGCATTTCGGATGAGCGACCAAGCAAATCTGAACAGCCGGAGACCTCGTGGCCAGCGCGGCGGTGACCAGCAGTGCCTACACCCTTCCACGCCCGGAATTCACACACCAGGCGGCCACGTATACGAATCAAACGACAACTGCCGCAAGACTGTTGACTCGAAAGGCGCCTGTGCCGCTCCGATATCGGGGCAGCGATCTCACATCGAGGAGCTACTCGGGCCCAGCAAGGAACTCGCACAGACCTCTTACAGCCATAGCTACCGATCCCACCGACCAAGCAAACAGCCGAGGGCTGTTCTCATCTAAATGTCCAATCGGACAAGCTACGGACATCTATCGAGCAATTGGACATCTCTCACGAGAAGCTACAAGCACGCCGGTCCCACCGCGGACAGCCCCATCACGGTCCTGGAAGCACGTCACCTCGGCGGTGCGTTGAGTCGAGTTCCCACCATCGTGCGGGTCAACGCCACCCGGACCGGAATCACCAGCGCACAACTGAGCTGGACTATTCGAAACCGTTTCGAGCACAACGGCTTCGACGATTCGTTCGTCGATCTGTACGCGGGCGAGCCCGTCGCCCGAGACGCCAGCTCATAAGCCGGCCACGAACTTTTCGGGTTCACACCCGCGGGGCCGCTCGCGCGGCAGATAGTCCACCGCGCAACCCTCGCGGCGAGCTATCGCCAACGAACTATCCGCCCCGCCGAGACCTAAACGCCGTACGGGTGAAGTGGTCCCGAATGCCGCAACGATCCCGTACCGCCGGGCGGTAAGAGCGTTGCGGCGGTGCGGGTTTGGACCCGTGCGGGCAGGCAATGTTCTCCGTAAGCCCGTTTTCGGGGTCGGGTGCATCACGAAAGACCTGCCATGACAACCACTTCCACCGCACGCACACAGCGACGTCGCCGGGCCGGCGATACCGCGCGGGCGAAGACGCGCGGGTTCATCGGCGAACTGGTCGCCGCCGGAATCCGGCCGACCCAGCACTTCCACGGCGCGAGCCCGCCCCGGCGGGCCTCGATCGCCGTCGTCGGGTGGAGCGTGGGCGGCTGCCGCGGACTGGTACGCGGATGCGGCCCGGGCTGCGAGCTGGTGGTGACCACGAACGCCAACCTGGTCGTGATGTGCCAGCAGCCCGAACGTCGGCGCTTCACGCGCGCTCACCCGCGCTATGTCGACCTGGCGAGCTTCCCGGACCTCGGTCGGGTCCTGGCATTGGGGCGCTCGACGTTGCTGCCGCGCCCGCTCGCAGGGTGAGGCGTCCGGTTCGACCGCATCGTCCCCCGAGGTGCCGACAAATTTTTCAGACCCCCTACCTGCGCGGATGCGCGGATCCGGGTGGCGTGGTCGGGTGGTCACGGTTTGGTCACCGGGGTCGTGGGTTAACACCAGGTCATGATCAGCCCTACCGCGCGTCTCCGCTTCGCCCGTTCCCGGACCGATCTGACCACGGCCACGCTCACCGCGCTGACCTGCCTGGTCCTGTTCGCCGGATTGGCCGCCCTCACCGGCTCGTACACCACCGCCCTCGCCGGCGGGATCGGCCTCGGCGCCGCGCTCGTGCTGGCGGTGAAGATGATCGCGCTCCCCGTCGGCCCGCACCCGGCCTGACAGCCCCGAGCGGGCGAATCCGGCACCGCGCCAGCATCATCGACCGCCACCCGCACGGCCGGTTCCGGTGCCGGTGACCGTGTGGACACGGCGCTGCCCGCGGGAGCACAGGTGGTCCTGGCGTACTGCGGGCCGGGGATCAAGTGGCACTAAACCCGTTGGGAGACAACGGTTTCGGATGAAGGTTGCAGGCGGTTCAATGCCGCGCACGGGAAACCGATCGCCCTTCCCATACCTGTTCAAGCCAGGCGGCCGCTGCTCGATCGGTCTCGGTCATCGGTCCTCCTTCTCCGCTATACCGTACGCTCGTCCTGTTCGAGCATCAGGGCGTGAGACAAAAACCCGGGACACAGGAAGGTGCGGTACCGGGCGTTTCTGCGAGGGGTCATGTCCTCACTGCGCGCGCCTGTATGACTGGCTCGACTACCCGACCACCGAACTCCCCACGGCCACGTCCGTGATCTTTCCGCCCCGCTGATCCCCGCCGTGGCCCGATGGGGCCGCCGTGCTGCAGGGCGCTATCGGCCGGGCGAGACCGCGGCCGCGGTGCACACCATTGCCATCGCCCGGTACGGGTAGACCGCTATCAGGGTGTCGACGCCGACGGTGTGCAGTACGTCGGCGGTGG